>NZ_JAYMEU010000031.1:0-58226 GCF_037029575.1 Alteromonas sp. CH_MED4-4 | reverse complement strand
ATATGGCAGCAATGAATCACGTTATTAAATCAACACGGTGTCTTGCAATCGGAGAGGGTCCATATATGGTATAACAACAGTAAGTGAGAGGCAGTTCATTGTGACTATACTGGCAGTAAGTACGTGTTAATGGGGCAAGTCTGTCTGAGGTCTGGTGCGAAGATAGCTTGCAAACTTTGGCTTTCCATTTTTGGTTAAGCCGTAGTACTTAAAAGTTACCCAGCTACCGATAGCGGGCGGAGATTGGCGCTCATTTTCTGAAAAGCCCGTTCCTAATTTAAATTGAATGCCTTCTCGCGTTTCTACAAGAAGCGAGCCCATCATTCCCTTAAATCGTCCTTTTCCCGGAAGCAATGCCAGTACTTTCCCTTCTGCATCTTCAAAGCGTTTTACTTTGAGCAACATGTCACTTCGCCCGGATGTGTACAGCGCTTGTTCATGATGAAGCATTAACCCTTCTCCGCCTTCCTGGGTTACTTGCTCCAGCTTTTCATCAAGTGAAGCAATAGACGTAAGCTTAAATTGAGGGATAACTGCAAATGTTGGATTAGGTGTAGATTTACTTAGGCTGTTAAGCATGTTGAGTCGCCGACCAAAGGGCTCACCCGTCATAGGCATGTCAAAGGCCATAAATCTAACTTTGGCCCAGCGTTTTGCAGATAGAGAATTGGCTGCGGCAATAGTGTCTGCTGAAGACACTTTGCTAGATGAAGCGTTAGCGACAGAATGCGGCTCGATGTTTGTCAGCGTTGAAAGCACAATAGAAGCTGTACGTTCAAACTCCCCTCTTCCTATCCAAAGTTCGCCGTCAATAGTGGTTTCTGGCCAGTTAGCGGTGAACCATGTTGGCGCGAATATCTTGTTCCCATTGCGGGTAAGTAATTCAGTACCGTTCCATCTTGCGCGAATACCGTCTAGCTTCTCACTAACCCAATAGTCAGCTACGTTGATATCAGTGCGACTTTGATCGTATTGCTTAGCAAGCTGCAGCCCTTCGACAGTATCGAGCATGTGATTAGCATTAACGTTAGCTATGGCGGTGATTGAAAGTACATATACAGCAGTCAAAAAATTTCGCATCGGCTCTTCCTATAACGTGTTAACCTTTGCTTGCTTTTATGCTTTTAATAGAGAAGCAAAAACAAAGAAGGCAGAGTAAATTACTCTGCCTTCTTTGCTTTTATAACTGTACGTAGGAAGGTTTTTTCGCTTAATCGAAGCTGATCTAGTCGGTAATAATATCAATAACTGAGATCAGCACGTCTTCAGCAAACGCTTCACCTGCCGTTCTTTCTTTATCACGTCGCAGTTTGTAAGTTTCCAAGCAAGCATTTAGCTGCTCGTCGGCGGTGTAAACCCCATGAACATCTGCGTTATTAGCTTGCTCAATACAGCGATCGGTTTGGCCTGTCGTGACGGTACTGCACCCGCTCGTTCCCAAGGTGATTCCAACCATAAAAACCGCAGTGGCGATCCAAGTTACGTGTTTAAATGTGCTTTTATGGTTCAAGATAACTTAATCCTTCAATAAAGACTGCAAGCGTTTTTGTCTATTAACATAAACCTGATGGCCATCGTGCTCAGACGTGGAAAGTGCTAAAGCTTGGTTCACGCTTTCCAGCGCTTTTTTGTACTCGCCCATCTACTCATAGCCATAAGCTAAGCCATTATATGCGTCTGGCGTTTGAGGATACTCAGCAATATCGTATTTAAACAAGGCGATAGCTTTGTCGTAGTTTTGCTTACCCACATAGTGATAACCTAACTCGCGAATAACCCATTCCGGCGCGTCGAGTTTCTCGCCTCGCTGCTTTGAAACACGGGCGTAATAGTCTTTAATACTTTTAATATCTCCACTGAACTGCTGCGGCCTTAAATAAGCTGATAAGAACAAATGATGGTAAGCGCTGAAAGTTGACGCAGCTGAGACCAGATTGTGCGTAACCCCCTCATAGGCTTCGTTCTCCCATCTTAATCCGGCAGGATGGTTTGCCCGCATTCCAGAAATCATATCGTTATAATACGGGCGCATGGGCGCGCCTTCATTGCCGATAGACGTGTAAATGAAGTGGTCTAAATGATTGGCAGATTTTAAGAATGCAACCGTACTTTTTGCAGATGCGCCATAGTTCCACCACACCGCAGCACTGTAAGTCAGCGCGGCGTTAAAAAGCTCAGGCTTCTGGGTAAGTGCGTACAACGCGAATACACCTCCGGCTGATGCACCCTCTATCACTCGAAAGTCATGCACGCGATATTTCTTCTCTACCAACGGCATAAGCTCAGTGGTTATAAAGGAAAGAAAGTTCGCACCGCCACCGCCATAGCCTACAGGCCCATTTGGATCTTCATTTGCTGTGGGATATAGATCGCGAAGTCGGTCGGTATTTTCAATGGCGACTATAATGACTTCCGGTGCAGCATTCTGAGATTGCAGCGATTCTAGCACTGCATTCATCATAGTAAGATTTCCCGCACCATCTAGACGATAAATAACGGGGTATTTCTTGTCGGGGTTTTCGGCGTAGCCTTTTGGAAGCTGAACAACCACTTCTCGTTGCTCGTTTAGCACTTTAGATTGGAGTTTCTCTACCTTCAATTCGTAACGCTGGCTGTCGCTGCCTGTTTCGCTGTTAGCCGGAAGGCTCGTGAAAGCAAGAAATAGCAGGGTAATTATAATATGTATTTGTGACTTCAAACTTAAATCCTTTTATAAGACGCTTTGCTTTTCGCAGTAATACTATTTACTTGATTGGGCCAAGCGAACTTTTATTATTATCTATTGTATAACAGGGGTTTACTCGGATTAATGACAATTTCATAGCCACATTACTCTGTATATTCACCTTTAGCAATACAGGAACTTTCTGTAGACATTTCTCCGCCCAAATATTTAGTTAGCACAGCGTGTAGTTCCGTTTTATTGACTGGTTTTGTGAGATATCCATTCATCCCGGATGCTAACGCGTTATCTATTTCTTCGGCAACCACCGCAGCAGTGAACGCGATAATAGGAATAGTAATGTTAGCTTTTCGCAACGCTAAAACGGCTTCAGAGCCGTTCATTTCAGGCATGTGTAAATCCATCAATATAAGGTCGAAATGCTGCTTTAGTGTAATCTCTACTGCTTCTTTACCGTCATTAGCAAGCGCAACTTTTAATCCTGTGTCTTCTAACAAGGATTTTGCTACGACCTGGTTAATGTCGTTATCTTCTGCCACCAAAACAGTAAGGTTTGAGAACGACGGTGTGCTTTCCTGTTCTTTAGCGCCAATTACACTATCTGCAATTTCAAACGGTAGCTCGAAATAAAACTCACTCCCCTGACCTACCGCGCTTTTCAGATAAACCGTGCCGCCCATAGCTTCAACCAAGCTTTTTACTATCTGTAAACCAAGTCCCGTTCCCCCGTGCATTCGATTAATGCTGCTGTTGGCTTGGGTAAATGCATCGAATACGCGCTCTTGTTCAGAAGCATCAATCCCGTCCCCCGTATCCTTAACTGAAAATCTAACAAATTGATGGGTCTTTGACGCTTCACCTTTCGATAGCCCTAAAGTGACACTGCCCTGATGCGTAAACTTTATCGCGTTGCTCACTAGGTTGTTTAACACTTGAGAAAGGCGCGTTGCGTCCCCTACAACACAAGTATTTAATGTTTTATCTACTTCTATTCTCAGTGAAATACCTTTGTTCTGCGCCAATTGTGCATAAAACGCCACACAATCTTTGGCAGTACTTTTTAGGTCAAAGGGAATAATCTCCAGCGCAAGTTTTCCCGCATTCAGTTTGGAGAGATCTAATATGTCGTTCAAAATGCGGTTTAGCGAGAGTCCTGAACGCTGAATCTTCTCTAGGTTAGGCCGTGCACTTTCCGAAATATCATGAGAAAGCACTACATCGGTCAATCCCAAAATACCGTTTAATGGCGTGCGAATCTCGTGTGACATAGTGGCGAGGAATCGTGATTGTGCAGCCGACGCTTGCTTTTCGCTTGCAAGTGCCCTGTTTAGCTCAAGAGTTTTGTTTTTACTCTCTACAAGGGCTTTCTCTAATTGGCTCGCTAGAGCATAGATAAGAAGGGACACAACAAGGTTGGTCACACAAAGCCTTAGCCAAAGGCCCTTGTCATAATCCCCTTCGTAAAGCGGCACAAGAAAAGTACAGCATGCGAGTACTACCATTGCACTTATTCGCCAACCATTAGAAAGCAATAAAATGGGAAAAATAGTAGCAATTGGAACTAAGGTCGCGGGCATGAGCCCATTACTTATTACAAGGTAAGGCGCGACGGGAATGGTGAGTATTGCCCACAATTTCGCCAAAGGATCTTTATAGTTAGAAAAGGTAATTCCCGCTACCGAAATTGCACACCAAGACAGGCCGAAAAATACTGCCACATACACATTTTGGGGTTGGGCTATGACAATTACCGCTAAGATGAGTAAAGAAAAAACCAGCAGAATTTTGAAACCAGCTTTTTGCAAGGCCGATGTGACTTCGCCAAATGATTCAGGCTTTGTAGAGTACTGCTTTGGCATTAGAGTTCTAAGTATTATTAAATGACTAATAACTCAGTATAAGTACCAAACAACAACTCTGCATAAAAATAATGGGGTCAGAGTACTTTTCTAGCTGTTTACCGCTAGCTCTATAACCGTACTAATGTACTCTGACCCCATTATTTCGGGTACAAAAAAACCCCAACCGAGGTTGGGGCTTTTAAATGCGTTTGAAAGCGTTAAGTGCTTATACGCGCTTAACGGCTACATCTGCTTCGAACTTAGGCTTAACTGCCAAGTCTTCAGAAGGTGGAGCAAACTTAGTTAGGTCAATGCCTGCAACTGCTTGCTTGTACTCTTCTGTCGTTGGGAAACGACCAAGAACCGTTGAAAGTACTACTAGCGGCGTAGAGCCTAGTAGTGATTCACCTTTCTTCTCAGCAGAATCAGCTACAACACGACCTTGGAAAAGACGTGTAGATGTCGCGATAACTGTGTCGCCTGGCTCAGCCTTTTCTTGGTTACCCATACATAGGTTACATCCAGGACGCTCTAGGTAAAGAATGTTGTCGTACTTAGTACGCGCCGCTTCTTTAGGTTTAGCATCATCGAACTGGAAGCCTGCATATTTCGCTAGAACGTCCCAATCGCCTTCCGCTTTTAGCTCGTCAACGATGTTATATGTAGGTGGAGCTACAACTAGTGGTGCTTTGAATTCAACAGAACCGTTAAGCTTTTCTAGGTTACGCAGCATTTGTGCGATGATTTGCATGTCGCCTTTGTGCACCATACAAGAACCAACGAAACCTAGGTCTACTGGCTTACCATCGTAGTAAGAAACTGGACGGATAACGTCGTGGGTATAACGCTTAGATACGTCTTCGTTGTTTACGTCTGGGTCAGCAATCATTGGCTCGTCGATTTGATCAAGATCGATAACCACTTCTGCGTAGTACTTAGCGTTGTCATCTGGCGCAAGCGCTGGCTCTTCACCAGACTTGATTTCAGCAATACGCTTATCAGCTAGGTCAATTAGGCCTTGAAGCATGTTCGCTTCGTTGTCCATGCCCTTGTCGATCATGATTTGGATACGGCTCTTAGCAAGTTCAAGCGACGCAATCATTGTCTCGTCATTTGAGATACAGATTGATGCTTTCGCCTTCATTTCTGCAGACCAGTCAGTGAATGTGAATGCTTGGTCAGCCAATAGAGTACCGATTTGAACTTCAATTACACGACCTTGGAACACGTTCTCGCCAGAGAATTGCTTAAGCATTTGCGCTTGAGTCGCGTGAACCACGTCACGGAAGTCCATGTGCTCTTTCATGCTACCTTTAAAAGTAACTTTCACAGACTCAGGGATTGGCATTGCCGCTTCACCCGTTGCAAGTGCTAGTGCTACCGTACCTGAGTCGGCACCGAATGCTACACCTTTAGACATACGCGTGTGCGAGTCACCACCGATGATAATGGCACGATCGTCTACTGTAATGTCGTTAAGCACTTTGTGAATAACGTCAGTCATTGCATGGTAAACGCCTTTAGGATCACGTGCAGTGATTACACCAAAGTTGTTCATGAACGACATAAGCTTAGGAATGTTAGCTTGTGCTTTTTTGTCCCATACTGATGCCGTGTGACAACCAGACTGGTAAGCACCATCTACAACAGGAGAAATCGTTGAAGCGGCCATTGACTCAAGCTCTTGGCACGTCATTGGGCCAGTCGTATCCTGAGAACCTACAATGTTTACTTTAACGCGTACGTCAGAACCAGCGTGAAGCGGAGCATCTGAATTTACGCCAACTGCATTACGGTTAAAGATTTTTTCAACCGCTGTTAGGCCTTGGCCTTCGTGAGACACTTCTTTCGACGCTGCATATACGGCTGGCGCTTTTGTACCTAGAGTACGTGCTGCGAAAGACTGTAGCTGCTTACCGAATACAACTGCGTAAGAACCACCGGCTTTCATGAACTCCATTTTTTGAGGAGTAAATGATGCAGATACGTCAGCAAGTTCTTCTGAACCGTTGTAAAGCTTCTTCGCCTTAGTATCGATAGTTAGTACAGTACCTGTTGCTACTGAGTACGCTTCTTCAAGTACTGGGTCACCGTTTGCATCGCGAACAATTTCACCGTTTTCATCAGTTTTCTTAACCCAGTTCTTAAGGTCAAGACCAATACCACCGGTTACGTCAACGGTAGTAAGGAAGATTGGCGCAATACCGTTAGTACCAGCAACAATTGGCGCTTTGTTTACAAATGGAATGTAAGGACTTGTTGGCTCACCTGCCCATAGTGCAACGTTGTTAACGCCAGACATACGAGATGAACCTACACCCATTGTGCCTTTTTCAGCGATAAGCATCACTTTAGCATTCGGGTGCTTCTTACCAAGTTCAACAATTTCTTGCTGCGCTTCAGGAGAGATCATGCACTGGCCGTGAAGTTCACGGTCGGCACGTGAGTGCGCTTGGTTACCTGGAGAAAGAAGGTCAGTTGAAATATCACCTTCAGCGGCGATGTAAGTCACAACTTCAATTTTCTCTGGAACCTCAGGAAGCTTGGTAAAGAATTCAGCTTTTGCGTAGCTTTCTAGTACGTCTTTAGCAATAGCATTGCCAGCTTTGAATGCATTTTCAAGACGCTCAGTGTCAGCTTCGTATAGATAAACTTGAGTCTTCAATACTTCTGCCGCAGGCTTAGCAACCGCTTCGTCATCAGAAAGTGCTAGGTCTAGTAGTACTTCTACAGACGGACCACCTTTCATGTGTGAAAGTAGTTCAAGCGCAAACTCAGGGGTAATTTCTTCTACTTTTTCTTCGCCAAGTACAATTTCTTTTAGGAATTGTGCTTTAACACCCGCCGCAGGTGTAGTACCTGGAAGCGTGTTATAGATAAAGAATTTTAGAGAGTCTTCGCGATGCTCGTTTGTTGTATCTTTAATTTGAGCAATAATTTCAGACAGCAGATCTGCACTGTCGATTGGCTTAGGGTTAAGACCTAGTTCCGTTTTACGGGTTTCGATCTCTGCCAGATATTCTGAATACAAACTCATATAGTTCTCTCGGTCTTAGTTTTACTTGGGCGTAGTGTTAAGTCGGTCTTAGCTATACGCATATAAAAATGAGGGATATTTTAACCGATTTTTAGCGGTTACGTAATGACTGAAAGTAAACAGTTAGGTATTCACCCGCCTAAACTGTCGTTGTGTTAAAGCACTTACATTTTTACTAGAAAAACGAATTTTAATTAAAAGCAAAATTAAGCCAATAATTTCATGTGGTTAGAAGCAAACCATTTGAAATCAATGACGATATTTAGCTTGAATGGTTTGACCAATAAAGATAAATAATAGTGTTGCACTTATGACAGACATTCATTTTATTTATGGTGCTACCAGTACAAATTACCATCAATTTTGAAACAAAATTTCATTTATTAATGTTTTCTGTGCCTAATTTCCTCTTGGCGATACCTCGATCACTCTTCCATTTTCACCATCGGTCAAAAGAAGCAGGTTACCTTGATGATCAAGCGCAATATCCCGCAGCCGTTCCCCAGGTCCCTCAAAAATTTTTGTAGAGATATATTCGTTCGATACGGCTCTAACTGCATACAAAGCTTTGGCTTTCAAACTGGTAACAAGTAACGTATTAGCTAGCATCGGGAAACGCCCATGGGAATAGTAGATCATGGAGGATGGCGCTATAGAAGGTGTCCAGTCTACAATGGGGCCAGTCATACCCGGATAGGTCGAAAAAGGCGAAATTCTAGCGCCGGAATAGTCTTTGCCTAGTGTAACAACTGGCCAACCATAATTTGCGCCTTGTTGTAAAAGGTTTACTTCATCACCGCCATCTGGGCCGTGCTCATGCAAAAATAGGTTGCCGTCACTCCCCTCTACAAGTCCTTGGGGATTGCGGTGTCCAATACTAAAAATAAAGGGGTTATCAGGAAAAGGAGGGTTGGCCAACGGCTTGCCGTCTATTGTGAACCCTAGCACTTTTCCTAGTTGTGAACTGATAACTTGCGCTTGCTCGCGATAATCAAAGCCATCTCCTGTCGTAACCAAAAAGCCCTGTTTTGTGTGTAAAGCACTGCCCTCTAGTTGAAGCAGTTTCCCACCGTAGTGCACAGGCGTGTCTTTGGCTTGTGCCAGTGCTAACACTGGCTGAATGTTAGTAATGCCAGAAGTAAGGGAAAGCTGTCCTTTTACTATAGCAAGACGGTTTGCACTATCGCTCCCCTTGGAATAACTCAGCAACACGGTTCTGTCTTCAGGGAATTGCGAGGGTATAAGAAGATCGAGTACGCCTCCTTGCCCTTTGGTGTACAAGTCATCGAGCATTAAAGAAAACCGCGCACTTTCCCCCTTATTGTCAATAATTACCAGCTCACCATCTCGCGTTACTATTAATATATGGGTGCTTGCCTGAGCCTTATCGATAACCGTCGTTAAGGCCTTGGGAAACGCCAGTGAGGTAGCGATATCTTCTGTCATGACATGCTGGTCGAAATTTTCATAGGCCGTTAGATTTGAGCTACCTGCTTCACGTTGCTCAGTATTAGATGCGTGCTTTTGAGTGAGTTCAGAGGCAGTAGTTACGGCAAAAGCAGGAGCCAAAGCAGCTCCCAATAAAGAAAAAGCCAGTAAACTGATCATCGTACGCCATGACTTCATTGTGATTGTCCTCTTTTACTTAACATACTATGGTATACCCTATTGCCACGCTCAAACCATTGGAGGCCTGTTGAGTTTTGTTCTAATGCACTGTGCGACAAATCTTGGACTACAAAAATGAACAACCTAATACGACGCAATATTTTCCATTTTTTACCATCTTGGGCCGTCGGCTTTCTACTAGCAAGTACGTTTCACTCGTGTGCCGTTTTAATCGGACTCATTCAAATTGATGTCGATATGAATCCAAGCGATTGGTTTTTCATGATATGGCAAGATGCACTAGGCCTTTTGCCTACTTACGGCGTGATTATCGCCGTTACCTTATTGTTGGCGTTCTTGGCGACACATTTCATTGTTAGACGTCTGAATCAAAATGCCAGTGGCTCTTCCAACCGTACCCGATTTATTCTTTTCACAATAGCGGGAGGCCTGTCGTTCTTATTAATGCTCATTGCCATGCAGCCCATATTGAATGTGACCCTAATTGCAGGCGCTCGCACTACCTTAGGACTTACCGCACAATGCATGGCAGGCATCTGTGCTGGTGGGCTATATAGTTACTTAAGTAATAGTTCTACAAACAATTGATAACTAAAAATTATAATACTAAATAACCCAACCCTGATGTAAATGAAAAGTTAAGTTTGCTACTGTAAGGCATAAACACCCTACTTACTTTGCCCTACTAGGAACAAGCAACATGATAACTTATCCTGATAACGTGACCTGCTTAGCCGATTATATTGAAAGCGTTTTGCAAAAATTTGCCGACAGGCCAGCGTATACGGCGCTTGGACAAACACTTACATTTGCCGAGATAGACCGTAAGTCATCAGCATTAGCCCGCTACTTTGTTCACGAAGCTAAATTGTCTCCTGGTACCAAAGTCGCCATACAACTTCCTAATTTAATTCAAAACCCTATTGTTGTTTATGCTGCCTTACGCGCAGGCCTTGTTGTAGTAAATACAAACCCGCTTTATACCGAACGCGAGATGAAGCACCAGTTCACTGATAGTGGCGCGAAAGCTCTGGTTATTCTGGGTGATTTGCTCCCCAAATTTACTAGCATAAAAGATGATACTAGTATCGAAACCGTTATCACCACATCGGCAACAGAGCTTTTAGACCCTAACACTGCACCAAATCTCGATGGTACGGTTTCATTCACACAAGCAGTGGAGCTAGGCAATACACTGCCTGCATTTGAACGTCCTTCTATTGCTCTAGATGAACTTGCCATGTTGCAATACACCGGTGGTACTACTGGGGTATCGAAGGGCGCAGCCTTAAGTAATAAAAACGTTTTAGCTAACTGCATCCAAATGCTCGACCGTATTGGTGAGGGCTTCAAAGATGGTGAAGAAGTATTGGTATGCCCATTACCGCTTTATCATATTTATGCATTTACGGTTGGAATGATGGCGCTCTTTGCCAAAGGTACTCAGATAATTCTTATACCCAATCCACGGGATATCGACGGTTTCATTCAAACACTCAAGCCCCATAAAATTTCAGCATTCATGGGGATCAACACCTTGTTTGTTGGTCTTGGGAGACACCCTGAATTTGCAAAGTTAGACTTTTCTAAATTACACCTCACAATGTCTGGCGGCACCGCACTTACTCAAGCCGCAGTATCTATTTGGCGAGACGTAACCGGGAACACCATCACCGAGGGCTATGGGCTATCAGAAACTGCGCCAGTTGTATCTTTTAACATTCCAGGTAAAGAAGAGATTGGCACGGTGGGGCATGAACTAGAAGGCACTGAAGTTGCGTTACTGGATAGCCATGATAAGCCGGTGGCCGATGGTGAGTCGGGGCAAATTGCAGTTCGCGGACCTCAGGTTATGCTGGGTTATTGGAACCGAGACGACGAAACTGCCAAAGTCATGACCCAAGATGGCTTCTTTAAAACCGGGGACATTGGCATTCGCACCGAATCTGGGGCAATTAAAATTGTAGATCGTTTAAAAGATATGATTATTGTCTCTGGCTTTAATGTCTACCCAAACGAGATTGAAGATGTACTTACAACTCACCCTAGCGTGATGGAAGCCGCTGTTGTGGGTAAACCCGATGAAAAGACCGGTGAACGAGTATGTGCATTTATTACTGTTTCAAGCGATGTATCGACACAAGACGTCATTGATTTTTGTAAACAGCACCTCACAAATTACAAGATCCCTAAGTCGATCACGATACTTGACGAGCTACCAAAATCTACCGTCGGAAAAATTCTACGTAGAGAGCTTCGTTCGGCTTAATGACTCCCCCACTTGCGCCGCACATTCAGCGCGGCGCTTAATACCTAGTTTTACGCGTTTTCCATTGAAAAATCAGGTTATTGCTACCAAAGGATAATCTGATTTCATTGGAAATAAGCGCGGTACAGACTATAACTTATCTATACCCCATTCACTTTTGTTGCACATATGCAATTTATGACATTGTCTGTCAAAACTAGCCGTCGTTCTGTCCTGCAATTCAACATTGTTGTAGGAGAGTTCACATGAGCGCGCAGCTTTTACAGCGGCAGGCCATGGATAAACACGGCATTGTTGCGACAATGGACGTAAACGGTAAAATTCTAAGCGCTAATGACAAGTGCAGCCAACTATCTGGTTTTTCAATTGACGAGATAATTGGGGAAAATATCTCCGCATTCGATATTACCAATATGTCCGAGCAGGAAAAATCAGATATTTTTGTTTCGCTATCTCAAGGCCAAACCTGGCAAGGCGAAGTACATAGTCTGACTAAGTTGGGCGAACCTTGGTACGTATTTGCCACTCTGGTTCCCGTCATTAAGTCACCGCCGCGGGTAGACCACCTAATTGCTATTGCCACCGATATATCAGAACAAAAGCGATTAGAGACGAGACTTTCCGAAGGGCGCGCGTTCTATCGAAGTATCACTGATAGCATCGGCGAGGGTGTGTATGCCGTAAACGGTGAAGGTACAACACAGTTTCTCAATCCCGCTGCCTCGCGATTATTAGGGTGGTCGCTTGACGAATTACAAGGCCGACGTTTCCACGACACGGTCCATTATCAAAAAGGGGATGGAACTCTCCTTCCTAGAGAGCAATGTCCAGTTAACCTCACTATCCGAAGCGGTCAGTCTTACACGTCTTATGAAGACTTCTTCACCGATAAACGGGGCCGCCTTTTTCCCATATCTATTGTTGCGGTTCCTCTGCTCGATAAAGAAGGAAAGCCCGATGGACACGTGGGCGTATTTAACGACATAAGCGGTCAAAAAGCCATTGAACAAAAACTCCAAAAGGCTTATGACGAAGCCCAAAGTGCTAACAAGGCAAAAAGCGACTTCCTTGCCACAATGAGCCATGAAATAAGAACACCGATGAACGCCATTATCGGCCTCACTCACCTTGCCCTAGAATCCACCGACAATGAGCAACGTCAGCAATATTTAGAAAAAGTGCAGCGTAGCTCTACAGCATTGTTAGACCTGATGAATAGCATTCTCGATTTTTCTAAAGTGGAAGCAGATAAAATAGAGATAGTTGATGAGCCCTTCACCTTAACAAAAACCATCGATAAACTCGCTCAAGTCTTTCAAGTAAAGGCGCAACAAAAACAGCTTCAGTTGCTTTTTGATATTCGGTGCCATACTAATTTGCAATGCCGTGGCGACAGCGAAAAGATATACCAAGTACTGCTCAACCTTTTAAGTAATGCTATAAAATTTACCGCCAGCGGCCACGTAATACTGACGGTTGAAAAGCGCGAAAATCAATTAGCATTCAGTGTTTCCGATACCGGTATGGGTATCAGTGAGCAAGTAAAATCAAAACTTTTCAAAGCCTTTGTTCAGGCTGATGCGTCTATTTCCAGAGAGTATGGGGGAACCGGCCTTGGCCTTGCGATATGTAAACGTCTGGTTGAACTGATGGGTGGTGACTTAACCTTGGAAAGCGAGGTAGACAAGGGAAGCTGTTTCTCCTTTGCATTGCCTGTCTGTTCTGATGAAGGCCCTGATACAGGCCCTCAACTTCCCGTATCGGTTCCAGACAATGTACTGTGTATTCAAACGCACCAAAGTGTGAGCCAAGGATGCGAAATACTTGCTGCAACATTGAACAGACATAACATTCGCTGCCAAATAATCGACCAAGTTGAAGGGCTATTGCCGAGTAAAGCCTCTCAAACTATCGCTTTTTTACCGGATGACGAGCAAAGCTGGAATAGCTTCATTAAACACATGCAGTTTGGTGAATATCAGTCGTTAAACCTTACTACATTAATCAGTCCCCTCAACAAGCAAGACGTGCAAAAACGAATGGGAAGTGCCCTTGTTCAAAATATAAATATCATTGAGCTTCCGTTTACCGACACAGAACTTATTTCAACACTATCTCCAGCTCAACTATCACTTAGTAAGCGGACACTAGAAGGCCTTGAAAGTCGAAAATGGCGAACCAGACGCCTTTTAAACAAACATGTGCTTGTGGTAGATGACGACGCAATTAGTGTAGAGATTAGTCAGCAAATACTTTCTGATCTAGGTATTAATGTTGCTGTTGCTTCATCAGGTGAGCAGGCACTTGCGTTGTGCGAAATGAGCAAATTTGACGCTATACTCTTGGATTGCTACTTACCCGGCATATCGGGCTATGAAGTTGCAGAACAACTTACCCAGAAAACAGACTGGTATACGCCAATTATTGCGCTTAGTGCCGATGAGTCTCGGGAGGCTTCTGAAAGCGCGCTTACCGCCGGTATGTGTCAACACTTAGTCAAACCCGCAACCGCGGATGAAATCGTTCATACCATCGATATTCACATACATTCAGGTTACATTGAAATAAACCCTCCGGACGAAATGAGCCAGTTTATCTCGTCGCTGCTAACGTTTTATAAAACCTACAGTCAGCGTGGTGTTATGTCTGACTTGCTCGATATTTTTCATACACAGACGAACACGTCGAATCTGTTAACCTCTCTGCTTGAAGATGCTCAGCTTATTGGCGCAACAACGCTTGAGCAAACCCTACTTCCTCTTATAGAAGCACAAGAGAGAAATGAAGCTGTTAATGCAAGACACGTAACAAACTTATCGTTTCAGCTAGATGCAACGCTACGCCTAATTGCTCACACTATCGATAAAAACGACACCGACAATATCCATCAAAGCGGTACTAACCTAGATAAATCCTCCATGCTATCGACCCTACGCAACGTTGAGCAGGCGCTTCAATCTTATGACGCGAAAGCGGTTGAATACATCAATGTATTGGCTGCCAATTACAGCGAGTCGGTCTATGCACATAAAATTAACCGGTTGAAACAGCTTGCTACCATTTACGATTTCGAAAGTGCTCAAGCGGTTATTACGCAACTGATAGGCGATATTACCGATGAATAATCAACGTAATGAAGCACATAGATTTAGCATATTAGTGGTTGATGATGAGCCCGCAAATATCGATATTCTATTAGGCATTTTAGGCCCTTACTACGATGTAAAGGTTGCGCCTTCGGGAACAATAGCACTTAAGATTACCCAGCAGTTTACTCCCGACCTTATATTGTTAGATATAATGATGCCCGGTATGGACGGTTTTGAGGTATGTAAAAAGCTCAAAGCTAACGAGGCGCTTAGCCATATACCCGTTATTTTTGTTACAGCCTTAACTCAAGGAGAGGACGAAGAAAAAGGTTTCAAACTAGGTGCAGTAGACTACATAACCAAACCCGTATCACCGAGTATCACCCTCGCTCGCGTTAAAACCCACATTAGTTTAGCCCATCAAATGCGGACGGCTGAAAACCTTGTAGCGGCGCGTACTAAGGAACTAAGTAAAAGCCAACAAAGCGCAATCAGCATGCTAGCTGCCGCTGGTCATTACAATGATACCGATACCGGTCATCATATTTGGCGGATGGCAGCTTACAGCCAATGTCTTGCTCTGGCTCACGGTTGGCCTTTCGAAAAAGCGTGCCTGCTCGCGCAAGCTGCTCCAATGCATGACACAGGCAAAATAGGTATTGCAGACGCAATATTAAAAGCACCTCGGCGATTGTCATTGAGCGAAATGGAGGTTATGCGCTCTCATGCTGAAATAGGGCACAGAATACTGTCTCAATGTGATACCCCGCTCTTTAACCTCGCAGCCGAGATTGCTTTATGTCATCACGAAAAGTGGGATGGCACAGGCTATCCAAGAGGATTAAGGGAAGAGGCGATACCTGAAAGTGCACGTATCGTAGCTATCGCCGATGTTTTCGACGCCCTTACAATGAAAAGGCCTTATAAAAAAGCGTGGGCTGACGATGATGCTTTTGATCATCTTAAACGAGGTTCAGGCCAGCACTTTGATCCCGTATTGGTCGACTGCTTTCTTTCAATAAAGGAAGAGGTTTTAGAAACCAAACGCTATTGGAACCAGTTAGAGGTAGAAGGAAAGATGGCCTCGGTGTCTGACTTATTGCCTCAAGTACTTTTCCCTAGCGCATAAAAAAGGGTCGAATATTATTCGACCCTTTTAAATGATGTATTAACGAAAGTACGATACTTAACTTGTACCTAGCTCAGCTGCAATAGCGTCTGCCTGACGCTTTTCGCCCTGCACAAACTGCTTCCATTGCTGTGCCATGGCACGACTTTTCTGATGCTTTTCTGCTTCAGCTAGCTGATTAAGCGCAAGGGCATATTGCTTCTTGTTGTAAAGTGCCATGCCTTTAATCAGGTAAACCAAACCAGGGTTTCTCAAATCGCCCTTTTCAACCGCTCGGTCTGCCGCAGCAATTGCATCGTCGAAACGCTCTTCATTAAGAAGAATTTGCGCTAACTGTGCATCTAACTCACCGTCTTCAGACAGTTCAGCCGCTTGCATCATAACGGGAATGGCTTTGTCTTGCTCTTTAGCAAGTGACCAGCTTTGGCCTAAGAACTTAAGGTTGCGCAAGTTTTTCTCTAGCACGCCGTCGTTCATCGCCTGCTCCATCAACTTAGCACCTTTGTAAGGTACGCGATGATAGTAATAAAGCTGCGCCATGTTAAACACATCAGCGGATGTATTAACGAACCCGCGCTGATAAGCGGTTTCCATAATAGCCAACTGCTTGCGCTCTTCGCCTAGCTCACCGTACATACCAGCTAGCTGGATCCAATACTTAGACTCGTCAAATAGCTTCACCATTTTAACCAGAACGTCTTTAACCTTTTGAGGCTGCTTGAGTTCATAGAAAATAGCACGCTGAAGAATTAACCACCCTTCATCGGGGATCATGCCTTCTGCTTCGTGGTCGGCAACGGCTTCAGAAATCCACGTTGCGGCTTGCTCGTACTGCTTATTCTGATAGTACGCTTGGGCCTTGATGACTTTGTTTTTCACCGGCACAGGGCCCGCATTAAGACTTTCCCAACGCTCTAAGTAAGTGATGGTATCGTCGTAATTACCTTGCATAAGGTTAAGCTGAGCCAAACTGAAAAGCGTGGTCATTTCGAACTTTTCAGGAATAGGCTGCTGCTCTACGACTTTCGCGAACGATTCTAACGCCTTTGTATAGTCTTCGTTGTTGTAATAAATGAAGCCGAAAAAGTTGTACATCATCGCTTTTTCGTAGGCGTTCATAGAATGAGACTTATCTTCCACTTCTTTCAAAATGGAAATAGCTTCTTCTACATTGCCCGCTTCATCAGCTGCCGTTTGTGCACGCGCTAGCTGCTCGTAGACTTTACCGCGAAGCGTAGGCACGCGACGGGTTTGCTTATCGCTAGCTTTTATCTCTTGTCCATCTTGCTGCTCAGCCTCTTGCGCAACAGCGTCATTCGCAACCAACATACCAGGTACAGATACAGTGGCCGATGCAAATGCAAACGCCAGTGCACTAAGCAATGTATTCGTCTGTTTTCTCATCATGTTCTGTTACCCGTCAATTTGGAACGTAATACGGTTTTGTACACCAGACACTTCCGTTGCTTCGCCATTTACTACCCGAGGCTTATATTTGAACTTCATGGCTGCATCTATAGCCGCTTGTTCAAAAATACCTGAAGGGTTAGCTTCAACAACAATTGGGTCGCGTACTGCGCCTTGCTTAGTTACTGTAAATTCAACAATAACAAAACCTTCAATACCTCGCTGAAGTGCACGTCGTGGATAAACTGGCGCAACCTTAACGATAGGAAGATATTCACCGTCACCGGATTCGAGGGCCAACCCGCCTTCTAGGGAGATGTCGTCTCCAACTTCAGCACCAAAATCCATCGACGTACCTTCAGCATCTGGAGAAGGTGAGTCCATTTGAGGCTGCTCCATTTGCGGTGGCGGCTCTTCAGGCTTAGGTGGCTTCTTCGGCTTACGATCTTTTTTCTCAACCTGTTCATCCTGCTTAACCCTTACGAAGTCAAGCACGCTTCCCTTAGGCGGCTCAGTTAGTGCGCTGCCACCCATCTTGATAAGCGATTGCATCAAGAAGAACAGGCCTAACGTGATCGCAAGGGAAATAACAAATGCGATTAAATATCGTGGCATGATTTATTGCTCTTGGGCTGCAATCGAAACATCGTAAACGCCAGCGGCTCGCGACGCGTCCATAACCTTAATCAGTGTTTCTGTTGTGGCCTTTTTATCGGCCTGAATTACAACAGAACCCTGTGGGTTTTCTGCGCGAAGACGCTCAATGTTCGCTTGCACTGCGCGAACGTCGATACGGCGCTTGTTAATCCAAATTTCGCCTTTATCTGAAATAGCGATAAGAATATTAGCGCGATCCTTTTTCACAGCAGTTGCTGCTTCTGGACGGTTAACATCGATACCCGCTTCTTTCACAAATGACGCAGTCACAATGAAGAAGATCAACATGATAAATACAACGTCCAGCATGGGCGTCATGTCGATGGCTGCTTCTTCTTCATCGACTAAGTTTTGAAAGTGCTGCTTCATAATAAATACCTTACCTTAACGCTTAGCTAGCATTAACGTTGAATAATCAATGCATCCTCAAGATGCGTGCGTTCTGATTTCACCATACGAGTTAACCAGGTAGCGGCGAATACGCCTGAAAGTGCGCCAACCATGCCCGCCATTGTGGGGATAGTGGCTTTCGATACACCTGACGCCATTGAACGAGCGTTACCTGAGCCCGCAATCGCCATTACATCGAACACTTCAATCATACCGGTAACCGTTCCCATCAAGCCTAGCAGCGGACAAAGCGCAACCAGTGACTGGATAATTGGGATGCTGCCGTTTAGGCGCATGGTTAACTGTGAAATTGTTTTCTGACGAACCTGCTCTGCGAACCAAGAAGAGCGATCGGCACGTGCTGTCCACATTGCTATCGCTTCTTTCTTGGCTTGCTTGTGCCAAACCATCAGATACATCGCACGCTCGAGGATCAAAAGCCACATAACGAATATCAGCAGACCGATGACCAGGAGAACCTGGCCACCTGTTTCTGTGAAATCGCGAATTGCTTCTAGAAACTCGATCATGATTAGCCTCGCTCAGCGCGCTCTGCAATTACGCCAGACGCCTGTTCTTGTAGGATGTACACAATGTTCTTAGAACGTGTGTTAAGCATTGCATAAAGCAGTGTCATTGGAATCGCTACAACTAGACCTAGTACTGTTGTTACAAGTGCTGTTGAAATACCACCTGCCATCAGTTTCGGGTCACCCGTACCAAACAAGGTGATAGCCTGGAAGGTGTTGATCATACCGGTTACCGTACCTAGTAGACCCATAAGCGGTGCTACAACAGAGATAATCTTAATGATAGTTAGGTTGCGACCTAACTTAGGCACTTCGCCCAAAATCGCTTCTGTAAGGTGAAGTTCAAGCGCTTCAACGTCGGCGTCTGGGTGCTCGTCACGTACTTTAAGTACACGGCCAAGCGGGTTGTTTGTGTTTACTTCTTTGCTCTTAAGCTGTTTGTTCACTTTCATGCGAATAAGCGTCAGCGTTACAAGACGCTCAAGGGCAAGTAGAAGACCGAACGCACCAACGATAAGAATGATGTAACCTACTACGCCGCCCTGCTCTACACGCTCTTGAAGGTTAGGCGCTTGAACAAGAAGACCTAGGATTGAACCACCCGTTGGGTCGATACCGAACTGCACTAATTCACCGCTTGATGCTTGTAGTTCAGCAGCAGAATCCATGTAACGGTCAGCAGGCTGACGTACAAGTTCAGATACTGTACCTGTTACACCGTTGTACTCTAGGTATTTACCATCAGCAACAAGTGCAAAAGGACCTACGCGAACAACAGACTTATTCACTTTTTCACCGCCTGCTTCAACAACATCGGTTGTGAAGGTGGTGACTTTGCCGGCTTCCGTCATTTCACGCTGCATTTCAAACCAAACGCGCTCAATTTCTTCAATTGATGCAAGTTTAGAGCTTGAACCCATGTCTTGTGCCATTTTATCAAGGAAGTCAGCACGGCCAGGGATTTGTGCAGAAACCACTGAGTTATAGAATTTATTTTTGGTGTCGCCAGCGATTTGCTGAAGCACACCGAATAGCTCTTTAAGTGAACCAAGACGTGTGTCTAGTGCACCGTTTAAGTCAGCCAGTTTGAATTCGTTTTCTTCGAACTGAGTTTCAAGCTGCTCTGATTGTGCAAGCATTTGGTCGCGCTTTTCACGAGTTTCGCGAAGAATGCGATCTTGCTCTGCACGTTGCGCTTGGAAATCACGCTCGCGCTGTTTGTTTTGCTGAGACTGTGCGAACTGACCTTCTTCTAGTTGCTTAAGAAGTGCGTCTAAGTCCATGGCACGGTCGCTTTGTGCGAAAGCACCAACGCTGATGCTAAGGGCTGCTAGACCAACAGCGATACGTTTTACTGTGTTAAACATTCTCATCAACCTCTTAGTCTGTAATTGCCACTGGCAGCATTAGCAAGTCTGGTGCAAGTTGCTTCTTCGCCATGCGCAGACCTTTTGTAATTTGTGTACGGTAGCTGCTATCAAGCTCTTCCCACTGACGAGTTTGCTTGTTCCAAACACCCTGCATGCTTGCATCACGTGTTTGATAAATTAGCGCTGTGCGACCAAGGCGTAGGAATTCAACGTCACGCTCTTGACCGTTAATTGAATGAATACCGCTGTACGCTTCCATAGTGCGGCCGTAGTCCATTTCTACTTGATACGCTTCCATTACGCGGCGGAATTTCTCAGACGCAGCAACGTCGGCACGGTCCATCATAGCGCGAAGGTCAGCAACGCGATTTGCGCGCTCTTCTGGAAGGAATGGTACGTCTAGCGCAACAAACTGCTCTAGGCCGTCAATCATGCGCATCATTAGTGGCGTGATTTGACGCTCAACAACAGACACTTCATCGATAGCAGCATTTAGATCTGCCATTTCTTGTTCTTGGTTATTGATTTGCTTACGAAGCTGAGTGTTATAAACCTCAAGGCCTTCGATTTCTTTCATCAAAGTTTTGAACTGTTGAAGTTTGCTGTCGATTTGATCGGTAATACCGTTAATCTTTTCTTGCGATTTCGCCGCTGACTCGTTTATTTTCGCTGCCTCATCGACAACGGGTTTTAAGACTTCATCGTCTTGTGCAAGCACGGGTGTCGCTGCTAGCGCACCTGCCACAAGCAAGGCATTGATAAGCTTCATACATTCAAACCTTTAAAGTTAAAAGAAATCGGTTGTATCCGACTATAAATTTCTGCGCGTAGGATAGGAGTTTTCTGTGACAGTTTTATTACGAAACTGTCATAAATAGACCAAAAGTGTCATCTATTGCACATAAAAAAGGCCGCTGGTTAGCGGCCTCTGTAATAAGTTAAGGTTTAGAAGTCATATTTATATGACAACCTAATACCTGTACCCCTTGTCTCCGACCTAAGCAACGTATCATTGAATTCAATTTCACGATCTTCACCTAGGATATTTTGAACGCGTAATGTGACAGTGCTATTAAAGTCTGGGTAATACTTGTACACCATATCAAGTGAATGGAATGGTTGTTCGAAGTTATCGTCGAAACCGTCGATACCGGGAATTAGAATACGCTCACCAAATACGTTGTAGACGAGTGAGGCAGAGTGTTCACCGTTATCTGAGTCATAACCCAACTGCATGTTAAGTACATACTGAGAGTGACCCGTCATACGACGCTCAACATTAGTAATCGCCGCAGAAACACCGGTTTGCTCAACAATATTCTGACGATCTAACACGATTTCAGAATCACTGACAGTGATGTTACCTGTAGTAAACAAGTTGTCCCAGATACCGTCGCCAATAAAGGCCAAGTCTTGAAGGAATTCAACTTCGACACCATAGACCTCACCAGATTCTGCATTAGCGATACGAATTAGCGGTGGACCATCCTGAGCTGGAGATTGTACCGATTCAATTGGCGCTTCCATATCTTTGTAGAATAAGCCTACCGATACGTTGTTGCCTGCTTCACGGTACCATTCCCAACGTAAATCATAGTTAATGATATCTGTTGTGCTTACACCAGGTGTACCCGCAATCGGGAAGTTAGTTAATGGGTCTAGGTAAGTTGCTGATGACACTTCACGAAGATCCGGACGCACAACTGTTTGACCTATGCTCGCTCTTAACTGCATATCGTCTTCTAAGAAGTAAGTTACAGCAAGCGCTGGATAGAACCCGTCTTCTTGAAACGCTAACTGTGAACGATCCGCTTCGTCACTCAAGTCAAATTGGTTTGTACGCGGATCTAATGGCGCCACTACCTGACGGAAGTCTTCATAACGAGCACCACCAGTGAAGCGCCATTTGTTGTCATAGAAGAAATCAGCTTCTAGATAGTACGCATCAATTTTCTGACCCGCTACATAGTCATCACCAGCAATAGTCGTATCACGAATGATAGGTCGGCTAGACAAAGACAAGGTGTCTAAAACGCTGTCGCTGAAGATTTCGCTAAAGTCGTTACCATCTAATATTGAACGGTCTTCAACACCTAACGTATTGATATCGAAACGGCGGTTTTCTGCAGTACGAGTTTTGGTTACAAAGCTTGCACCCACTTTGTACTCAGTTTCCCACTTACCCATTGTCATTGGGTAAGTCACGTTATAGCCAAAGTTCTCCAAGCGGTCGTGAAGATTTTGGAAAGTATAACGAGCAGCAGTTTGTGCATCAGATAAGAAGATTTCGTTTTCATCGTCAAAAATACCATCTTCATTCACATCTTCCATAACGAAGCGTGCATTGAAGTTACCTGGCGCATAGCGTACCGAGCGGCCTAATGAGTATGTCCAGTCAATACCCATGAAGTTTAGCTCTGGGATGGTATGCTGGCCTTTAAGCTGATTGGTATATAGCGAGCGTTCTTCGTACTGAACATCAATATCTCTAATACGCAAGCCTTCTGCTTGGTTTAGGTTTTCAGTATTACCGAACATCTCGCGGATTTCGTCGCGCGTATCGTTTAGCACGATAAGGCTGTAATCAATACGATGTTGACGGTTATAGTCTACACCTAGTGTTAATAGTGAAGACCAAGTCACCGTTTGCTCTGTACCTTGGATATCGTCAAAGAAGCGTACATTGATAATGTCATCGCCGACTAAGTCAGGGTCTTGTAGCTCGTATTCTTCAGAAGAGCGGGTTTGGGCTGAATAACGTGAAGTTACCAAAAAGCCAAAGCGCCAGTCTTCATCGTAATCATAGCTGTCACCATAAGTGACATTCACGCGCATGTCAGGATCGGCAGACTCTCTTTCTAGCCCGTATTCTCTATTAACACCTTTGAACAGTTCCAATGCTTCTTCTGGCTCAAGATCGTCTAAGAAATTTTTTGAATCCCAACGTTCTTGAATAGCCGCTGAAACGCCACGAGTACCGTCGTCTTCACCTGTCCAATCGCGACCACCACCAGCATAATCTAACACATCACCAGAGTTTTCCGTATCGATACCAACCGCAGCTGATACGTTGAAAACACGCTGTGTAGGTATAGATTTCAATCGGATATTTACGTTACCACCACCGAATGCCGCGGGCATAGATGGTGAATACGATTTCTGAACCGCAAGGCTTTCGATAATGCTCGACGGGAACAAGTCGAGAGGTATTACGTTACGCGTTGGATCTGGGCTTGGCACGATTGCGCCGTTTAATTGTGTTGATGAGTAACGCTCACCAAGACCACGAACGTAGATGAAACGACCATCTACCAGTGTTAGACCAGTTACACGGCGAAGTGCACCCGCAGCATCACTGTCACCAGTACGAGCGATCTGCTCAGCACCCATGATGTCAGCTACGAAAGCTTGATTTTTTCGTTCTTCCATTACTGCCGTTGCCGTGCCCTTAAGGCGCGTACCGGTAGCGACAACTTCCTCAATCACTTCTTCTTCATTTGATTGAGCGAAAGCCATAGACGTTGGAAGCACAATGCTCGCTGCAACGGCTAGGCTGATGGGTTTTAGAAGAAACCTGTTAGCAGGTCTGTTCATGATGAACCTCTTTAGAAAGGAATACATTCACGAAAATAATTCGTGTCTTACAAACTTAAAAGCAAGTGCGCCACTGTTGCAACGCACTTGCTTGTTTTTAGCTATGCGAACTGTGTCTTATTCAAGACCAACAGTCCATCCCGCAGTCCAGTCATTATCAGCGTCTTTAACTGCGCCGATAAAGTCTACTGAAGAGAAGAAGCTGTCTAGCGTAGATACGTCAGTCGCTACTGTTGCATCTACTGTGTAAATACCGTTAAGTACTGTTGCAGTGTTATCAAGTAGGCTGTTACCTGCCTGCGCAGTGAACCAATCTTCTTGACTAAAGTCGCCAGAGTCTTTGATGTTTTCAGCACACGCTAGTACAGATGTTTCAAAAGTAAGCTGAGGCGTGTTGGTACCATCCATGTTAGCAAGTAGCGTAGTATCGCCATCGCTTAAGTCGGCTTCAAAACACTCACCCATACCCGCTGGACCAGTTACAACAAAGTTGTAAAGTTGTGCATTAGTTTGGTCGCGAAGTAGAACACCTTCAGAGTCTGCATCAGCAGTGTCGAACTCGTTACCAATGATAGTCATGTTAGCAACCATTGGGTTAGAGAACGCTGTGCCGTCGCCGCCGTCACCGTCGCCTTCAATTGCGCGGTTAGCATCAGAGTTATCTTCAGCGTGCTTAACAAGTACAAACTGAAGCTTACCTACGTAGCCGTTATCCCAGTCTACTGAGTCATCTTGAATGCCTGTTAGCGTAAGATACTTAACGTTTACTGCACCACCGAAGAACTCAACACCGTCATCTGCGTTTTTGTGAACTTGTACATACTCAACAGTAGTACCAGAACCCACACCGCCAAACGTAATACCGTTTAGTTCGTTATCTGGTGCAATTTCAAAACCGCCGTGCATTACGCGAACGTAGCGAAGAGTACCAGAGCTATCTGTGTTGTCAGTTCCGCCGAATACTGCACCTTCTTGTGCACCTTCAACTTGAAGTGAACAATCGGTACCGTCTTGAGGACACTTAGTAGATTCGCCGTTACCTAGAACGATCATGCCGCCCCATTGTCCCGCTTCACCCGCCTCAAGACCGCCAACAACGTGGTCACGTGATGTGAAAGTAATTGGGTTTTCAGCAGTACCGTTTGCATTGATTTCTGAATCACGGCTAATTACTAGGTAGTCATTACCCGATGCACCGTAAACGGTAACGCCTGGCTCAACAGTAAGGGTTGCGCTGTTTTCTTTGTCGCCACCTACGAATACTGCACCTGAAAGCGCGTAGAAGTTACCTTCTGTAAGCGTAAGGTCAGACGTGATAGTGCCAGACACTTCGCACGTAGTGGTTGAACCGTCTACTGGCGTGATAGAAGTCGTACCTGATGGACAGCCAGAAGCAGATTGTACTAGTTCGATGTTACCGCCACCGAAACCAAATGCCCAACCTTGACGCCAGTCGTCTTCACCAATCGCACCAATGAATGTGTTTGCTTCAAAGAATGTATCAAGCAATGTTGACGCATCGCCACCAGCTGTTAGAAGTTCACTTTGCGCTGTAAGCGTGCCGTCGGGGTTAAGACCAAGATTTGCACGGTCTTCAAATGCGATTAACTGGTTGCCTTCTTGACCAGTAAACCATGCTTCAAGGTCAACTGCACCTTCTGGCGTGTTGAACGGCTCAGAACAAGCAATTGCTGAGTAAGTCATGGTTAGGTCACCGTCAGAAAGGTTAGCTTGAACCGTTTCGTCAGTGTCCATTTCTAAACACTCGCCCATTGCTTCTGGACCAGTGATAAGAAAGTTCATTAGGTTTGCGCCAGTTTGGTCGCGAAGTAGTAAACCTTCAGAGTCAGCGTCAGCTGTATCGAAAGTGTTACCAATAACTGTCATGTTTGCGATCATTGGCTTAGAGAATTCTAGGCCGTCACCACCGTCGCCGTCACCTTCAATACCGCGGTTTGCGTCAGAGTTGTCAGCAGCGTGCTGAACGTAAACATACTGAAGCTTACCTTTGTAACCGTTGTCCCAGTCTACTGAGTCATCTTGGTTAGCTGTTAAAACTAAGTGTTTCGCGTTTACCGCGCCCCCGAAGAATTCTACACCATCATCAGCGTTGCTGTGTACTTGTACATAGTCAACTTCTGTACCTGAACCAACACCACCAAATGTAATACCGTTAAGTTCGTTGTCTGGCGCAATTTCAAAACCAGCGTATTTCACTACTACGTATTTAAGGATGCCAGAGCTGTCTGTATCGTCTGTACCACCAAATACTGCACCCTCTTCTGCACCTTCAACCTGAAGCGCACAGTCAGAGCCGTCTTGCGGGCATTTAGTTGAAGTACCGTTACCAAGGATAACCACACCACCCCATTGGCCTGCTCCAACTTCGTCACCTACAACATCGTTGAAAGATGTCATGATGATTGGAGAAGATGCTGTACCTTCTGCTTCAATTTGAGAGTCACGGCTAACTACAAGGTAATCTGCACCAGTGCGACCAAAGATGATTGTACCTTCTTCGATTGCTAGCGTTACGCTGTCTGCTTTGTCGTTACCAATAAATACTGGTCCTTCAAGTGCCCACACTGTGTCATTAGTTAGCGTGATAACGCCTTGAGCGTCAGCATCATCAGCTGTTAAACGACCAGAAAGAACACGTACTTCAACCGACTGGCCGAACGCATCAGAAACTTCACCACTTAGGAAAGAGCTTACTTCACCTGGAGCTGTATCATCTGAACCAGTATCGCCACCAGTATCGCCACCAGTGCTTCCACCATTATTATTAGTTACGCTGTTATCAATATCACCTTCACTGATATTAATATCGCCGCCACAGCCTGCTAGAACAAGTGCAGTAGCAATAGCTGAAGCCTTGAAAAGTTGCTTAAGTTCCATGTGTTTCTCCAGGTACGGTATAGTTATGGATTTTGAAAACGCGGAAACTTTAACTGAGGTAGATGACACATTTGTTACATTAAGTCGCTGTAACAAAAGTTTCATAGAAAAAGTTCAATTTTGGGCTAGAAACACGTTTAGAAGACTTACTTTGGCTACTGAGAATTTGTTTTTTGTATATTTTTCTAAAACTTAATTGGTAAAAATCTGAAATTTTTGACCGAACGTAGACTTTATTTATTATCAACCGCCCCTTTTTTTAATCGCAATTAGTCAGATTTTCGTCAATATACCTTCTTGATTTGTGACGTAATTATGACATTGCAGCTAGGGTGAAGTAGACTTTAAAGAGGCTTCCACCTAAAAAACTTGTTGATTTGTTCAGCGGCATTAGAGTGGTTAGCGTTGTTCTGAATGGCACTTATTATTCGTCAAGCAGTCGGCGTTGGCGTACCAGTACGTCTTCACGAATGGGGAAATATCCGTCTCTTAACACCTGCTGCTGCCCTTCCTGTGACAAGATATAGCGCAAAAACTCCCTTTCCAGAGTAGGTAAAGGCTCACCAGGCTTTTTATTTATCACTAAATAAAGAAAACGGGCAAACGGATACGTTTCGTTGCGCACCGTATCAATAGAAAGAGGGATTAAGCTATCTAGCGACTCACCTAAAGGCAGAGCGCGAACTCCTGCGGTTTTATAGCCGTAAGCGGCATAGCCAATCGCGCCTGTACCGCTGGCCACGGACAATACTACAGATGCAGAGCCAGGTTGTTCGTTTACCGTATTCTTAAAGTCACCATCGCACAGCGCCATCACTTTAAACAAGCCGTAAGTACCCGATACTGAATTTCGACCGTACAGCCTGATAGGAGAACGATAGCCTATATCGTCAACGCCGAGCTGAGACCAATTGGTAATGGCTGTATTGCTGCCACAAAACTGGGTTTCAGAAAACACCGCGTCAACTTGCTCAAGGGTCATACCCGGCAGCGGATTGCGTCTATCCACAAAAATGGCGATGGCATCCATTGCCACTTTTAATACCGTAGGCGGGTAACCGTGGGTTCGCGTAAAATCCCGTATTTCACTGGGCTTTAATTCTCGGCTCATAGGGCCTATGGTGGCAGTACCTTCAATAAGTGCCGGCGGAGCGGTAGATGAACCGGACGCCTGTATTTGAAAGCCGACCTGAGGATAAAGGGTTTTAAATTCCTGTGACCAAAAGGTCATTAAGTTTGCCAGCGTGTCTGAGCCAACAGAGGATATTTTTCCTGCCACCCCAGGCTTACGTTCATAGGCAGGTACTTGATAGCTACCAGAAGCAGATGACGAGCTTTGAGTATTTTGAGAATCAGCCAGGGTTCCAAATGGTAACAATAAGCCTATTACTAAAAGTAACGTTGAAAGGCGATAGCGTTGCTCTTTCATCTTGTCATGCTTTTTGCTCACCAACACTTCTCGCCTCTTAGGGTTACAGTTGCTCTGCAATCAACTCGTTATCCAGCACAAACGAGAAATTGCTACCCTCACCCAATGAACTGGTTATATCTAAACGGGAATTATGATGACTTAGTACATGTTTTACAATGGAAAGACCTAAGCCAGAGCCACCGGTTTTGCGAGAGCGCGCTTTATCCACGCGATAAAAGCGCTCGGTAAGACGGTTTAGATGATTTGGCTCAATACCATCACCGTTATCTACCACAGAAAATTGCGCGCCATTTGGTTTACGTCGCCAGTACACATTAATTTTGCCACCAGCAGGTGTGTAGTGCACCGCATTAAACACTAGGTTTGAGCAAGCACTTCGAAGCTCGGTCTCTACACCGAAAACATAGAGTTCTTTGTCGATGTGGAAGTTTATTGTGTGGTTTTTCTCTTTATTAAGCGCCTGCGCTTCTCTTTCCACTTGCGCAAGGACCACAGGAATATTCACAACATTTTCGTAGATGCGTTCCGAACTTGCTTCAATGCGCGACAACACCAGCAAGTCTTCTATCAAGTTTTGCATACGGTGGGTTTGCGATGTCATTTCTTTCATCGCTTTTTGCATGAATGGATCGGAGTCTTCATCAATAGGAAGAATTTCAAGGTATCCGTTAATGACCGTTAGCGGTGTACGCAATTCATGAGACACATTTGCCACAAAGTCCTTACGCATTTCTTCAAGCTGGGACACCCGCGTTATGTCACGGGCAATCAGCAACAAATGCTCATCGCCATAAGGCATAATCCGGTATTCAAAGGTTTTGTTGGGGTTGGTAGGCGACGGTACTTCAATGGGGTATTTATAATTCCCTGCATGAAAGTACTGAATAAACTCCGGATGGCGCAACAAGTTGTCGATTCGACGCCCAGAGTCTTGCGGCCATTTAAGCCCTAAATCCAAGCGAGCAAGGCGGTTACACCAAATAATGCAGGCCTTAGCATCAACCACTACCGCCGCATCAGGCAAGGCTTCAGAACCCTCTCTAAAGCGCTTTACCAATTCACCAAGCTCTTTGCGCTTATTGCGGTTACGACGCTGAAGGTAATAAATACCTTCATAAATATGTTCCCACACGCCACGCACGGTAGGTGGAGACATTTTACGACTATGCCATAACCAGCGATTTAGCTTGTATAGATGCCAGTAGTTAAATAGCAGTAGCAGGGTTGCGCCAATGGCAACGGCGAATAACATATCATCTAAATACCACCCGACTAGCGCAAAAACCACAAGGAATAGCACTAAGCGCAATGTACTTCTCAACCAAGAGAACGGGTAATACATGAAATAGCTCGCGTTGTTTAAGGTGGAATTGGGCGCATGCCCAGATGGCGCAGCGACATCAAGGGAATAACACCATGTTACTCCCTAAACACTACATCTATTACAGCTTAGTAGAAAAACGGTAACCCGCGCCGCGTACTGTTTGGATCATAGCATCATGTCCGTGGCGAGAGATAGCTTTGCGTAGACGTCGAATATGTACATCTACCGTTCTGTCTTCTACATAAACATTGGTTCCCCAAACATTATCTAGCAGTAGCTCTCGGCTATAGACACGTTCTGGGTGCGTCATAAAGAAGTGCAACAACTTAAATTCAGTCGGCCCCATGTCTAACGGTTCTTCATTCGCCATTACGCGATGTGATACCGGTTCAAGTTTAAGACCATTAAATTCAATGGGCTCCTCGCTTGATGTAGGCGTAACTCTTCGCATCACTGCTTTGATTCTTGCCACAAGTTCCTTCGGCGAGAATGGTTTAGTAACGTAGTCATCAGCACCTGCATCCAGGCCGCGAATTTTGTCTTCTTCCTCGCCACGGGCTGTAAGCATGATGACGGGAATGTCACGAGTAAACTCGTGCTGCTTTAAACTTTTAGCTAGCTGTACACCGCTTCCTCCCGGCAACATCCAATCTAGTAAGATTAAATCTGGGTAAGGTTCGCAAATTTTTTCTTGCGCGATGTCGAAATCTTCGGCTTCAATAATGTTAAAACCAGATTGCTCAAGCACAAACTTAAGCATTTCACGGATAGGCGCTTCGTCCTCAACCACCAACACTGTACGAGACATCGTAATATTCCTGCTCATTTTTAAACGCCGTTATTATTAATGTGGTCTGTGACAGTTTTATTAAAACGATTACATTTATGTGTCAAGTTTAATACAAGCTTGTTCCAAAGTTTAAATACATAATCTTGTTTATTCATACGATTACGCATATTCTTGAAATTACATAAAACCGACTGTTATTGTTGCAAAGGTGAGCAACTACCAAGCGTTGTCGGTGATTTAAAAGGTCTGATGTAACAGGGGTGTGTTTATCGATGGCTGCGGTCAAGACAGGGTTATCAAGGAAACTCTTAGCCAGAGTGTTGTCAGTGTACTTTTCTCTCACGCTGCTAGTGACGGTAGGACAGATCTTTACAGAATACCTCAGCACGAAAAATCACGTTGAAGGCGAGCTTCAAACGCTAAAAAACACCTTTTCTTCTAGCCTGACCCGCGCTTTGTGGGAACTTAACCACGACCAAGTGCGTGCCATCGCCGAAGGCCTTATGTCATTGCCTATTGTTGAAGGGCTTCAAGTTCGTGGTGAAAACGGTAACTACATTGCCGAGTACGGCATCCGTGCTCAGCGCTCTCCTGCTCCGGTTGACCGTGAAATAATTGAAGATCATCCCGGCGGCGTATTTAGCTACAGCTTCCCACTAGTATTTAAATTCTCAGGTCGCGAATCTACGGTTGGCGACGTTACCTTGTATTCTAGCTTTGATACTATTTTTAGCCGTATTGAAGTAGGCGTATTTTTTCTTATCGGTAATGCGTTAGTAAAAACCACCTTTCTGGTCTTCTTGTTCATGACCGCATTTCGCACCATGCTTTCTGAACCGCTGCAAACCATTACCGAGCAAATGGGTAATTTCGATCCTCAACACCCAGAAGAGAGCAAACTCAGCATAAAGCTCGATGATGACAACGAGCTATTACAGCTTAAGGAATCTTACAACCACGTTATTGACGACCTGATTATTTCAAACAATAAGCTGAAAGACGCGCAGAATGAACTCACTCTTGCCAACAAGAAGCTAGACGACCAAAACCTGATTTTAGAACAAGAAGTGGCAAAGAAAACAGCGTCGTTGTCTCAGATCATGCTCGACTTAGAGCAGCAAAAAGACGAGCTTATTGCCCACCAACGAGAGCTTCGCCAAGAAAACGAAAATCGTCAGTATATAGAAGCCGAACTGCGCAAACGTAACCAAGAGCTAGCCAGTTCGATGGATACACTTCATCAAGCGCAAGAGCAATTAGTCGAGTCGGAGCGCATGGCGTCGCTGGGCGGTCTTGTGGCCGGTATCGCGCATGACGTAAACACGCCATTAGGCGTGAGTGTGACCGCTGCCAGCTTTCTACAAGAGCGACTTAACAATTTAAAAACCGACTTCGAAGATAAAAGCCTGACCAGTAAGAACATGGCAAGCTTCATCGATGAAGCAGAACAAACTGCGCTACTACTTTTAAGTAACCTAGAACGCGCATCTGATCTTATCGCCAGCTTTAAACAGGTGGCCGTTGACCAGACCAGTGAAACCGAGCGCGAATTTGTGTTGGGCGACTATATTAACGAAATTATTCAGTCACTTAAGCCAAGTTTTAAGCATACTGAACATCAAATTAACGTATCCTGCCCCGATAATTTAGTTGTGACCTGTGCACCTGGCGCCATCGCTCAAATCGTTACCAATATGGTGGTTAACTCAATTACGCACGGCTTTGAAGGCAAAGCGGCCGGCTCTGTAACACTAGATGTAAAAGAAGATGGTAATAATGTTGTGATCCACTACCAAGATGACGGAAAAGGTTTAAGCGAAGAAGAGCTCAGTAAGTTGTTTGATGCCTTCTTTACTACCAAACGCGGAGAAGGTGGTAGCGGTCTAGGCACGCATATTATGTACAACCTAGTTACGCAGTCACTGCATGGACATATAGAGGCCGACAGTACGCTTGGCAACGGCTTACAGTACACCATTCGTTTTCCGAAAAAGAGTGCTTAACCTTTCTTGCCACTATCAATCTAAGGTGCCCGCTTTCTAGGGCCTTTTATTCAATTGCACCGCGAGTCTTACGTTGGTAGGCTTGCGCCCTATTTTTATCAAGAGAATGCTTACACTATGTGGTTTAAAAATGTAAAAGCCTATCAAATTACTCAGCCGTTATCGCTAGACGAGGGCGATTTAGAACGTGCCCTTAACGAACACGCTTTTCGCCCGTGCGGTAGCCAAGACTTAGCAACCATGGGGTTCGCCTCTCCGTTTTCTCAGGCGGGTAAGCAAGGCACCATGTTCCATGTTGTTCAACAGCGTTTTTGGATAACCCTAAAGAAACAAGAAAAGATCTTGCCCGGCGCAGTGGTAAATGCCGAGCTTGACGAAATGGTGGCCAAAATTGAAATGGAAACCGGTTCGCCGGTAGGTAAAAAAGCCAAGGCAGATCTTAAACAAGAAATTCAAACCCGCTTGCTGCCCCAGGCATTTACGAAAAACACCTACACTCACGGCTTTATTTCGCTTGCTGACAACTTAGTCGTAGTAGACGCATCATCTGATGGCAAAGCCGAAGCCTTTTTGGCCATGGTAAGAAAAGCCATAGGCTCACTTCCAGTAGTGCCATTTACGCGTAGAAGCCTTCAAAGCGAGCTTACGCACTGGGTTACTGAGTCAACACCAGAAGGTGTAGGTCTACTTGAAGAAGCTGAACTTAAATCTACCGATGACACTGGCAGCGTTATTCGTTGTAAAAACCAGCCGTTAGACAGCGAAGAAATTAGTATTCATTTGGATGCCGGTAAGCTGGTTCAAAAGGTTGCATTCGAATATGCAGAGACGTTGACGGCTATTATGTGTGAGGATGGCGCCATTAAACGTGTTAAGTTCACCGATCGCATTAAAGAAGAAACTGACGATGTGCCAAAAGATCAGGTTGAAGCGCGCCTTGATGCAGAGTTCGCGCTTATGTCAGCCGAAATTTGTACACTGCTTAACTTCCTTCGTGGTGCGCTTAATCTTAACGACGATAGTTTATAAACTTATGGCAAATAAATATTAAGCCGATGAAAAAGATAGCCTAGCGCTATCGAAAAGCCTAATTACCTAGGGGTAGTTAGGCTTTTTATTAGGCTCTGTTAATTAACTTGCTTGTTTGAACTGTGGCAACCGTCATGTAGCGCAAATACTTCTTCGCTTTTTTCCTAGCCTTTCTCCTAGCTTTTGCAAGAAAGTTGCCCAACCGCTTTAAGTTGGATAGTGAATAACCACAATAAAGCGCGTTTCTCCTACTTCATCTCGATAACCGTGGGGCTGGTCTGCGCGTAATATACACTGCTCTTGCGCTTGATAAGTTTGCCATTGACCATCTTGCAAAACCCCTAACTTTCCTTGTAGTACGTGAATATGTTCGGTGACGCCTATTTGATGCGCCGAAGAGTGCTGCTCATGAAAGTCCGTTAAGCATAGTTCAAACATTTCAAACTGGGTGGCTGAGTTAAACGGAAATAGCGTTTTTATGGTTACGTTTGGGTCGTTAGCGAACTTGTTGTCGGCATGTTGGGACGTAGGTGCGGTTTCATCACCTGACAAGAAAGAAGAAAAAGAACACGCAAGACCGGTTGCTATCTTCCACAAGGTAGCGATTGTGGGGCTAGACTCGCCTCGTTCTATTTGCCCCAACATGGCTTTAGACACTCCCGTCAACTGCGCGGTTTTATCAAGGGAAAGCCCCCGAGCTTTACGAACAGACTGCAGGTGGTGTGCAATACTTCTTGAAATAGCAGAAGGCTGCGCATTTGCTTTTGTCATGTAATGAAGGCCTTTTATTTTGACGCTGAGTTTAATAAACCAGTTGTGCGCTATAACGCACAGATGTTAAGTTAACTATTGTACGTTATAGCGCACAAAAAGGTAGAGTAGCACATTCGATAGACACTAAAAGCGTGTTTCATCGCTCGGTCGATTCCAAATCGAAATTCCATCACGAGGGTTTTCATGAGCAAGTGGAAGTTAAGTCATATCAGCGCAGGGCTAACCGCGGTTACAGTAGGTTACAGTAGTTCTGTTGTCATTATCATTGATGTAGCGCGTAAAGCCGGCGCCAGCGACGACATGGTAGTGAGTTGGTTGTTGGCGCTTGGGCTCGGTATGGGCATTACCTGCATTCTGTTCTCGTGGCTATCCAAACTGCCCGTTGTTACCGCTTGGTCTACCCCTGGCGCGGCTTTTTTGTTAACCAGTATCGGTGACTACCGTTTAAGTGAAGCCATTGGTGCATTTATACTATGTGCCTTGCTTTCTCTTGTAACTGCGCAAAGCCGTAGCCTGCTCAAACAAATAAGTCGGATTCCCCCTGCAATCTCATCGGCGCTTTTGGCCGGCATTCTCTTACCTATATGCCTTGCGATATTCAGTGATGTTAATGACGCACCGTACTTAGTTGCGTTATTTATCGCGGCTTATTTAGTAGGAAGTCGACTATTTCCCCGCTACCTTATGCTGTTGTTGCTGATCATGTCGGTGACCATTAGCTTGTTTATGAGTAGTGCAGATGGTGTGGTTGCTCTATCAAGCGACTCACCAGGGCTGCCATCAATATTCACCCTGCCCGAGCCTATTTGGGTAACGCCCACTTTCTCACTGAGTGCTGCCATTGGATTAGCATTTCCCCTTTTTCTTATCACCACGCTTTCTCAAAACTTGCCAGGCATAGCTATTCATCACGCCCATGGATATACGCCCGACCACAAACCCATTTTGTCAGGCATTGCCATTGTTCAAGCCTTATTAGCACCTTTCGGTGGTTTTACCTTTAACTTAGCGGCGATAACAGCAGCGCTATGCATGGGCGAGCAAGCGGATGATGAAAAGTCGCAGCGCTATAAAGCCGCTATAGCAGCGGGGGTGGCGTATTTGTTCATGGGGTTATTAGCGTCTGTGGTCGTTGCGCTATTTGTGAGTATGCCCAGTATCATTATTCATCTGCTTGCTGGACTAGCCCTATTAGCTACGCTGCAAGGAGCGGTGGTTCGCGCTATGGAAGTAGAGCACCACAGGGCTCCTGCGTTGCTTACCATGCTGTGTACGGCGTCAGGATTTAGTTTATATTCCATGACCTCAGCGGTGTGGGGATTGGGGTTAGGTTTATTGCTGCTTTACGTTCAAAAGAAGCCTGTTAGCGCGTAGCAGCATTTATTTGCTTTGTGCTGTTTCATTGTCAGCTTTCCATAACGAAAAGGCCGGTACTGAAGTTATGCTTCAGTACCGGCCTTTGCAGTATTTTGTCGCTTAAAACACTTACAAGAAGATCTGCTTCGCTGCGCTTGCAAGCTCTTCAAACTCATCAGAATGAAGCTCGCCCATATCTTCAACCACACCGCGCTGAATAGCTAAGTTTAAGATCGCATCTTTTTGACTGTCTACCGCACCTGAGACTGCAGCGCCAACACGAACGAAATCAATGTAGGTTAACTCTTCTGGCATGTAGCTTAGGTCTTTCCAATTTTTTGAAACGTTAACGAAGGTTTCTCCGAAGCCCCACTCTGTCATAATGCTTGCACCAATACGGCCAGCTAATTTATCGATTGCCACTTCAAGGAATGAAGGGTTCGCAAAGACTTCAGGGTGACGCTCAGCCTCGGTCAAAATAGGCAGAACACCAATGTTGTGAACCAGTGCCGCTAGTGTCATGGTATCCATGCTCATTTCACGCTTTTTGGTACGCGCTATGTAAAGCTGAAGCACCGCCATAGAGTTAGCCACGATATTAACTGTATTTGCCCACTCTTGCTGCAAATAGCGTGCGACAACGTCGTTCTTAGAAACGAATAGCTGCTCCATGGCCAATGCTGTAGAAATATTCTTAATTTGGCGCAGACCAATTCGAGTCACCGCTTGGCTGATAGAGGTCACTTTTACGCTGCGGCCCATGTAAGCGCTGTTCGCAATTTTAATCATTCTTGCGCTAAGCGATGGATCTTGACCAATCACATCTCCCATCGCGTTTAAATTAATGTCGGGATCGTCTGCCGCTTTGCGGACTTTCAATGCAATAGCAGGAAGCGTGGGAAGGACGAGTGTGTCATTGTTAATTTTTTCAACCAAAATGGTTGAAAGCGCGTTCTGTGTAGACATATTTCTACCCTTAGAAAGTTCCAAATAGCCTCGTGAAGGCGATAGGTTGCTTTACCAGTTAATCATCTCGACCACCAGCAAAACTGATGACTAAAATAGATTCGATGTTTGTGCGTTGCATTCCGTGCGTTAACTAACATAGGCCTCTATGCTTCACGCTAAAATACAAACCGTTTATTGTTTTATTATGGTATTTCTATCACCATACTATAGTAGCTCTTTAGTTTCGACCAACTAAAAAAATACAGTGTCGATGCGAATCATTAGCAACGGCAGAACCACCAGAGCTTTTTTAAAGTATAGTCAACTGGTAGCAAACCACTATTGATATTAAGCAAATATTTTTCATACTTTTGTATTAAATCAAAAGCATAGCTATAGTGAGCTATCTATTCACCGCCCCGCATACTTTAAATCAATGCGGTTAAACCACACGGTAAGAGTCATTATGAAAAAAACAATTACAACTTACTCTCCTATTGCAGCTGCAGTAGCGGGTTTATTTATGCTGACCGCGTGCAGCAAAAGCGCCGATACAACACCAACTCAAACAGCAAAGCCTGAAACCGCTTCCGAGCAAACCTTACTTGTTGATGAGTCTCGCTTATCTATTTATCACGGCGTAGATCTTACCAGCGATTTGTCACACCTTAGTGACAATCAACACAAAATGCTTTCACTGTTAATTGATGCATCGAAAATCATGGACGACTTGTTCTGGAAACAAGCGTTCTTTGAAGATAAAGATGCATTTCTTTCGTCAATTAGTGACGAAAAAGTTCGCCACTTTGCAGCGATAAACTATGGACCTTGGGATCGTTTAAATGGCGATACACCTTTTTTAAGTGGCTATGAAGACAAAGCGCTGGGCGCTGAGTTCTATCCCCATGATATGGAAAAAAAGGAATTTGCCACGGCAGATTTTGGCGACAAACAAGGCCTTTATTCCATGGTGAAGCGCGATGAAGCGGGCAACCTTTATTCGGTGCCTTATTCTGAAGCTTTTAAAAGCGAATTAATGAAGGCATCTGACTTACTTAAAAAAGCGTCAGAGCTTGCTGAAGATGAAAGCTTTAAACAATATTTGCAGCTGCGTTCTGAAGCCCTACTATCAAACGACTACCTGGCTTCTGACATGGCGTGGATGGATATGAAAACCAACCCTATTGAGCTGGTTATCGGTCCTATTGAAAGCTACGAAGATCAACTCTTTGGCTATCGCGCAGCGTTTGAAGCCTATGTACTCATTAAAGATTTAGCATGGAGTGAAAAGCTAGCTAAATACGCGGCCTTCTTACCTGAATTACAGCAAGGCCTTCCGGTTGCTGAGGCATATAAAGCGGAAATGCCAGGTTCTGATGCAGACCTTAACGCTTATGATGTTATTTATTATGCCGGCCACTCTAATGCAGGCAGTAAGACCATTGCAATTAACTTGCCCAATGATGAGCGAGTACAGCTAGAAAAAGGTACCCGCCGTCTGCAGCTTAAAAACGCAATGCGTGCAAAGTTCGATACTATTTTGGTGCCTATTGCGGATACGTTAATTGTACCAGAGCAACGTGAACACATTACGTTTGACGCCTTTTTCGCGAACACCATGTTTCATGAAGTGGCACACGGTTTAGGGATTAAGAACACCCTAGATGGTACAGGGACTGTGCGCGGAGCACTTAAAGAGCATGCGTCGGCTCTTGAAGAAGGCAAGGCGGATATTCTAGGTTTGTACATGGTGCAAAGTCTTCTTGAAAAAGGTGAAATCACTGAAGGAACACTAGAAGATTATTACGTTACCTTTATGGCTGGCATTTTCCGTTCTGTGCGTTTCGGCGCAAGTTCTGCACATGGAAAAGCGAACATGATCCGCTTTAACTTTTTTGCCCAGCAAGGCGCCTTCGAGAAAACAGAAGACGGCATGTATCGCGTAAATATGGAGAAGATGGGCGCCGCAGTAGAAGCACTATCTGAACTAATCCTTACGTTACAAGGTGATGGCGATTACGATGGCGTAGCGAAGCTAGTAGAAACTATGGGTGTGATTAAACCCGATCTTGCTTCAGATTTAGCGCGCCTAGAGGCAGCGAGCATTCCGGTTGATATTCACTTCAACCAAGGTAAGAAAGTACTGGGGCTTGCTAACTAAGTAAGTACTGTACTCATAAAATAAAAATGCCGCCCTGAGATAACTATCAAGGGCGGCATTTTTGTATTCCTATCTTTCCACGCTACTCTACGTGTTGCTTCATATTTTCAGTGTAAGGAGGCCAGCCTAGCGGTTTGCCTGCCAACACGTGAAGGTGAATGTGATATACCGTTTGACCACCGTATTCATTACAGTTCATTACCGTACGAAAGCCTTGGTCAGCAAACCCTTGCTCCTTTGCAATTTTTGCTGCAACAAATGACAAGTGCCCCACCACTTCGCGATCTTCTTCGGCTATATCATTTACCGTTGCAATTTGCTTTTTCGGAATAACCAGAAAGTGAGTCGGTGCCTGAGGGTTTATATCTTTAAACGCCAGCGCCAATTCATCTTCGTACAATATGTCCGCTGGAATTTCCTTGCTGATGATTTTGTCAAATATTGTTTCTGCCATATCTCACTTCCCTTACCTATTAGGTGATTACCAATTATGTTAGCGGTGTTAAAACATTTGCCTGCGAACATAATTAAAAATTAAGTGCTATTGTGCGGCGCTGGGGCACATTCTCATGCGAATAACCCCCTCATACGAAGCCCCTCTTATACGAAGCCCCCCTCATACGAAGAATATCGCCCTTTTTCTTTACTTAAGCGAAAACAAACCACAGTAGTATTACGCCCAACGCCAAGCGATAGATAACAAAAGGCAGCATGCCGATACGCGATATCCAGCTTAGGAACAAATAGATACAAAGGTAGGCGCTTACGAATGAAAACGCCGCGCCATAAAGCAACGCATACCAGTCTACCGCTTCGTTGGCATTAAGCAGGTCGAGAGTGGCCAAAAGCCCCGCGCCTAAAATAACTGGAATAGACAGCAAAAAGGAAAAGCGTGCACACGCTTCGCGCTTAAGGCCTAACATCAAACCTGCGGTCATCGTAATACCTGAGCGAGATGTACCAGGAATGAGTGCCAATACTTGGGCTAACCCGATATAGATGGCTTGCTTAAGTGTCAGTCCTTCAAGCTCTTGTTCGCGTTTTGCAGTGGCATCGGCGTACCATAGCAGCAAACCAAAAATAATAGTGGTACCCGCTATTACCAGCGCCGTACGTGCGTTTTCTTCTATCCAGCCTTTCATTAAAAAGCCAATAATAACCGCTGGAATAGTTGCCACAATAACGTACCAAGCAAGCTTACTGTCGGTAGATTGTTGTTTGCTAAACCCTTGTGTTACCCAAGCTACGGTCATCTGAGCGATTTCTTGACGAAAATAGATCATAACCGCAAGCAGGCTTCCCACATGAACGGCGACATCAAACGCTAAGCCCTGACTTACCCAACCAAAAAGTTCAGCGGGCAACAACAAGTGTCCAGAGCTACTGATAGGAAGAAATTCAGTAACGCCCTGAATAATTGCTAAAATAATAATTTCAAAAAGTGTCATTCCTTTGCTTAACTCCAAGTAAAGTCAATCGGCCATAATTGCTGTTTCTGTTTATCAAAGTTTTGCCACATTTTGGCATAGGTTTCTTGCGTTTCAGGGTGAATGTCGTTGGGAACAAGTTCAGCTAACGGCCAAAGCACAAACGCGTTGTAGCAAATCTCTTCGCGAGGTAAAACCACAGGGGTTGTGGTCACCTTACTATCATAGGTAAGCAAGTCGAGATCAAGGGTTCTGGCACAGAATTTTTTGTCTGTATGCACCCTGCCATTGTCTTTTTCAATGGCTTTAAGAATTGCGCACACCTCTTCTATACTTTTTGATGTCGTCGCCCGAGCAGCGGCGTTATAAAAAGGGCTTCCATTGAAGCCCACCGCTTCGCTCTCGTAGACAGAAGACACTGCAACATCTGAGAAGTGCTGTTTCAGGGCAACTAAAGATTGCTTGGTGTAATGCTCACGTTCAATATTAGAGCCAATGCTGATTAAGATGGTGTGTAGTGACATTAATTGCGCTCTTTACGCATTTCAACAGCAACCGTTTGCGCATTGGGAAGGATATTAGGCTTAACAATTTTAAGCGTTATTGACGCAACGGTGAAATTATCAAGAACGGCGTCCATCACTTTATTACCTAGAGCTTCAAGTAGCTCAAATGTGCTTTCTTTACCTACTTCTACAATACACTCTGCCACTTTTGCATAGTCTACAGTGTCTGCAACATCGTCGCTTTGCATCGCAGCGCTTAAATCAACATCAAGTGTTACATCAAGAAGTAGCTGGGTGGTTCTTACTCGCTCCCAATCATAAACACCAATCAGGGTGTCTACTTCAAGCCCTGTTATATAAATTTTTCCCATGGAATTTTTCATCTTGTACTGTTATCAAACCAGTTTATCGCCGTTTTTATTAGCCCTACTACTGGTCTTACTACTGCGCTTTCACCCACATATTGCTGGTAAACGGTGGTATATCGCGTTTGGATGGAGTAGCTTTACGCTTGTGTGGCACAACTATACCGCTGTATGACAACTGGGAGCAACCAAGGTTTCACAATTTAATGCGACTAAAGCCCATTGAACTTGCACACACCAAATTTAACGTAATAAAAGGCAATATTTTTAATAATTAGAATGACAAAATGATTTCGCTAACTCTTTTGATGATCGCTGTTGCCTATCTTTTCGGTTCACTTTCAAGTGCTGTGGTTATAAGCCAGCTGTTTGGTTTACCAGACCCACGAACCGCCGGCTCTAAAAACCCAGGTGCAACCAATGTGTATCGACTGGGCGGTCGTGTTCCAGCACTCTTCGTGCTTGTCATGGATATACTAAAAGGCACTATTCCCGTTTACGGCAGTTACTTTCTGGGCATAGAGCCAATCATGTTAGGCGTCATTGCTATTTTCGCGTGCTTGGGACATATCTTTCCGCTCTATTTTGGTTTCAAAGGTGGAAAAGCCGTCGCCACTGCGTTTGGCGCTATGCTCCCAATAGGCCTCGATTTAGCAGGTTTGCTTATTTTGAGTTGGGTAGTAGTGGTGTTTCTTACAGGCTATTCTTCAATGGGCGCGCTTATCGCAGTATCTCTTGCGCCGTTATTTACATTTTTGATTAAGCCTTTATATACCGTGCCCGTGGCAATGCTTTCGCTGCTTATCATTCTACGCCACAAAGACAACATTGCCCGTCTTTTAGCGGGCAATGAAAGTAAAGTATGGGATAAGGGAAAAGTTAAAGAGTAAGCGCCTTTTCCAGCACATCTAACTTACCATCTATCGGCGTAACCGGCGCAATGCCAAGTATTTTGGCCAACGCAGGATAAACCTCCAGGTTGCTAAACACAGGTAGGGTGGTATTCGTTTTAAACGCAGGTCCCACTGCAACAAACGTCGCCCCCATATCAGGCAGCGTGTTCATGTAGCCATGCCCACCTTTACTAATATGCATGCTGTTGGCGTTTTTAAAGCGTGCTGGCGGGGCTATCTCAATAATAATATCGCCGGTTCTATTTCCCACTTCCATATGTCGCTCAGCGCGCTGGGTATCATTGAGCACAATATAACGGTTTTCGGCTATATGGGTAAGACGCTCTATTTCTTCGGTGATTTGTTTATCGTTCACGCCCACTTTGGCGTAAAGATGAACTTGCGCTCCCTCATTTTCAATAATGAAGCTATCAGGTATAGATAAAGACTCAACTTCTATAAGCTGACTTTCATCAATGGGGGTCATGCCGTGGTCCGACACCACCACCAAGTTTACCGGCAAATCTAATGCGTTAATGCGTTCATAAAGTTGACCAATAAGCGCATCCACTTCCTGCACCGCATCATTGGTTTTGTCGGCAAAAGGTCCTTCGTCGTGTCCAACCGAATCGGTAAGCGAGAAATAACCCGCAATAAAGCGAGGGCGCGACACCTCAGGCAGTTTCAACCAAGTTATAATTTGATCTACCCGCTGCTGGTAATCGGCGTATTTAGAGTAGTGATAGAAGTAGCTAGGCAAGGTACCTGATATGCGTGAATCAGACTCTGGCCAGAAGAAGGTAGCTGCCTTCATGCCATGATATTCCACTAAGTTCCATAACGGCGTTGCCGTAATCCACGTGCTGTCCATGCCGCCGTAACCCAGCTTGTACTGCGCGTAGCCTTCTTTCGTTGGGCGAGACTTATCAAAAAATCGATTGTTCACGATGCCGTGGTGTTTCGGTAATAACCCAGTGATCAGTGAAATATGGTTGGGAAAAGTATTTGAAGGATAAACAGGGGTCATAGACGACGCTCTTACCCCTTTCTTTGCAATAGCACCAAGGTGTTGCGCGTTGTGTAATTCGATATAGTCGTGGCGAAATCCATCAAGAGAAATGAGCACGACATACTGATCTTGCTGCTCTTGCTTCAGGCCTTTTACAAAGTCATTCAAGGGTGCTTTGCTTGATGCAAATGCATTGGACGCAGTGAGCGCTGCAAAGGTAAGCGAAATAAATAACGACAATGCTAAATAGAATAGCGGTGCATTTTGTTTTGTTCCGTCTGTTGCTAAGCGCATGGTGTTTAACGTCCTTACTCAATGTTCATTTTAGTAAAACAAAAGGCAATGAAATGCGCTCCCATTGCCTTTTATTTATGCTTTTTTATTTTACCTGCTTGCTATGCTCAATATTTTCCCAGTGAACGTAGGGAAGACATAGTAGCGTTTACAACGAGGTGTGGCGCCTAATTACCGGTTTTTTATGAATACCTAAATCGCCGATAAAGTATCAAGGGGCCAGCGCGGCTTGGCTTGTGAAGACAAGGCCAAGGTTTCCCCAGCTTTCAAACGCTGCATGCCCGCATAGGCAATCATGGCACCATTGTCTGTACAATACGCTAAGCTAGGATAAAACACCTCACCTTTTAGCTCTTGCATCAGGGCTTTCATCTCACTGCGCAACATTGTATTTGCACTTACGCCGCCAGCAATAACCAAACGCTTCATACCAGTCTGCTTTAATGCTCGCTTACATTTTATAATAAGCGTATCAACGACGGCTTCTTGAAACGCGTAGGCAATATTGGCTTTAATTTGCTCAGCATCACCACCGGTTAGGTCAGCATCGCGAATGGTGTTTGCCGCAAAGGTTTTAAGACCGCTAAAGCTGAAATCTAGTCCTGGTCTGTCGGTCATCGGGCGAGGAAACTTATAGTGTCCCGCTTCTCCCTTTTCAGCCAATTTTGCTAAAAGAGGGCCGCCTGGGTAATCAAGGCCAAGTAGCTTGGCGGTTTTATCAAAGGCTTCACCAGCGGCATCATCAATAGACTCACCAAGTACTTCATATTGACCAATGCCTTCGACTTTAACTAGCATTGAGTGGCCACCTGAAACCAATAACGCAACAAAAGGAAATTCAGGTGCGTCGTCTTCAAGCATAGGCGCTAATAAATGCCCTTCCATATGATGAACGCCCACTGCTGGCACATTCCACGCGTAGGCCAATGAACGCCCGACAGACGAACCCACTAACAATGCCCCTACTAAACCTGGGCCTTGGGTAAAGGCAACACCGTCAATGTCCGACGGTTGTGTGTCGGCGTCTTCCATAGCCTTTTCAATTAAAGGAATGATCTTTCTCACGTGGTCCCGTGAGGCAAGTTCAGGTACTACGCCACCATAGTCGGCGTGCAGCTTAACTTGGCTGTATAGCTCGTGCGACAGCAACCCTTTTTCATCGTCGTAAACGGCGATGCCAGTTTCGTCACAAGATGTTTCTATTCCTAAAATACGCATGGGGAGTAACCCTTTTACTACTAACTTCAATGCCTAGTTTTTGGATCTGCTACCGTCTGCTTAATACAAAAGGTCTTCGTACCGTTGTTGCAAACCACATTGTTAACGCGAATACCAAAAACTGACTAAATAATTCTGGCGATCTGGCGGGATCATCTTTATGATCCCGCCGCAATCATAATACTACCCTAGTCAGGATTACCCAATTTCACACTTTTGATCACAATCGTCTTTCAAAAGGAAATTGAACAAGAAAACATTCTGAAAAGGGCGCTTACTACGAGCCGAGTTAAACAACCCGGTGCTTAACGAGCGCAGAGTTTACCTTTAATCCTGCATTCATGGAATGCCAGTGAACAGGTAAATGAACGGTAAATGCACAATATTGGCTATTTTTTGGCAATTCATCCTTTACTTTCTCTGTAGATATGATTAGAATTTCGCACCATTTTTAACCCGGGTGGCCTTTTTAGCGCACAATTTTACCCGGATTTACACAGTAAAAGTTTTGAGGTGAGTGTTTAATGCCTATCGTTAAAGTTAGAGAAAACGAGCCGTTTGATGTGGCGCTGCGTCGTTTTAAGCGTTCTTGTGAAAAAGCAGGTGTTCTTTCTGAAGTTCGTCGTCGTGAATTCTTCGAAAAGCCAACTTGGGAACGCAAGCGCAAGAAAGCTGCCGCTAAGAAGCGTCATCTTAAGAAGCTAGCTCGTGAAAACGCACGTCGCGTAAAACTCTACTAATATAGGGTTAAGTAACGAGTCTGAAAGGTGTTGCAATTGCAGCACCTTTCGCGTTTCTGGGCCTCTATTTTTTGGCCTTATTCTTAACGACTCCATTTTTTCCTTTTCCAAATGGTTGCATTTGATTTTCAACCTGGGGCTTAATAATACTATTCCTCATAGATCATTACTTTCTCAGTGGGCAATGATCTATGCGGATTGGTATAACTAATAAAAATCAGGAAACATCATGGCACTAATTGACGATTTAAAAGCAGCGCAAAAAGATGCGATGCGTGCAAAAGAAAAAGTACGTCTTGGTACTATTCGCATGGCAATGGCTGCCATTAAGCAAAAAGAAATCGATGAACAAATTACGCTAGACGATAGCGCAATCTTAGCGGTACTAACCAAAATGGTTAAGCAGCGCCAAGACGCGGCTGCACAATATGACGCAGCAAACCGCGACGACCTAGCTAGCAAAGAACGTGAAGAAATCACTTACATTGAAGATTTCTTACCTCAGCCTTTGACTGACGATGAGCTAAATGCACTTATCGACGAAACCATGGCTGCGACTGGAGCATCGGGTATGCAGGATATGGGTAAAGTCATGGGCGCCTTGAAACCTAAGGTTCAAGGCCGCACCGACATGGGTGCTTTGAGTGCAAAAATTAAGGCGCGTTTGAACGCTTAAACTCTGCCCTTTCGTAAAAGTGAAGCGTGTAGAAGGTGTGCATTGTCACACCTTCATTGTTCTCATTTTTATACTTCCCTGTTACAGTAGATTACTGTTTTCGTAATGTTGTTGCCTGTCGCTTGAAGCGCAGTTACGACTTGTGCTTTTCTCATTCTTTTTTAACTAACCCTTTTTGAAAGTACCCTCATGGCTGGAAAGATACCTCGCGATTTTATAGACGACTTGCTGTCACGTACCGATGTGGTAGAAGTGGTAGATAGCCGAGTTAAACTTAAAAAAGCAGGTAAAAACTACCAAGCGTGCTGCCCTTTTCATAACGAAAAGTCGCCATCTTTCACTGTTAGTCAAGACAAACAGTTTTACCACTGTTTCGGCTGTGGCGCTCACGGTAACGCTATCTCGTTTATTATGGAATTCGACCGCTTAGAATTTGTCGAGGCCATTGAAGAGCTAGCGCGCTATCACGGGCTTGAAGTCCCCCGTGAAAAAGGCAGTCGCCCTGCCATGAGCGAAGAGAAAAAGCAGCAACAGCAAGACGATTATGCAGTCATGGAGCAAGTTGCGCGCTTCTTCCAGCATCAGTTACGCCAAAATGGTAATAGCAAAAAAGCCATCGACTATTTGAAAAACCGTGGGTTAAGCGGCGATATCGTTAAGCTATGGGAAATTGGCTACGCGCCAGACAGTTGGGACGCACTGCTAAATACCTTTGGCAAAGATCCACAGCGCGTCAAACAGCTGGTCGATTTAAAGCTAGTCAATAAGAATGACCAAGGACGTACCTACGACTTCTTCCGCGACCGCATTATGTTTCCTATCAGGGACAAACGGGGTCGTGTGGTGGGTTTTGGTGGCCGAGTATTAGATGACGGCGGCCCTAAATACTTAAACTCGCCAGAAACCCGCATTTTCCACAAAGGCAGTGAGCTCTTTGGCTTTTATTCTGCCAGACAAAAAAATCGTAGCCTGGATACCGTCGTTATTGTAGAAGGCTACATGGACGTAGTGGCACTCAGTCAGTTCGATATTAATATTGCTACTGCTGCGCTAGGTACAGCTACCACGCCTGAACATATTCAAATGCTGGTTCGCGCTACGTCTCACATTGTGTGTTGTTACGACGGTGACCGCGCTGGTCGTGAGGCCGCATGGCGCGCGTTAGAAAACGCCCTACCCGCACTAAAAGACGGCGTACGTATTTCGTTTTTATTCTTACCCGATGGCGAAGACCCTGACACTATGGTGCGTCAGGTGGGGAAAGATGCGTTTATGGAGATGCTAAATGACGCCATGCCTTTATCCCGCTTTTTCTTTGAAAACTTATTAAAGACGCACAATGTGGGCACGCCGGAAGGTAAAATTGCCCTTAAGAAAGCGGCAATGCCGCTTATCGAGAGCACATTAGGTGATGATCAAAAGCAAATGCTGCTGGAAGAATTAGCCAAGCACACTGGCGAGTTCGATCGGTTTAAACTTCAGCAAGATATCACCAAAGCCAATCAAGGTTCGAAGCAAGCTTATTCTCCGAATCGCAATCAAGTAAACAAGCCTAAACTGTCACCGCTTCGTATGCTGATACGCTTGCTGCTTGATAAACCTGAATTAGCCACACTATGTGAAGACGTTCAAATTGATATTTTTGCGGGCAGCAACGCTGCTGGCATGGATTTATTACGCGATGTGCATCGCTATTGCGTGAGTCACCCTCAAGCAAAAACCGCGCAGCTTGTTGAAAATTTCCGCGACCATCCCCATTCTTCTACTATCGCGAAATTATTGTTACAAGAACACTTGGTTAAAGACGAGGATGCTGAACGGGTTTATAACGACAGCTTCGCTCGCTTACTGGACGGGCATTTCGATAGCCGCATTGAAACCTTAATTTCACGCTCGCGGGTTCAGCCGCTGACACAGGCGGAAAAACAGGAATTGAACCTGCTTATGAGGGAAAGACAGAAGAGTTAACCTTGGGCAAACTGACCTAGAGGTTAGCCTGTTCTTCTGTAGGCTTTTGCATAAGGCTTTTTTAAACGCTTGTGTTAGTGAGATTGAGTTAACGAGATTAATTTAGCAAGAATACGCGCTGTAAGTATGTGCTGTTTCATAGCTTAAAAACACTGGCTAAAAAATCGGCCATCAATCTGGTAAAACCACCGCTTATTCTGCTATACTGGCTAATTCGCTGTGGACACAGATAAACGTGTCTCATTCACTATAAAGTGAACAAAAATACAGCAGCACGAGTAGCAAAGATATAGCCGAACATAACGGGCAGATCCGAACCCGAGCAGATGTGCATCGCAACATAATGGTTTAGACCAGCGTGGCATCGAGCATTAACGGCCTTGATACAAAAGCAGTACTACAGCAGAACGGGGAACATACCTAGACGTATGTTGTCTTTTCTATTGCAAACTAATTGAATGTGAGAAGTGTAGGTTATATGGCGCAAAGCAAGCAGTCTCAGATTAAACTCCTGATTGCAAAAGGTAAAGAGCAAGGTTACTTAACCTTTGCAGAAGTAAACGACCACCTGCCGCAAGATATTGTCGATTCTGATCAAATCGAAGACATAATCCGCATGATTAACGACATGGGAATTCAAGTTTCTGAATCAGCTCCTGATGCAGACGAACTTCTCATGCAAGAAGCGAATGCTGATGAAGATGCTGCAGAAGCGGCAGCTCAGGCACTAGCTACTGTAGAAAGTGAAATTGGCCGTACGACCGACCCAGTTCGCATGTACATGCGTGAAATGGGTACGGTTGAACTTCTTACTCGCGAAGGCGAAATTGAAATCGCTAAACGAATTGAAGATGGTATCAACCAGGTACAATGTTCAGTTGCTGAATACCCAGAAGCTATCACTTATCTATTAGACCAGTGGGATCTTTACGAAGCAGAAGAAATTCGCTTGAGCGACATCATCTCTGGCTTTGTTGATCCTAACGATGAGCAAGACCTTGCTCCAACGGCTACTCACGTTGGTTCTGAATTATCTGAAGAAGAGTTAGATGATGAAGACGACGATGAAGATGATGACGATAGTGACGAAGACGATAGCGGTGTTGACCCAGAGTTAGCCCGTGAGCGTTTCACTGAGCTTCGTGAGCAATACCTTAAAACTCGTGAAGTTATCGAGAAGAAAGGCCGTGCTCATGCTGACTCTCGCACGCAAATCAATGCATTAAGCGATGTTTTCAAAGAATTCCGCCTAGTTCCAAAACAGTTCGATCGCATGGTTAAGAACATGCGTGAGATGATGGACAAAGTGCGTATTCAAGAGCGCCTAGTAATGAAGTTCTGCGTGGTTAACGCAAAAATGCCGAAGAAAGACTTCATCAAAGCATTTGCGGGCAACGAAACGTCTAATGCATGGTTACATGAAGCAGTTAAATCAGGTGCACCATACGCCGCTGACCTTGCTGTAAATCAGGAAGAAATTGAGCGCTGTATTAGCAAGATGAACCAAGTTGAACAGGAAACTGGCTTGGTGATCGCAGATATCAAAGACATCAACCGTCGCATGTCAATCGGTGAAGCGAAAGCACGCCGCGCGAAGAAAGAAATGGTTGAAGCTAACTTACGTCTTGTTATCTCAATTGCTAAGAAGTACACCAACCGTGGTCTTCAATTCCTAGACCTTATTCAAGAAGGTAACATTGGTCTAATGAAGGCGGTGGATAAGTTCGAATACCGTCGTGGTTATAAGTTCTCAACTTATGCAACGTGGTGGATTCGTCAGGCGATTACTCGCTCTATTGCTGACCAGGCGCGTACTATCCGTATCCCTGTTCACATGATTGAGACGATCAACAAGCTTAACCGTATCTCTCGTCAAATGCTTCAGGAAATGGGTCGTGAGCCTACCCCTGAAGAGTTGTCAGAGCGCATGTTAATGCCTGAAGACAAAATTCGTAAGGTACTTAAAATTGCTAAAGAGCCAATCTCGATGGAAACCCCTATCGGTGATGATGAAGATTCACATCTTGGCGACTTTATCGAGGACAGCACGATTATTCAGCCCCTCGACTCAGCAACTGGCGGTAGCTTGAAAGATGCAACGCAGGAAGTATTAGCAGGCCTAACAGCCCGTGAAGCAAAAGTACTTCGTATGCGCTTCGGTATCGACATGAATACTGACCACACCCTTGAAGAAGTAGGCAAGCAGTTTGACGTAACCCGTGAGCGTATTCGTCAAATTGAAGCGAAAGCACTTCGCAAACTTCGCCACCCTAGCCGTTCTGAGCAGCTACGCAGCTTCTTAGACGAATAGAAAAAGCATTGCTTTGACTAAAAATCCCCAGCCTTGGCTGGGGATTTTTTTATGCCTTCGTTTTATCCTAATTCCGCTTAACGCTAGTAACAATGACTTTTGAAATGTAATTGGCGCCTACAAAAAAGCCTCCTTGCGGAGGCCCTAAATAGCATTTGATAAGGTGTTATACTCTAAATTGCTTCGCAATTGACTCAAGGTGCTGCGCCAGGTCAGCAAGCTCATTACACATGCTGCCTAATTCACCTGAACGGCTCGCTGTTTGCTCGGTACGCTCATGAATTTCATCAACGTGACGAACTATGTCAACCGCTACAGTGCGCTGGTCTTCGGTATTGTGCGCAATTTGCTCGTTCATTTGGTTGATGCGCCCAATAGTACTGGTAATGGTTTCTAGACTGCTTCCCGCTTTATTAGCCGTCTCTACACTGCTAGTTGCTTGTTCGGTACCACGAGACATTACCTCTACCGCTGAGTGAGCAGCATTTTGAAGCTGTTCAATAGTACTTTGAATTTCTTCCGTAGACTGCTGTGTGCGCGATGCTAGCGTTCTCACTTCATCTGCGACTACCGCAAAGCCTCTACCCTGCTCACCCGCTCTTGCGGCTTCAATGGCGGCATTTAGTGCTAACAGGTTGGTTTGCTCTGCAATACCTTTTATCACATCCAGCACCGAGCCAACTTTATTAGAATCAGACTCTAAACGGGCTATAACGTCAGCGGTTTCGCGTACGTTCTCAGCAAGCTGCTGAATACTGGTAACGGTTTGCTGTACGATTTGACGTCCTTCACTGGCCGCTGTTGTCGCTTTGTTAGCGTCGCTTGCCGCCTGCGCTGCGCTATGTGCAACACCGTCAACAGAGCCACTCATCGTATCTACCGCACGCTTAGCATTGGTTGCGGACTTTTGCTGTACATCAATAGTGCGCTGAGTTTCTTCCGTTACACCGCGTAAGTTCTGCGCTAGGTTTGATAGCGGTAAACTCGCTTCTACCACATCACGCACTACGCCTTGCAGTTTGTCCATGAATTGGTTGAACCAATACACCAATTCGCCAATTTCATCTTCGCTTTTGGTTTCTATACGAACCGTTAGGTCACCGTTTTCTTGAGCAATATCTTTCAGGGAACGAACCACGTCATCAATACTTTGCTTAATGCCGCGAACAATAGGTACCGCGGTTCCAAACAGCAATACAGTCACAACCACGGCTAAAATGACGCCTGTGCTAATTAACGAGGTATTGGCACTGTCTGTGTTTTTAAATGCTTCTTCAAATGCCGCCTGTTGAGCATCACGAAATTGAGACATCGCAGCGATGGCACCATCGTATGACAGATTCATTTGGGCTGAGAGTTCGCCTAAACGACTGAAGTCGGCAGTGCCGTTGACCATAGACTGTGATACGTCGTAGGCAACATCGAAATAATTATCAAAGCCTGAGGAGATGCGGGAAATTTCACTACGAAACTCAGGGCTAATAGAAGCAATTTGGTTTAAGCCGCTTTTTGCTTCTTCGGCGAGCTCTTGCGCCATAGTAAGGGTGTCTTGATCACCAGTGGTCACTGCGCTCGCAAGGGTATCGCGAACCTTTTGCATATCAACTAAGGTCGATGCTGATAGTTGAAGGGCAGGAAATTGAACTTTCTGAACTTTTTCTAGCGTTGCACCATTATTGAGTGCGGTATAGACAGTGATAAGCAAGTAAATAATAAAACTTAGCGCTGCGATCCCCGGAATGAGGAAAATCTTTGTCGCAATTGGCATTTTTTTTAAAAAGTTCATCAGCTATCCCACTGTTTTTTATAATTGCTTAACTACGTTTCAGTTTTACCTGAAAAAACATCATATCTAATTTATCTACCCAATAGCTAAAATCTTTAATGAAATTATGGCCTCGCACCAAAATGCAAGGCCATAACGAGTAGTTAGAACGTATAGTTTACGCCTACTTTAAGCAGTGTTGCATCATTTAGATCGTTTAGATCATCTGAATACCAAGTTACGTCAGTTTTAAGTGCAAAGCCTGGCTCAACGTCGTAACGAAGACCAACAGTAACTGCAGATACATCTAGCTCCTGTTGAGCAGCAATACCTGCCGCAGTTTGGTAAATACCCGGCGAGCCATTTGCGCCGTTCCACGTAGCATCAACCACGGCATCACCTGTCGCAATCGTAGCAGGCAATGCAGCAATTAAACCTAGCTGAGTACCATTATCCGCTTCTTCAACTTCGTAAGTAATATGTGGTGTAAACTTGCCAAAGCGCATACCCGCCGTAACGTACCATGCTTTATTATCGGCAATAACAGAGCCATCAACTTCTGTTTGAGTGAATTCTGCACCCACAAACCAATCGTACTTATCGATATCAACAGCAACTTCAAAGAAGGTACCTGTATCTTCGTTAACACTCAGGCCTTCAGCGGCTAAAGACGCCGCAGGAATAAAGGCACCATATTGATTTAAACCACCAACAAATGTGTCAAAGTCAGCATTCGCAGCACTTGTTTTACCACGTGCTAGCAAAGTACGCGCACTGAACCAATCACGTGTTGCTTCAAATGAAACAGCGACCACGTTTTCCAATTCTAACGCAGCAGGCGTTCCTGAAATGGTGGTATCAGCCTCAACACGACCAACGGTAAACTGTGCGCCATATTCCCAGTCACCTGAGTAGTTCATGTAGTCAACACGAACACCGTCAATGTTGTTGAAGTCAATGCCGTATACAGCATCTGGTGGTGTTAGCCAGTGATACGAGTAACCGATATCTAATGACGCAGAGTACTTAAATAAAGGCATGCGAAGACGGCCTGCACTGATGTTGAAGTTGTTGTTCAACATATAGGTCATGTACGCCCATTCAAAATCGGCGTCGTAATCTTCACTACCACGGCCAACCAGCTGGGCGGTCGCAGAGAGCTTATCGCTAACATCACCACGAACCTGAAGGCCAAATACACTTGCAGGGTCGAAGTTAAAGTCGCTGTCGTAATCGTACACTGACTCGTCATCGTCTAGTGTCATACCACCAATAAGGTTTGCAAAGCCGTTGATTTGAATATCAGCCAGTGCCGGAGTAGCTAACAGGCCAGCCATAGATAAGATAGCAAGTTTGGTTTTCATGCGTGTTCCTTAAATTCTTTGTATAAACGGTCAGTTAAAAGGTAGCGACTACTCGTACGCTGTCGTTAACAGCGCTAGCGTCGACGTAACCAATTGCGCCAGGGTTTCCTGCTACTGCAGATACAACTTCTGCATCGCTACCCAGAGCTTTTGGTGGTTGACCTTTACCGGTAAATACTAGTTTTGACCAAAACGCAGTTAATTGTGCTGCGGTTTTGTTTAATACCTTGCCGTTAAATTCATCGGTGGCAGATTGGCCTTCAGCTAACGCAACTGGCTCGGCTTGCGTACCGCTTGGAAACGCCTTTGCTTTATTTAGAAATAAACGGCTAATACTATCTTTATCGAGGGTGTCAGCGTTACTTGGATGAACAATAACTGCTACATCGGCAAAAGCTACGTTACAGCACAAACCTGCTGCAAGTATCCATTTCTTCATGATATGTCCTCTAGAGTCTGTTGAATGCTTGCTCTTCGCTTTTAACTTTCTTGCTAACCCGTTTGCACGGAAAGTGGAGCTTTTAAACGGCTTGAGACAAACATGTGCGTGTGTGCTCATACTCATACAACGGGGTAAGTATTGGTCACAATTGCCATATTCGCCAATTTGAGCGTGAAAATTTTAGCGTTTAAAAATTAATGACTTATACAAGCGTTTGATTTTGGCGCGAAGTGTAGATGAAGTTGTAAGTTAAGCAACTATACAAATGTCTAATACATACCTTTATGTATTATGGCCACAAATAAGAATTTATGATGAGAGCAATAAAAAGCAAATTATTTTTTCTTATTCAGTAGGTTAAGGGAGTTCATCACAAAACGCTTAGTGATAAGCGCTGATATTTACGTATATAAAAACATACGCGAAAGATAACCCTTACAGCCCCTACTGTATGTTTTTTAACCAGATCTTGTTGAGCGTGTATTGAAGAAAATAAAGGATAAGCGGGGCTTGTACCCCGCTATTGGTTAGGATTCGCCTTTTTTATAAGGGATTGACTGCTCCAGCTTCTCTATCTCCATTGTTCGTTGAAGTGGAGAACCGGTGTTTCTGGCCAGCCAACTGTAAGCGGTGGGAACAACATAAAGTGTCATGAAGGCAGAAACGAGAACACCAGAGAAAATGACCATGCCTATAACCATTCTGCTTTCTGCTCCTGGTCCAGACGCCAGTACAAGTGGTAAGGAGCTAAATATCGTAGTGAAGCCCGTCATTACGATAGGACGTAGGCGCTGCGCGGCTGCGCGTTTAAGCGCATATTCAAACTCCATACCGGCATCGCGTAGTTGGTTTGCAAACTCGACAATAAGAATACCGTTTTTTGCAGCAAGTCCAATTAGCATAACCAAACCAATTTGACTGTATATATTGATCGTCATATCGCTAAAGAATAGCCCGATATAGGCTCCAACAAGCGCCAGCGGCACGGTCAGCATGATGACTAACGGGTGTACCCAGCTTTCAAATTGCGCAGCCAATATTAAGTAAGTGACAGCGAGTGCCAGCATAAATACATATACAAATGAATTACCCGCTTCCTGATACAACTGTGACTCGCCTTTGTAATCTATTGATACATTGTCAGGCAGTTCTGTACTTACAATGTTTTCTAAATATTCAAGTGCCTGCCCTAGCGTATAACCGTCCGCCAAGTTGGCAGAAATAGTGACTGCACGCATTCTGTTGTAGCGATTTAACTGTGCTGACGTGGCTTGCTCTTCAAACGTGAGTAAATTGTCCATCGGAATGAGTTCGCCAGTGCGGGATGAGCGCACGTACAAATTTTCTATGCTGTTAGGGCTTCGGAAATCTTCCTCTATACCTTCCATGATGACATCGTATTCTTCGCCCCTATCAAGGAATGTTGACACCCTACGCTGACCCAGCATCACTTCCAGTGTGCCACCAATATCGCTAATTGATACTCCCAGATCAGCGGCCCTGTCGCGGTTAATATTCACCAATAGCTGTGGTGAGGTTTCTTTATAATCGGAGTCTAGGCGAATGAGACTTGGGTTCTGCGCTGCCTTTTGTAGAACAATGTCTCGCCATTCAACCAGATTTTCGTAGGTATCGCCTTGTAAGACGAACTGAACAGGACGACCGAGGCCTCCTCCGGAAATCCCGCTGCGCATGATGGCAAAAGCACGAACGTCAGGCACGCTGTTAAGTTTGGCGCTGATTTCATCCATGAGCGAAAATGTACTGAAATCTCGCTCATCCCAGTCTGCTGACCCCACAATTGCGATACCCGCATTACCGCCAAAACCAGGTGTTCTAACCAAAAGGCGATTAATTTTCCCACTCTCGCGGTAAGGCATTAAGATACTTTCAATCTTTTCGAGATTCTTTGCGTTACTTTCGAAACTAGCCCCTTCCTGCGCGTTCATCAAAATGAAGAAATTGCCTCTGTCTTCTTTGGGAACGAACTCACTAGGCACTTTTTCAGAAAGCTGTACCAATGCAACGATAGCAATAGCAAGCATAAGCAGCATCAGAATGGGCTGATGCAACGTTTTACCTAGCGTATTGAAGTAGCCGTTCTCAAGTTTAGAGAACTGCTTGTCCATCCAACTTCCAAAGCCAGACGATCGGGTTCTTTTTTTAAGGATTTTCGACGCCATCATGGGCGACAACGTAAGTGCGGTAAAGCTTGAAAACGCTACCGCAGTAGCTATGGCCAATGCGAACTCCGTAAATAGCCTTCCAATGTTGCCCTCAAGGAAAACCAACGGTACAAACACAGAGATAAGCACCAGCGTTGTTGCAATAACCGCAAACCCAACTTCTTTAGCGCCGCGGTAGGCGGCCAAAATAGGTGGTTCGCCCATTTCTATGCGTCGGTAGATGTTCTCAAGCACAACTATGGCGTCATCCACCACCAAACCGATGGCTAGCACCATAGCAAGCAGGGTAAGAAGGTTGATCGAAAACCCCAGTGCATACATCACGATAAAAGCGGCAATAATAGAGACGGGTACGGTCACTGCCGGAATCAACGTGGCGCGAATATTACCTAGGAAAAGGTAAATAACGATCACCACCATTAGCATCGCTATACCTAAAGTCTCATATACTTCATCAATCGAGGCCTCAATAAATACCGACGAATCATAGCTGGGTACAATAAAAATATTATCAGGAAGGGTGGCTTCTATTCTTTCAATTTGCGCTTTCGCTGCACGGGCAACGTCTAAGGTGTTGGCTTTGGACTGCTTAATAATACCGAGTCCAATCATATTGACGCCATCACCACGAAACTCGGTTTCGTCATCTTCTGCGGTTAATTCAACATGGGCTATTTCGCCAAGCCGCACAAGATAGCCGTTGTCGCCCATCGCAACCGTCAGCGCGGCAAAGTCGTCAGGTGTAAGAAAGGTTCGCGCAACCCGTACTTCAAAGTTACGGTCAGTACTTTCCACTTCCCCCGCTGGCAATTCCACATTCTCGGCGCGAATGACTTGCTCTACATCGTTTACCGTAATACCTCTTGCCGCCATTGCATTGCGGTCTAAGAACACTTTCATGGCATAGCGCCTGCCTCCCCCAATTTGAACTCGGGCGACACCATCGACAATTGAAAGCCTATCCACTAATACGCGCTCGGCGTAGTCAGTTAGCTCCATGGTATTTAGGTTTGTGCTTCGCAGGTTGTACCATACCACGGCGCTTTCATCGGAATTTGCTTTAGACACCTCTGGAGGATCAGCTTGGTCAGGCAAGTTATTGAGTGCGCGACTTACTCGCTCGCGCACGTCATTCGCCGCAGCATCAATGTCACGAGAGAGCTTAAATTCAATGGTAATGTCTGAACGACCATTACGAGAGGTCGAGGTAACGTTTTTTATCCCCTCTATACCCGATATTCTATCTTCCAATAGCTGGGTGATCCGAGTCTCAACAATATTAGCCGATGCCCCTGTATAGGTCGTACTCACCGAGACAATCGGTGGGTCGATATCAGGGTATTCACGCAAACTCAACATGGTAAAAGCGACGATACCGAAAATGATCAGCAGTAAATTAATAACCGTTGCGAAAACAGGGCGCTTTACAGAAACGTCTGACAATAACATGACGATATGCTCCCTTAGCGGTTTAACACATTAACCGGAGATTGGTCGCGTACCCGAAGCGTGCCTTCGCTAATGACCTCATCGCCTTCGTTTAACCCACTAACAATTTGCACCAGCCCGGGACGACGCTCACCAATTACCACTTCGGTTTGATGTGCAACGTTATCTTTGACGACATACACATACTGCTTGTCTTGAACGGGAACCAGCGCCTTTTCCGGCAATACCAAAGTATTCAGCACACGCTTTTCAACAATTACGGTAAGCAGCATACCTGGGCGTAGACGATTATCTTGGTTGTCTATCGTCGCACGTACCCGAATAGAGCGGCTAATCGGGTCGAGTCGCGTGTCAATGTTAGAGATTTTCCCTGTAAACTCTTCTCCTGGGTAAGCCACCGAGGATGCACTTAATGCCTGCCCTTTAGCCACGCTTGCAAGATGGTTTTCAGCGATACTGAAATCGACCTTAATTAGACTGATGTCATCTAAAGTCGTGATAGTGTCACCAGGTTGCACCAAAGAGCCGATACTGATTTCGCGATTACCTAATAGTCCGCTAAATGGCGCGCGTATCTGCAAGTCATTCAGCTGAGCTAGCGCAATATCTAGCTGAGCTTGTAAGGCTTTAACCCGTGCTTGCTGCTCGTCAAGAAGTTGTTCAGAGGTAGCGTTTGACTGACGCAAGTCAGAAATTCGCGTGAACTGGCGTTTGGCCTCATCAATATTCGCCTTAAGTTCCTCTACCCTGGCGCGTTCTTCCGTATTATTTAGCTGAACGAGTAACTCGCCTTCGGTGGCTTTATCGCCGTCTTCAAAATTAATCGTTTTTACGGTATCGGTGACTTGTGCGGTAATATTCACCGACTCGTTGGCGGTAGCAGTACCTAATGACTCAATCGTAATGGGGAATGCCTGTGATGATACCAAGGCTGTTTTTACCGGCGTCGCCCGCACGCTACTATTACTCGCGCTCTCTTCTTCGGGCATATTCAAATACACTACAACACCTGCAAGTAGTACTACGCCAAGCAACAAAGGCGATAAAGATAATCGTGAAGACATAACCTTTCCTATAGGTAAAAAGTATCCCATCACGTATTTTTCAAAACGTTTAGGATACTCAAGTACACAAAATCCGCTTACGATTCTTCGCAAGCGCCGCTATACGTTAAGATTGTGTACTGCGTTATTATTTTTATACCATATATGGACCCTCTCCGATTGCAAGACACCGTGTTGATTTAATAACGTGATTCATTGCTGCCATATAT
>NZ_JAYMEU010000030.1:0-60191 GCF_037029575.1 Alteromonas sp. CH_MED4-4 | reverse complement strand
AACCACCTCCGCAGCCATTTATTGGTGTGGTCTACAGAGGATTATGTCTTTTTAGAGGGGAAAATCCCTAGAACCCCCTTTAGAAGGCTCGAAGGAGATGGCCATACTATATCCATTTTGTTCGAGGCCTTACTTCTTAATGTTACTAGCTTACTCTGACCAATACTTTTTCTTGAGGTGTAACTTAAGAAGAAAAAATATTAATTGGCGACAGGCAAAACCGGCTACTACAAATAAGGCAACGCCTATCATCGCCTTGCCTTTAAATAACAGGCCAAACAACGCTGCTCCCAAGACCCCAATAAAAATTATGTTAGCTAGCATGCCTAGAGGGTGGGCATTGCTAGCATGGCCTACGATTAACTCAAGTTCCTGCTTATTGGGTTTCATCTTGCTTTTCATACTCCCAGATTCTTTCTAAAATAACTGCTCTTAGAGCATCCGCAGCGCCAGGTGAACTCAGTACGTAGATTCTTTTAGTAGTACAGATGGTCGATACCGTTCGCAGGGTGCTTTTGTCCACGCCGTCGTGCGTGTACTGTTTATCTTGGCCAAAGGCAAAAGGTGGTACTCCAGAAAGCTCTTCAATTATCCGCTCTGGCTCTTTATCTCGACGCTTTTGTGCTTCTTTCAACATTTGCTCATTGAGCGCTCTCAGCCTATCAAGTCCTTTTTTCAAAACAACTCCTACGTTTTCCACTTTCTAATGCTGTTACTGCATAATAGACATTTCTAACTACTCTGCCAGTGATGTCTTATCGACTTTATAAAAGTGGGCATGCTGCAAAACAAAATCTCGGCTATGACTTTACGCCTCAAAAAGCGTCTCAAATGATGCTACGCCGTTCTTACGTAAAAACCTAGCCAAGTTGTCGAGTCGCCATGTTCTAGGTTCGTCTGAGCGCCCATGGCGCATTACATAAGCTATTTCTGTATTGGCATTGATGGCCACGACAAAAAACTTCTGAGGTTCGGTTGGGCTTTCTTGAGCTATAACCTTTGTGATGGATTGAGTTTCCAGCTGTCTAACAAACTCACCTTCTTTTATTCTATTGAGTTTCCAGCTGTCTAACAAACTCACCTTCTTTTATTCTATAGAACGCGTTGGGTATAACTTACATCTTGGGATATTGTTATCGACATTATGGTGTATTGTTGATTCTTGTAAAGCCCATCCACCCACTAAGCCGGTTACTTTTACACTTATGAACTCAACGTGATTTCATCAGCTTTAACACTACATGTGCTGTTTTACTTAAATTTTGAACACCATATGTCGTGTTTTTATAAAAACGCTTTTTTAAGAATAAATTTATTTTTATGTCCTAGAAATAACTATAAGTGCTTGCATTCCGGGCATTTTACGCTTGTATAACGCTAATAAGTTAGTTGTTACTAACATAAATTTCATGCCAGTTTGAGTGCTCAAAATACCACCAGGTATTGGGTTGCATTAAGACAAAAACCTCACTATCTTGTTTTTGACGCTGGAAATTCGTACAGGGTGTAAGCGCTGTGGCTTTCTAGGGTTGGGAACCGAAAGGCCAGCGGCAACTGGCCTCTCTGAATCGGGACTCATTGTTTAGTAAATGGACCCATGAAGATTATCAATCGGCATTGGACATCTTCATGCTCAAAGTATCGTAAATGGCTATAAAAAATCAAGAGAGTTAACAAGTAAATTTGTACTTCAACATTACATATTTATAGAACCTTTTGCAGGCCCTGGCGGCTTTAATAAGGATTTCAATGAGTTCCTAATTACTTTAAGTTAGGAGCTAAATAATGGCTTTATTAAGATTTAAGGACACGCCATGTCCTCATAAATATGGCAACATCTGTACACATTCTGAGTTTGAACCTTTGGTGTGTGACAAACCCACCGTTACTGGAGGGTTCGAGCTATGAGTGGTAATTACATTGAAGGTAACTACGTGTTTTGTCGCTTTAGACGCAAGAAAAACAGTACAGAGATGTTAGATGCTCATGATTATGGGTATAAAGCGTGGCGTATCCCTATAAAGCGTAAGAGCTAGTAGGATACTGCATTAGTGGGGGCCGGATAGCCCCCATTTTTATATTCTCACTTTGGACAACACGCCTTCAGCTATCAGATCCCCAGTCTTTTTGTCGAAGTCTTCAGAAGCATCAGCAAAGGTTTTACTCAAAGCAACATCAACATCCGCGTTAAGTGCTTCAATGTAACCCATAGCCAACTCATCATTTAAGAACGTCTTAGCTGCATGTGACTTCCAATGTCTCATTTGAATGTCTGCCCAGATGTAATGATTATTTTTAGACATTACCTTCATGGCCATCCGCAGTTCCTTGCGTCTGAATTGATTTCTGAATGGATGCGCTGAAATCACGTCGTAAAGCGGGGTGAGCCAATGGCCAGTATGGTCAAGGTAAACACTGAAGTTCTTTGCGTGGCCATCAATACCCATTAACAGCCAAAATACATATTGCGCAAGAAAGAACTGATACATGTCATTTTCGCTATCAGTACTAAAGCGAAGCAGATTGGCTATCTCACTCGCACCCGGACCTCCATTTGCTTCATACTTTGACTGGCCAGCCCTACCAAGCGCTTGGCACATGTCTTCTTGAGTAAGTCGGTATATTAGGCCGTCCTCACCTTGCTGCCTATCAAACCGTTCAACCACCAGCGCTTTTTGGTCACCGAAAGTGCGTATATCCGCTTGTGCAACGTTGAATCCCAAGTAACGCATAAATCTCAGGCAGAACCATTCATTATCTACACTGTTTGTTAGCTTTAGCCCGTTTTCTAAATCATGGATTGGCAGTTTGAATATATGGGTTGTTGGAGTGGTACCTAGAGGGCGATGCCATTTTCCTTCATGAAGTGTCAGCGCGGTTTTCTCTTGTGCACCTGCAAGGGATATTCTGAATACGTCATCATCATCCATACCTAGTGTTTTACGTCTTACTGTATTCCTAAGGTGCGCTTCGATATCGGCATGACTCATTGCCTCAAGCTTCAATTCGTCGATCCCATCGACGGGTTCCGCTGTTAAAGAAAGAGAGCCAACGCAATCACGGCCAATCTCACTCAACAAATCCATTGTGTCTGTAGAGTAGGCGCCAACACGGTCAACAATTAACTTACGAATCTCAATGTCGTCCGGCAGTAGGTTGTCGAAGTAAAAGCGCACCAGGTCACCGGTGTGTCTCTTTTTGGTAAGCGGCATCGATAAACTAATTGGGTGTGCGTATTCTGCGGATAGCCACTCATCGTCGTAAGTAAATGCATGCGTGGCACCAGAGCGCTCGAATGTACCTACGTGCCGGCCATTGATGGCCACTGAGAGATTGTTAGTTTTTCTCCTCTTAGCCATAACTATTCCTTAGCTTTATTCTTACTAACAACCACCGGCGTTCTCGTTGGCTTACTGACAAACTTACCTGATTTCACTCTTCTTAATGGGCTTTTAACGTCTTTTGGGGCGTTCTGGGGAATACGCTGTCCACCAGCTACTGCTGCTGTCCCATCTGTTTTATGAGTGTTTTGGTTTGTCATATCGATATCGATATTGAGAACGTTTAGAACCATCAGCACAGTACCAAATGACACGCTGGTGGGGTCATTCTCTAATCTCGATACAAAGCGCTGGTCTTTACCAATTTTAGTGGCCAAGTCTGTTTGAGACCACCCTAGCGCCTTGCGTGTAGATGCTATGTAGTGACCTACGTCTTTTGGGGTCTTAATTCTCATTGTTAACTCAATATATTCCATAAGAAGTATATTTATAAATATACCTTATATTGCATATTTTTCAATATTCTCTAAAAGGAATATTATTTTTTATTCTATATAAAGAATATTTGAGAACGCGGCAAGAAAGAAAGGGCGTTACCTCCACACCGTTATTCGGCGGTTCTGGAGGTAAACAAAGCGAAACGTTGTGATACAACTGAGAGGCAGGGGGGACTAAAGCACCTGTTATCGGAGGTGCTTAATGCCGGGTTTAGGAATTTGATGCTGCTATTAGTTCATTTCTAATCGCGATAAGCAGCTCTTCAGCCTGAATGTTGTGACCTGCGATAATACCCACCAGCGTTAACAAATCATTATTGGGTTCGCTACTGCGTACCGAATCGATTACTGCTCTAGCGGCCGCTAGTGGGATTGATGAAATATTTCGAAAAGACCAAAGCGATAAAGAGAACAGAATTTTGCTTAGTTTCCAAAATGATCGAGGCAAGTCAATACTTCGTCCTGCTGGAGATTACAAAGAGTCATTGAGTTTTAGGCTGTATATTGTTGGCCAAGGTAATCATGAGCTTAAACTTCCTTTGGACGGGAAATCTGGTAGGCCAACACTTAAAGGTGGTAAGCCTCACAACATAGCGGAAACTTACAATGTGAAGACTGGTCTTGAAGCTATTTTTATATGTAGCGGCCCGACTTATTATCCTGTCTGACCCGATTTTATCCGCACTTCCTGACCCACAATCATTGACTCTATCCTATGGCGATGGTTCACATTAGTTAAGAATGAGACCACATTGATTGACACTGGGACTGATTTCATCGGGTTAGGCCCACTTTATTTAATTTTACTGACCTCGACGTAGATGAGTTGATGTAACTCTGAAAGTTTCAATTATTTTCTTCGATGCAACTGGCCGTTATTGGTCGATATATAATACTTATCCTTTTCATTGCACTGGAAGTTATACAGGGTTCCGCACAGGTCTTTAAATTCAAATGAGTATCCTTTGATGACTTGCATAACGTACCTACTTCTCCATATCTATTTTATCGCCCAAAACGGCTTGTAATGATACTTGTCACACCCCAACTTCAACATAGCATCATGCTCACTCATACCATTAGCAACCATTTGTTTAAGCTCTGGCTCAATTTTTTCTAAATGTGCTCCATATAAGTAACCACGACGCGCTATTCCTAACCCCCATACTGTCAACACTATGGTTGGAATAAGTGATTCTGGGCTAAACATTGGAAATAAATAAAACCCTCCAGAAATGACAACTAACATGGTGATGTACAACAGAGCGTCCTTTTTTCTCTCTTCACGATATCGCTCTTTGTCTGAAGTCATTTCTCCCCCACTTATCTCTGATGTCCTTTGCCAGTTCTGGCAAATGCGCTTCAATCTCATTCGCGTAGGTCAGTATTGCCGCTCTGCAAGCTTTTAGGTGATTAGGCTCTGCACCAGAGTCTAAACGTAACACAAATGCTTCAAACGTATCAGGCAAGGCTTTTCCATCGGCTCGCTCAATCGAATATTTACCGTGTAAACCTTTTGTTGGTGCACGCAAATGGTTAGGAATTGGTAGTTTTGCATCGCTGGTCATAATTTATCCTTATCTAAAACAAATCTGAACGTCTAATATATCATAACATAATGTACAGTTTAGCAAGCCATCTTTCTAATGTCTATTATTTCGTATATTATTATTTAGTGGACACATATTCTATAATTCGATTTAGTAGACAATAAGTATGAGAAAATTTGGATACGCTCGCGTATCAACCAGTCAACAGTCACTTGTTGCCCAAAAAGAAGCCCTATTAAAAGAAGGTGTAAAAAGCTCAAGAATATTTACCGATATTGGAAGTCGCGCAGATTTAGATCGTGAAGGTTTGAATTTGCTTCGCATAAAGGTTGAAGAAGGTGACTTGGTATTAGTAACTCGATTAGACAGACTTGGTAGTGATACTGCTGAGATGATTAAATTGATAAAGGATTTTTCCCAACAAGGTGTCTATATCCGTTTTATTAAAGAAGGATTAAGCACTGAAGGTTCAATGGGGAAAATGGTTGTCACTATCCTAAGTGCCGTAGCCGATGCTGAAAGAGAACGAATTCTTGAAAGGACGAACGAGGGGCGTTTAGATGCAATGGCCAAAGGCGTAAAATTTGGTCGCAAACGTTCTATAGACAGGACTAAAGTGATGGAGCTAAAACACCAAAATGTTGGAGCCACAGAAGTAGCAAAGCAACTAGGTATTGGTCGCTCAACCGTCTATAAAATATGGAATGAAGAGGAAGACAATAATTCAGTATGAAAGCCAAACGGATTGCGTCAGAGGTATTGCTTGATCTGTCTTCACGGATGGACCAATACCCTGCGCGTTCTGAAGAGCGTAAAAAAATCGTTAAGTCGGCATGTGAGTTATATGGTGTTTCTGAAAGCACACTTTATCGTCAGCTGAGGGCAGTCAACAAACCAAAGTCCCTTAAACGAACGGATTCGGGAAAGTCACGAGTTATCCCTATTTCAGAGATGGAAAGGTACTGCGAAATTATAGCCGCATTGAAAATTCGCACCACAAACAAGAACGGGCGGCATATATCAACCAATGTAGCGATTGATTTATTGGAAAGCACAGGCGTTGAGTCAGAATATGGTTTTATTAAGCTTGAAAAAGGCAAGCTTAACAAGACAACCGTTAACAGGTATCTATCTCAGTTTGGCCTTGATAAACACAATCTAATCAAGAATGCGCCAGCAGTGAGATTTCAAGCTAGGCACAGCAATGAATGCTGGCAGTTTGATCTTAGCCCGTCAGACTTAAAAAGTGTTGAAGAGCCGCTTTGGTATGATGAGTCTAAGGGATTGCCAATGCTTATGCTCTACTCAGTAGTAGATGATAGAAGTGGTGTGTGTTATCAGGAATATCGCAACGTCCACGGCGAGGATGCAGGCAACGCGCTGCGCTTTCTTTTTAATGCTATGTCACCCAAGTCAGACCCAGATGTACCTTTTCAAGGCATCCCACAAATGATTTATATGGACAACGGGCCTATTGCCCGAAGTCGGGTATTTCAATCTGTAATGAAGTATTTGGGCATTGATGTAAAGGTGCATATGCCAGATAGCAAGGATAAACGGCGTAAAACAGCTAGGTCAAAAGGTAAAGTTGAACGAGCCTTTCGCACGGTTAAGGAATGCCATGAAGTGCTTTATCATTTGCGTGAACCCAAGAACGAAATTGAAGCTAATCAGATGTTGAGTGAATATTTGAAGAAATACAATGATCACCAACATCGAGCAGAGCCGCATTCTCGAACGGAAGACTGGCTTCAGAATATTGACGGCGCTGTTAAACAAATGTGCAGCTGGGAGCGTTTTTCATCTTTTGCTCGCGAGCCTGAAAAAAGAACAGTAGGCATTGACGCCAGAATTCCCATTGATGGGAGCATGTATGAGGTGGACCCCGACTTAGCTGGCGAACAAGTCGTTCTTTGGTGGGGACTGTTTGATGACGAACTCTATGTCGAACATGATGGTCAACGTTACGGCGCTTATTTTCCCGTCAGTGGCCCAATTCCTTTATACCGCTACCGTAAATTTAAGCAAACCAAGACGGAAAAACGGCTTGGCAAACTAGAAACCTTAGCGAAGTCGTTAAAACTGCCTGAGTCTGAAAGTGATCAAAACCACGAGGTTATACTGTCTATGAAAAATGTCGTTGAGCCAGTTCCTACGCGAGAATTCGACGATCCAGATCCATTCAATGAAAAACAGTATGAGAACATATTGAAGGCTAAGCTCGCCATATCCAAATATCTAGGAAAACCATTAGCAATATTGGAGCAAGGCGACAGAGATATGATTGACGCTATCTTGTCTCAGTCATTAGACAAAGGTGTTGTGATGAAACAAATAAAAGAATATTTCAATAATAGGAGTGGGGAACATGCAAATTGAAGTCATGGAGCACTTTGGCATCAAGAAGTATTTTCGAGACGCAGATTTCTTTGAAACCGACACGGCTAAGCGGCTGTTTAAACAACTCAAGAAAATCATACCTGAAGGCCAGCTTATCGCATTGACTGGTGTTGTGGGCATTGGTAAAACAACTTATCTAGAACGCATTCAAAAGCAGTTGGCTGCGGAGAAAAATGTGATTGTGGCCAAGTCATTATCAGTTGAAAAATCAAAGACCAATTTGACCACTCTGATCACGGCCTTGTTTTACGATGTATCAGGCGATAATGATTACCGGGTACCTAAGCTTGGTGAAAAGCGGGAACGAGATTTACAGGAACTCATTAAGAAGAGCAAAAAGCCCGTAGTTCTGTTCTGTGACGAAGCTCACGACTTACACCACCGGACATTAACAGGCTTAAAACGGCTTATGGAGGTCATACATGAAGGCGGTGGTAAATTATCAATTGTTCTAGCCGGACACCCAAAGCTTCGGAATGACCTTAAATCACCCACGATGGAAGAAGTTGGTTATCGGGCTTTAACTATGTCACTTGACGCTTCACAAGGTATTCTGCGTGATTACATTAATTGGCTCCTAGATAAATGCACTGATGACAAAATGAAGGTTAAAGATATTATTGAAGATCAGGCGGTAGATTACCTAGCAGAGCATTTAACAACACCTCTCCAGGTAGAGCAGCACCTTACATTAGCGTTAGAAGAAGCCTATGCCGTTGGTGTTAAACCTATTAACGTCGATTTGCTAGAAGAAACGCTATCAAGTCGAATTGATGAAATTGAACCTACACTTATCAGACACGGCTACAACGAGCGTGTTATTGCCGATCAGTTTAGATACAAACCGGCTGATGTTCGCAAGCTCTTTAAAGGCGACCTTGACCCTACCAGAGCTAAAGAAATGACAGCGGAAATGCGCGAGGCAGGTTTACCAATATGAAGATATCCTCTAAAAAGAGAAAACTGGCAAAAATCATTGATAAAGGAGTGAAGCAATATCCTAACAATGAACACGGCGATATCCAGCTATTACAGGCTTCATATGATTACATGGACACGTTTAAACAATTGATGGATAGCTGCGACCAAGAAGAACTTAATTTTCTTTGCAATGAACATCCTGGGCTATATAGGTTTGCACAGATGCTCGAAAACATGGCACAGGGTATCCAATCTGGCGCTATCAGTGTTCCTAAAGATCACTAATCATGGTGTCGATTAATGTGGGCCTAACCCGATGAAATCAGTCCCAGTGTCAATCAATGTGGGTTCATTCTCGCTTAATGTGAGCCGACTGCGCAGGATAGAATCAATGATTGCGGGTCGGAATGTGCGGATAAAGTCGGGTCAGGCGATATAAGAAGTCAGGCCGCTACAAATACTTATCAATTAACGCGCTTAATTGGCATCTATGAGAAAACCACAAGAAGATTAAAATGTAATAGCTAAGGCATACGAGGTTCAGAGAGTTGAAAGCCACTGTGGAAGTGGCTTGTGAAGCTAGCATTTGAGCGGAACGTCACCATCAGGGCTAATTTCTTGTTTCAGTTTTATCTTCATGTCGCATGTCATCTCGTCAATCATCTTGAAGTTTAATTTAAGTAATTCAGCTTTCTGGTCACTCCCCATGTTGCTTTTATCCACAAAAACTGACTGTGCGCCTTCTAAAGAAGAAATGTAATAATCTATTGACTGCTTTAGTGCCGCATCTGATACAGAGGCTAATGAAGCGTTTAAATCAACTTTAAATTCACCATTCTCACTAGCAACAATTGTATACATTGGGATATTAAATTGCCGACTGTTTCGTAGGAGGCGAACGGATGTTTCAATAAAATAGACATTATTGTCTTGGTGAATCTTACTGAGGTTCGCTCTATCCAGTTTATTGTAGCCTGGGATTAACTCACCTTTTTCTGTATTAAGCAGAAAGTCGTGAGCCCTAGCTTCGTCTTTCTCCAATACGGTAAGCCAAAAATCATTTGCTACAGCCATCGGATCATTAGGGGTATAAAGAACATCTAGTTTAGATGATATATCTTCGTGAAAAGCAAAAGTCACTCCACTGATAATTGCGACAGCAGAGTAAAATATTGCAGCTTTCCGTTTTTTAGAAATCATTAAATACTTACTCGGTATGGGATAGAAATTTAACTATGGTTCTTCACGAGTATAAATTCTATAAAATATCCGACTTAAACAAGATTTAGGGTAATAAGAAAGGCATCCTTTAGTAACGCCTCACTAACTGTAGAAAAGGATAAGGACGTTAACCAATTAAATCGTTTTAAATCGTTTCCTATTACCGCTTTAATAATAAGGCTTCCAACGCGATGATGGCTTTTTGACCATCCTGATTGGAAATTGAGTTTCCTATCATGACCTGTTACATTCTAACCAGACATATTTGACAGGCAAATATGATTAAGTATACTAGACATATATGACAGGTAAAAAGGTTACAGACTTTCAGTTAATAGCCAATAAAAAGGGCTGGAAGTTTGAAGAAATCGCAAAGCGCTGGGGTAAGTCAGAGCGGCAAATATCTCGAATAGCTTCAAAAGGCGAACAGAGAGATATTGATGCTGTGAACGGACTTCCGGCAAAAAATAAAGGTTAATGGGAATTTGTGCAGTTTTTAAAGTCCTTTATCTGTTTTATGCTTCGTTCACATTCCTAAGCTGAGACGCGCAGAGATAAACGTTTTCACGAAGACCAAGTTACATACACGTGCAGGAGGTGCGGCGCATCTCATACTACTTTAAAATAGGAGTTACGATGCCAGAAATTGTAAACATGGAAGAAACACTTAATCAGTTTTCCAGTGCTGTTGTCCATGGTCTGCCGCTTCGCAGGTGCCTGACCGATAAAACGGTGTTTGTTCATCCCGACAATCCAGATGGAAAAGTAAGGTTTACTTTCTGCAAACTAGAAAATGATAAACCTTCCGGTATTGTCGCTTTTTGTCAGACCGACCACTATCACGGTATTCCCTGCTTCAATGTTGGTTATGCTACCGATAAGAATTTTCGTCAAAAAGGCATTGCCACCTCATTACTCAAAGCTGCAATAATTGATTTATCCGAAGGTTTAAAAAGGCAAGGAATTGAAGACTTTTATATAGAAGTTGGTGTTGAGAAAAGCAATATTGCTTCACAAAAGGTCGCCTCTTCTGTTCTTAAAGCAATACCCGTTGACAGTATAGATCCGGATAGTGGAACGCCAACATTCGGCTATATGTGCAAGGCATCTACTCTCAATTTTTCAGAAAGATACGTCTAGGAAACTTGATGCAAGATCGAAAGAAGCGAATTAGGTATTTAAAGTTAGCGGCAGATGGCATAAATCCGCTGTCTAAGAAAAATCCACAAAGTACTATTGATGAAGCTGTTTTCTTAAAAAAGCTTCAAAATGAAGGTTTAGTCATATTCACACCAAACAAAATACCGAACTCTAGTAGTGGTTTAGAAATAACTGATACTGGCCATAAAAGGCTAGATGAAATGAAGAGGTCTAGATACCCCGATTGGCTTAAGTGGGGAGCCCTTTCAGCTATTGTAGCCGTAGTGGCAATACTTATTGGCCTCGGTAATTGATAGGAAATACGATGGCCGCGACTAAACAACAGGTATTAGATTTGGAGCGCTGTAACATTAACCTTGCTGTGCTGGGGAATATCAGGGAGCAGTTGGAAAAAGTACGTCCATCGGACGACGAATCCTTTGCCGGACACATTTCTAAAATTCATTCCCTGATAGACGAAATGAGCGCCGATGAAATCTCTTTAAGGGACGCTTTTTTCGAAGAATTAACGGAATAGGAAACAATTATGGATCTAAAAAATCAAAAAATCGCAGGGTACAGCATATTAGCGGCCATTTTCGTCGGGCTTTTTATCGTTTTGAGTAAACTTGTTGGGTTTTTAACAGTATTTTGTGTCTTCTTAGGGGTAGCAGCCTTTTATAAATTGGTTGCAATCGCTGTTAATTTAGCAGGGGCTGACGCAAATCATATGTCTACTGATGAAAAACTGGAGTTATTAATGCGCCATTTTGAGTTAACAGATGCCGATCTTTTGAAGCTAAGAGAAAAAAAGTCTAAATAGAAAACAAGATGGCTGTTATAAAATGGCGCCACCTTTATTAATATAATGCAGAAATACTATGGAAAATGAAGATTTTGAAGCTTTAAAAAAACGGATTGGTGAAGCTTCTGGTACTGAGTGGATCGCAGTTATGATAGATGCATCAAGTGATAAAGGTATCTACAGCATTGAAGAAATTTACGTTATAGCAGAACAGTACTTCTTCTGGGGACAAGATGAATTCATGGATGAGCGATTCTGGAAGATGATAACAAAAGCCACCAACGTAAAAAATAAGAATGAATTCTTTGAAAAATATAAACGTGTTTTCGATGAAACAAAGATGGATGCAACTAAACTAAACTTGGCGAAGGCTGCGTTTTCCGAGTTGAAACGAGAGGCAATGCTTTATGCTCAGAGTATTGATAAGAATAGCGCAGAATTTAAATTTGAAGCCTGAAATACAATGGGAAATAAAGATGTCTTTTAATAAGTTGAGAACTAGATATACAACAATATCATCTGGGTTACTGCTCACCTTTTTTATATATTTGAGTATCAGTGGAGTGAGTAGCGAATTTTTTAAATGGCTTAATATTTCTGGAATTGCGATGACTTCAATTATGCTGATATCAGGAGTTATCAATTTGAAGTCTTATGAATGAAAGTGTTGAGGATTTTTTTAGTAATTATCTAGGAAATTTGTTAGGCACCTTGAAACGCATTCTATTACGAAAGTGATTGCTCAAGAAAGCATTGCAGAGCCGTTAAAGTTTGTTGTCGTAGCAATAAACTCAAATACTCAAATGGCGTATGCGAAGCGTCATGGCCGAATAGATGAATTAATAACGTGGCGATTAGATAATCTTGCTAAGATCTTAAAAAAACACGGTGTGAACTCTTTTGAGACACAATGCCAAAAATAGGCATTAATAAATGAAAGATATTGATAAAAAATTTGAGGTCTCGTTTGAGAGTGAGGCGCAAAAGAAGCAAGATGATTTAACAGTAGTCGAGGAGTTTGGAGTTCGATTAGTTTGCGAAAACGAAGAGCACAGCCCGGTACGCTTAGAAGCAGGAAAGCGCTATAAAATAACAATCGAAGAACTATAGGAGATAACCCACAATGTGGTTTATTATAAACAAAGATAACCCTCCTAAGTTTTATACTGAAACTGGCTCACTGATTGAAGTACAGGGAATTGAGTGGACAAATGTGATCGTAACTACTGAGCGAACCTTTTCTTCATCACAATTTTTCGTTAAAGACAGCGACCAAGCGCTGTCCGTTTTACAAAACAGTCATGCGCAATGTTTCCAGTTGAAGAAAGATGCAAAAAAACTCGCTACCTCTTTAAATAATGGATGCTGGAAATATCTACAAATACAATAGAAAGTAGAGTTTATCCCTTCAATGCCACGCTTTATACCAATTCAACCTGCTAAATTCCCTCCAATTTGTACTAGCGCGCTTATGTGCAACGTTATTCAAACCAGTAAAGAGAAGCATACCTGGTAAGACCCACCAACATTCAGTGGCGGGGTAAAGAAAGTTAAGGCTGGTACTAGGGAAATGGGATGGACTCCCCTCATAATCGGCATCGATGTGCCATGATTAAGGTGAATATCGTTAATCAATGAGGAGAGTCCTATGACTATTATGCGTATTGGGTTGGATTTAGCCAAGAATGTTTTTGATGTGCATGGTGTTGATGAGCAAGAAAAACCAGCACTTCGAAAGACGATTAAACGTTGCGACCTTTTACCGTTTTTTGTTCATTTGCCGCCTTGTATTGTCGCAATGGAAAGTTGCGGCAGTGCCCATTACTGGGCCAGAGAATTAATAAAATTAGGCCATAAGGTGAAGTTGATAGCCCCACAGTTTGTTGCACCGTATCGCAAAGGTAATAAGAATGACCAGAATGATGCTCAGGCAATATGTGAGGCTGCTTCCCGGCCTGATATGAGGTTTGTAGCGATAAAAAACGAAGAGCAACAAGCCATATTGGCGATGCACCGAATTCGCGCCCTTCTGGTGTCCGAACGCACAGCGTTGGTCAACCAGATACGGGGGCTATTGATGGAATTTGGCGAAGTGCTGCCTCTGGGACGTGAAAAGCTACGCATGCTACTGCCCGAGTTGCTGGAGGATGCAGAAAATGGATTGCCACACCTGCTTCGAACATTGATCCACAGACAATATAGACGCCTGTGTGACCTGGACCGTGAAATTGCACAGTATGAGCGTGATATTACAATACAGGTGCAACAAGATGAGGACGCAAGACGCTTGATGGAAATTGAAGGTGTGGGACCGCTGACTGCATCTGCGTTGTTAGCCAGCGTGGGTGATATTGGGCAATTTAAAAACGCCAGACAGTTTACCGCATGGTTAGGATTGGTTCCCCGGCAATGGTCTTCAGGAGGAAAAAATCGTTTAGGCAGAATTACAAAACGAGGCGATGTTTATTTGCGAACCTTGCTGGTACATGGAGCTCGTGCTGTTATGCGATTTGTGGAGAAGAAAAGTGATCGAAAGAGCTTATGGGTCAAAGCAGTTAAAGAACGACGTGGTTTTAACAAGGCAGCCGTAGCGCTGGCTGCTAAACATGCAAGGATAATTTGGTCAATATTGTCGAATGGCACCGCATACCGCGTTATGCCAGCGTGATAAACACAAGTTAAAGCAGTCGATGCGGGGTATAGAGTAAAGAGTTGCAAAGAGTATGACATGATGGCACAACAGGTTGAACCGACGACAGCTAAACCAGCGTTCGCAGCGGGCCATAATAGGCCGTTAGGGAAATTAGGCGCTGTCGAGCGGATCTCCATCAGGGTCCCTGTCGAGAAAAGACAGATTATGAGGCCGGATACAAGCAAGCAGTTAAACCGATAGTGCCAGCAGTTATCTCTTGCAAAACGAGGGGAGTCCATACAAAACTGCGAATAAGTCCTGCAATTTAGTTCTTGAACCAGTCTTTGCACTTACCGTCTAATTTTTGAACGCTAAATTTTCAATTTCGGCAAATATACTGCCGTTTTAGGCCTGATTTCGGCCTTATTCCGGGTTATTCCAGGATTTCAGATAGTTCTTGGCTGTCGCCTTAACATCTGGTCTACTTTAAACAGGTTCGCCAAGGTGAATAACATGGCTAACTGTGAGTCATTTTTCATCAGTCCTTTATAGCGTGCTTTGATAAAGCCAAACTGACATTTGATGATCCGAAACGGATGCTCCACTTTTGCCCTGATGCTGGCTTTTAAGTATTCGATGTTAATGGCCGTTTTGTTTTTGCGAGGATGCTTTTTCAGTGCCCGGACTTTTCCGGGGCGTTCAGCAATCAGTTATTCCACATTCGTATCTTGCAACTCTTCCCGTTTCTCTGCGCCCTGATAACCGGCATCGCCGGAAACGAATTCTTCTTCGCCATGCAACAGGTTCTTCAACTGGTTCAGGTCATGCTCGTTTGCGGCGGTGGTCACCAGCGTATGGGTGAGGCCACTCTTGGCATCCACACCAATATGGGCTTTCATACCGAAGTGCCATTCATTGCCTTTCTTAGTCTGATGCATCTCCGGGTCACGTTCATTCTTTTTGTTTTTAGTGGAGCTGGGCGCTTCAATAATCGTCGCATCCACCAATGTTCCTTGCGTCATCATCACACCGCAGTCAGACAGCCATTGGTTGACCGTTTTGAATAATTTGCGAGTCAGCTTGTGCTTTTCCAGCAAGTGCCGGAAGTTCATAATGGTAGTGCGGTCTGGAATGGCTTTATCCAATGACAGTTGCGCAAACTGACGCATCGAAGCAATTTCATATAACGCATCTTCCATCGCTTCATCACCAAGGCTATACCATTGCTGCATACAATGAATGCGAAACATGGTCTCAAGCGCATACGGACGTCTGCCATTGCCTGCTTTAGGATAAAAGGGTTCAATCACTTCCAGCAGTTGAGACCACGGCAGCAGGTTATCCATTCTGGATAAGAATATCTCTTTAAGGGTCTGACGGCGCTTACTGGAAAACTCGCTATCAGCAAAGGTTAACTGTTGGCTTATGGGCGGTAACGTTTATGATTTACTATGCAGCTATGCTCTCACATCGGGGACTTAATCGCATCTTCCCAAGCTGTCCTGTTCTGGTAGGTCATAAACCTGCTTCTCGGATTTGGGGCCGAACAGCTGCTTCTTGAACCAGTCCAACTGATGGGTCAGTTGGCGAATGGACTCCGCCTGAGCGCCCAACTGCTCCCGCAACACGGCATTCTCCTCGGCCAGGGCCGAGTAAGAAGGTGCGTTGGAAGAAGGAGTGGAAGCCGTTGAATTCATGGCCGTTATTATACCCGAAGTCCACTCTCTATACCCCTCGAAAACGCTTGAACTGCCGGCATTTTTGCACTTCGATACCATCGATCAGCAGTTGCAGATCCGTCAGGGTCAGGGCCCGCTGACCAGAGGCAGATAACGGCACCCGGAACTGTCCCTGCTCCAGGCGCTTGGCCCACAGGCAATAACCGGTGGCGGTAAAGTACAGCATCTTCATCTGAGTCTTTCGACGGTTGACGAAGACAAAATACTGGCCGCTAAGTGGGTCGTGCTTCAACTGATTCCGGACCAGGGCGCTCAAGCCCCCGAATGATTTGCGCATGCCGGTGGGCTCGGTGCACAGCCAGATGCGCGCCTGGCTATCGAGCCCGATCATCCGTTCTGGCTCAGCCGCAGTTCCACGCCGTTGCCGAGGCTAAGCACAATGTTCCAGCCTGGGCCGGAGGATGGAGAGTTGCTCATCAACGACGAGAGATCCAGAAAACCGGCTTCACCGGGACCTGACGACTCATCAGTCGACGGATCGGACAGGCGCTTGCGCCAGTTACAGAAGCTGGCGCAACCGATCTCCTCCTGTTTACAAAACTGCGGCGCTGACAAGCCGCAGGCGCGCTGCTGATCAACCAGGGTCTGCCACTGTTCTGGAGTACGGTGCTTTCTCATAAGGGTAACCTCGTGCTGGGAAATGTGATGTTACTGTAGGGCGAAATTTACTGGGGTGGCAGGACGTCGCGGAATGAACGTGTATGGACAACCTGTGTTGTTTCTACTGTGACTACTTACCGTACCTGAACGTGGCGGGGAGCGCCGTTTACGATATCAACGTCCACATCTCATCGGCCGCCAGCCTGATAGGGATGGCCTGCGATACTGACATCACCCCGGGTTCACCGCCACGGCAACAGCAGATAGGCTTGACTAGTCCTGAAATAGGTTGACACTTATTTCGGTTAAAACGCCCGATGTATTTCATCGGGCGTTTTGTATTTAAGGGCCAGATGTGGCCTCCTACTATTATAGATAGCTACTGACTCTGCAACCATCTTTCTCGCTTCTTCTAAATCTCTTGGCTTATGGAGTAAGTATTCATTTTTAAGAATACCGTTTATCCGCTCTGCAAGGGCGTTTTGATAGCAGTCGTAGCCATCTGTCATTGAGCACTGTACATCATGTTTTCTATGGAGTTTTTGATACTCTTCTGAGCAATACTGTATACCTCTGTCAGAATGATGTACGAGTTTTTCGTTTGTACTTTTTTGTTTAAGCGCTCGAGTAAATGCTTGCTTTACTGACTGCGTTCGCATGTTATCGTCAACCTGATAGCCCACAATCTTCCGTGAATAAGCATCTGTAATGAGACTCACATAACTCTCTCCACTTCGCGTCGGTAAGTACGTTATATCCGCTACCCATAGCTGATTGGGTTTATCCGCTTTTAACCCCGCTTTAATGAGGTTGGGATGACAGCGGAACCGATGATGGCTGTTCGTTGTTTTGTGATAGGCACGCTTTGTCGGCACTAGTAGACGCCTTTCTCTTAGTAAATTAAAGAGATGATCCCTACCAATGTCTATTTTAACGAGCGCAAGAAGATACTGTAGTTTCCTAGTGCCGATGCGAGGTTGCATCATTCGCTCCTGACGTACGCATTGAATGACTCTATCCTCATGCGCTTCGCGCTTGAGTGAACGAGCACAGTGTTGGTAATAGGCCTGACGAGAAATATTCAGATAACGACAAGCTTTGGCTACGGAAACCCCGTCTATCACTTTTTCCTGGATGACTTTCTTTTGCGCTTTTTTACAACGCTAACTCCATAATCAGTTTCAAGAACATTCACAACGGCTTCAAAGAAATCAGCTTTCATTTTCGTATCAGCAAGCTCTTTCTCCAGAGCCTTAATACGCTGTTCTGGAGTGAGCTCCACTTTGGACTTATCCACGCAATTACCTCGTTTAAGAAACTTAGGTGTTCCATCCGTCCAATCTAAACGACCGTGCTTACGAAGCCAAACTAAAACCGTTGAGCAACCTTGTATTCCGTAGTGGTCTTGTGCTTGTTTATATGTGAATTCGCCTTTTTCAACTTGGTCTACAACGGCCAGTTTAAAAGCGAGGGAATAATCGCGTTGAGTTCTTTTGCTATTTGATTTCATTACACTCTCCAAATTAAGTTTGAAAAGTGTCAACGCTATTTAGGATGGGTCAGCTGCGTAAAAACGGGCACGGATAAGATCTGCGGTCAGTCACAACTGAAACGGCACGTCTGAATCATTCGTGCCGCTCAGATTAACCAACTGAGCTACCACTTGGTCGGATCCATTAGCTTTGGCGCCTGCGCTGCAACGTTTCCGACGGCAGCTCACCAAACATCTTACGATAGTCGGATGAAAAACGCCCAAGATGGGTAAAGCCGTAGTTCAAAGCGCCTTCCGTCACATTCCGAATAGCCTTGCCACCAGCCAGTTCTTTACGCAGGCTTTGCAGCTTGGCTTGCTTGATGAACAGCTTCGGCGTCACACTGAAATACTTGGCAAACAGGTTGTAGACGGTGCGGGTACTTACATTTCCCACCTGCGCCAGCTCTTCAATGCTCAGGTCAGCGCGGATATTGGCCTCAATGTAAGCCAAGAGGCTGGAAAAACTGCAATCATTGGCGTGTAGGTCACGCTCTGAGGCAACATTGCTGCTGAACTGTTGCAGCAGCTTGCGGATCAGAATTTCACGGTAGGGCCGCTCCACATGCTCCGGACCCAACAACTCGCTGCCATCGGCCTCAGTTAACAGCGCATCCAGCAACTTCATGAGACATGTCGATTCACTCAAGTTTATAATGTCAGATGAAAACATGACCCCTTCACGAGGCAATGAGCCTGCCTGATCAAGGCATATTTCGTTGATCAGCGCTTGAGGCACTGCAATAATAACTTTTTCACAATCAGCAGAATACGTTAGCGACACTTGCTCATAGGCATTAACCATAAGTGCTTGACCAGGCAACATCCGAATGTGCTTGTCCTGGAAGCGCCAACAACACTCACCTCGGACCACAAGCTGAAAGTGGTAGATCTCTCGAGGTTCGGAGCAACGAATATTCACCTGATTACCGTAGCGGATGAGTGACAGCCCGAGGCCAGCAAAATCACGGTAATTGAGGTAAGCGGCTTGGGTGAGACTGCGTACCCGATCTGCAGGTTCCAGCATGTGGTGTCCGACATGACGCTTGAAGTATTCGGATACTTCAAGCGGGTCTGCCTGAGCAAAAATCACGGAATTAATGAGCACATTTGATAACATGGTTTGCATCGTATGATATAATTTTTATAGTTAAACTAAGATTAGTTAATATTTTGTTGTAAGATTAGTTAATATTTTGTAAGATTAGTTAATATTTTGTAAGATTAGTTGATACTTGGGGGGAATTCAACCGCTTTCTTTGGTTCATCGCGGGTTAGAGTGAAAAAGTAAGAGACGGGCTTTCTGGCGTCAACTACCTTGTCCGGTCCGCGACAATTATGATGGCCGGTTGGGTGGTCTTACTTTTTACTCTTTCCAGCCTGCTTAAGCTGTTGCTGTGTCGTCGGTAGCTTTCCCCCTCTAATTCGATAATCGTCGCGTGGTGTATGAGTCGGTCTACGGCGGCTACGGTCATCATGCTGTCCGGGAAGATTTGATCCCACTCGCTGAATGGCTGGTTGGCAGTGACGATCAAGCTGCCACTCTCATAGCGGTGAGCGATGAACTCGAACAGTACCTGGGTTTCTGCATCCGTTTTTTAACGTAGCCAATATCGTCAATGATGATGACCCGGTACTTGTCCAGTCGTGTCATGGCGGTCATCAGATCAAGGTCGCGCTTGGCTTGCTGCAAGTGCTGAACCAGGGCTATCGCCGGGAACAGTTTGCAGCGCACGCCCTGTTCGGTGAGTTGATGGCCCAGGGCATTGGCAATGTGGGTTTTGCCAGTGCCGCTAGGGCCGATCAAGAGCACATTGTCGGCATGGTGTGCCCAGTCATTGTCTTGTTGCAGCTTGGCCAGTGCGGCGTTGCAGGGGCGACTAAAACGGCTTTGATCCAGCGCAGAGAAGGTTTTGTTGGCCGCAAGCTTAGCCTCTCGTAGCCACTTCTGAGTTCGACGCTGGTAGCGATCTGAGAGTTCGTATTCACACAAGGCTGCCAGGTAATCCGTATGTGACCAGTTCTTTTCAATGGCCGTTTCCCAGAGCGATTGATAGTGACGGTGGAAGGCCGGCAGACGGAGTTCTTTAAGCAGTAAGGCGACGGAGTCAGTCATATCGACGCCTCTTGGCTGCGGATCGAAGTCAGCAAGTCGTCATAACTGACCAGGGTGTGTTGATTTGAAGCTGAGAATTCGAGGTCGGGATTGCCACGAAGGTAGCGTGACTGGATCTCGGTAATTGACGCGAACCGGCCGACCCGGGCTTCTATCAACAGGTCTTCCCCCAGCGACTGTTCATCATCATATTCACTGGCCAGCCGAAGGACGGTCACGATCCACTTGCAGGCTTCACGGGGGTCAAGATGCTCATCCGCGAGTTGCCAGAGTTCGCGGTAGTTGTCGTCTGGAAGCAGGTCATCACGCAACTGAGAGTAGCGGAAGGCCTGTGGCTTTGAGGCCAGCGAGCAGATCACGTGCCGGTAATTGACGCTGCGGGCACGGTTCTCACTCGTCTTGGGATAAACGCGTGGCAATGTCACAGCCGGTTGCTGACCAACGAACAGCACCAGCTTGTCGTGGTGCAGGCGGATTTGGACCGACTCTCCAATCAGTCGCGATGGCACGGTGTAGACAACGCGGCGGACTTCGATCGTTGAGCTGCGCGTCACCTTGAGATGGAGGGTCTGATACTCGGCGGCTGTAAACTCCGACAGTGGCTGCAAGGCGGTCTGCTCTTCAAGCACACGGGACCGGTTGCGCCGATTGAGTTTGTCAGCAGCGCAATCGATAAACTCCTGGTACTGCTCGATACTCTCGAAGTCATTGTGGCCGCGCAGTAACAGCTGTTGTGCCAGGCGCTTCTTGAGCGAGCCATTGGCACACTCCACCACACCGTTCTCATGGGACTGCCCCAGATTATTTCGGGTGGGCGTCATGCGGTAATGCTGGCACAGCTCGCTGTAGGGCTCGCTGCAATCCCGTCGCCAGAGCCGCATAACTCTCACCGCCCTGAACCACGGTAACCGAGCGCCAGCCACTGTAGGCCAGACGGAACTGATAGAGCAGATGTGGAAAAGCCTTGGACTGAATCGTCACAGGGTTATCTGGGTGGGTAAAATCCGAAAATCCCTGCTGTGCCAAAACGGCCTGTTGGCGAAAAATGACCTCGCGTTCCGGCCCATACAGTGCTCGCCATTGCTTCACCCGACATTGCAGAGTGCGCAAAATGGTCTGGTCGTAGTGCTCAGGGTATTGCTCTTGCAAATAATCCAGCAGGGTTGTTCCGGTCAAGTCAGGCTTGGCTTCTAGCAAAGGGAGTAACTCTGTCTCCCAAACGGCTTCCAGTGGATCTTCTCGGGTGCGCCACTTTGTCGGTGCTGCATGTACAGCTCCTCTTGTCAGTTGGTTATGTGTTGGCCTGGCACCCTTTGCTCCACCATGGAAAACAAGGGGCCAATTGTTACACCCAACCGGCCAAGATAGTTGTCGCTAACCGGTCATCCTAATTGTCGCCGAACACTTCCAGGAGCGGTGCTCGACCAGGTGCATGAAATACTGCCTGAGCTGATCGGTGCTAAGCTGGTCGGGAGAGGTGTCGAAGAAGTCGCCGACCTGCCGCAGGCAGCGGGCGTACATATCGATGGTCTTGGGGCTTTTGCCCCGCAGGGTGAGTTCGGTGAGGTAGCGTTGGTGCAGGGATTGGAAGCGAGCGTGTTCGTTGGCGTTCATGGGGTGTCTCCTCTGGTCCCCTTCCGGGCTGGAAGGGATCAGAGAAGTACAGACGAATTACGCCTCTGCCGCGTAGCGGCTTCGTTCAACTACTCAATTGAACATAAGATGCAATGCAAAACCGAGTCTTTGCAGCCCTAGGATAAAGAGTGCACTCACTGGATAGTTATTCCTAGGGCTGCCCTTCAATATGTATAAAAAAAAAAGGAGGGTAGTCTGTGCATAATAATCTGATAGCAAAAGTAGGCGGTCTGATTGAAACCGATGAAAAAAAAGGCCTGTATCGTAGTCGACGCGACATGTTCACTGATCCTGAGCTGTTCGAGATGGAGATGAAGTACATTTTCGAAGGAAACTGGGTTTATTTGGCGCATGAAAGCCAGGTTGCAAATGCAAACGACTATTTTACCGGTTATATCGGACGCCAGCCCATTGTTATTACCCGCAATAAAAATGGCGAGCTGAACTGCTTTATCAATACCTGCACCCACCGTGGCGCTATTCTTTGTCGCAAAAAGAAGGGTAGCAAGGCAGTTTTAACCTGTCCTTTCCACGGCTGGAGCTTCAATAACTCCGGAAAGTTGATCAAGGTCAAAGATCCCGACGATGCTGGCTATCCGGATTCCTTTGACTGCAGAGGCTCTCATGACCTAAAAAAGGTGCGCATGGAAAGCTACAAAGGCTTCCTTTTTGGCTCGCTGAATGATGATGTCAAGCCGCTGACTAAACATTTGGGCGAAGCAGCCAAAATCATCGACATGATTGTCGATCAGTCACCGGAAGGTCTGGAAGTGTTGCGTGGCTCATCGACTTACATCTTTGACGGCAACTGGAAATTGCAGGCCGAGAATGGAGCCGATGGGTACCACGCATCTGCTACTCATTGGAACTACGTTGCCACTGTGGCTCGTCGTAAGGCCGGCATGTCCGCTGATGATGTTAAGGCGATGGACCTGTCCACTTTTAACAAGCAAACAGGTGGATTCTATGCATTTGAACATGGCCACATTCTGCTGTGGATGGAGTGGCCTAATCCGGAGGATCGCCCACTGTACGAGCGCCGAAACGAGCTGGTCGAAAAATTTGGCGCTCATCGTGCCGACTGGATGATAGGGAAGTTGCGTAACCTTTGCCTGTACCCGAACGTATTCCTGATGGATCAGATGAGCTCCCAGATTCGTCACTTCCGTCCAATCTCCGTGGACAAGACCGAAGTCACCATTTATTGCATCGCGCCCAAGGGAGAAAATGCTGAAGCGCGTACCCACCGCATCCGTCAGTACGAAGACTTCTTTAACGCTTCCGGCATGGCGACCCCGGATGACCTTGAAGAGTTTCGCGCATGCCAGCAAGGTTTTAAGGCCATGAAACTGCCTTGGAATGACCTGAGTCGTGGTGCTGCTCACTGGATCGATGGGCAGGATGAAGAGGCGATGACTATCGATTTGCACCCTGTGATGAGTGGTAAGAAGACTGAAGATGAGGGTCTGTTCATTGTTCAGCACCATTACTGGCAACAAATGATTGCCGAAGCGGCGCGCAAGGAAAAGGGAGAGTAACCATGACAATCAGTTACGACGAGATTCGTGATTTTCTGCATTCTGAGCAGCGTGCGCTGGACGATAAGGATTATAGCCATTGGCTTGAGCACTATGATAAGAACTCTGAATTCTGGGTGCCGTGTTGGGATGTGGACGGCGAGCTGACGGACGATCCGCAGTCAGAGATGTCATTGATTTATTATGATAAACGGGATGGAATTGAGGATCGTGTTTTCCGCATCCAGACAGAGCGCTCCAGCGTCAGTTCAATGCCGGAGCCGCGTACCCAGCACATGCTGAGCAACCTGGAGGTGCTCGCTGTATCGTCCAGTGATGCAAAAGTGCGCTACAGCTGGATGACCCACAGCGTACGTTATGACAATGTAGATACCTATTTCGGTACCGCGTTTGTCAAGCTGATTCGTGGTGAAGACGGCAAGCTGAAAATCAAGAGCAAGAAGGCTGTGCTGAAGAACGACTACATCCACCACGTTGTGGATATCTATCACCTTTGAATTCGTCCGGATATATAAGCCTAATGGCTTCCCTGTCAGTCAGGAATAGCCACGAGGCTTCCATCCGGATTCCCGGATCTGAATTAACCAGTTTAATAACAAGTGCCTCTCGGTGTGTCGTCGGCACCCTTGAAATGGGCCTGAGGTATCAAGCAGTGTATAAAGTAGCGCTCAATTTTGAAGATGATGTAACTCGATTTATTACCACGTTACCGATGGAGACGGTGGCCGACGCCGCTTATCGTTCGGGAATCAATATTCCGCTCGACTGCCGTGATGGTGCCTGTGGTACCTGTAAGTGTCACTGCGAATCGGGCAGCTATAAGATGGATGGTTATATAGAGGATGCGCTGTCCGTTCGGGAAGCCGAACAGCGCTATGTTCTGACTTGCAGCATGATTCCGGAGTCGGATTGTGTCGTTACCGTGCCGGCCACGTCAGAAGTCTGTGTGCGTAGCCAGCAAGCCGACGTACATGCCAGGTTGACTGAGATTAACCATCTGTCTGACTCCACCCTGTCCTTTGCCGTTTCCGGTGATCAAGTGCGGGCCATGCATTTTCTGCCGGGGCAGTATGTCAATGTACAGGTACCGGGGACTGACCAATGGCGCGCCTATTCCTTCAGCTCCATAGTTAACCAGGCGAACGAATCGGTATCTTTCCTGATCCGTGCGGTTCCCGGCGGGCTGATGAGTACCTATATGGCAAACAAGGCGAGCGTAGGTGACAGTATAACCCTGCGAGGTCCCTTTGGCAGCTTTTACCTGCGTGAAGTGAGGCGCCCGGTACTGATGCTGGCTGGGGGAACGGGGCTGGCGCCCTTCCTGGCGATGTTGGAAAAGATTCAGCAGGACGGAAGCGCTCATCCGATCCACCTAATCTACGGCGTTACGCACGATATTGATCTTGTCGAGCTGGACAAGCTTAAAGCCTTCGCCGTGGCCATCGATAATTTCACATTTGATGTCTGCGTGGCCTCAGAAAATAGCAGTTGGCCGCAGAAGGGTTACGTCACAGATTATATTGAACCTAGTGATTTGAATGATGGTGATGTTGATATCTATCTGTGTGGTCCGCCGCCGATGGTCGAAGCTGTTAGCAGCTTTATGCAGGAAGTGGGTATTCAACCGGTCAGCCTCCACTACGAGAAATTTACGACCAGCAAGTGAGGAATTCTAAATGAGAGTCGAACGTTTTGAAAACCGCGTCGCTATTGTGACTGGTGCTGCCCAGGGCATCGGTCGTGCCGTTGCCCTACAGATGGCTGCTGAAAAAGCCAGCCTGCTGCTGGTGGATCGCTCCGATATTGTCAAAGAGGTGGCAGAGGAGGCCCTGGCCGCCGGCGCGGCAAGCGTCCAGATCAGCGTCGTTGATCTGGAGCGGTATGCGGATGCCTGCAAGGCAGTCAATTTGGCGGTAAGTCATTTTGGCCGCATCGACATTTTGGTTAATAACGTTGGCGGTACGATCTGGGTCCAGCCTTATGAAGTCTACGAGGAAGAGCAGATCGAAGCCGAGATTCGTCGCTCCTTGTTTCCGACCCTTTGGTGTTCCCATTCAGTTTTGGCACAGATGCAAAAACAACAAAGTGGAGTGATCGTGAATGTGTCATCTCTAGCAACCCGAGGTTCTAACCGTGTGCCCTATTCGGCGGCCAAGGGGGGTGTAAACGCTTTGACCGTGTGTATGGCGTTAGAAAATGCCAAATATGGGATCCGTGTCAACGCAGTAGCTCCTGGTGGTACTGATGTTGGCCAGCGGCGGATTCCGCGTAATAGTAAAGCCATGAGTCAATTGGAGAAGGGGTGGTATCAGGCTATCGTTGATGAGGCTACCGAAATGAGCTTCATGAAGCGCTACTGCTCACCGGAAGAGCAGGCCAATGCCATACTTTTTTTGGCGTCTGACGAGGCTTCCTATATCACAGGTACGGTGCTGCCGGTGGGTGGCGGGTATCAGGGGTAACCCTCTTGCTCCAATTAAGAGCTTTACACGGAGTACTCCGGTGGTTGAGTAGAATGATTGGCACCGGCTGACGTCGCGCTTGAAATGTAACGTTGGGATCTTCAAGGAAATCTTAAGGGGAGAGGAGGTATGGCTCGATTTCAGGTGTATAATTGCACAACGGGCGACGATTTTACCTGCCAAGAAGGCCAGAGCGTCCTCAAGGCCATGGAGCAATGGGGCCTGAAGTGCGTGCCTGTCGGTTGCCGAGGCGGTGGCTGTGGCATCTGCAAGGTCCGCGTGATTGAGGGTGAATACAGGTGCGGAAAGATGAGCCGCGTACATGCCCCGCCCGAAGCCATTGAACAGGGGGAGGTCCTGGCCTGCCGGATCTATCCAGTCACCGATCTGACTATTGAGTGCCTGGAGCCATCGGCTCCGGGCGATACGAGCGAGCAAACAACAAGAGCGTTGAGGTAACTGTTATGAAAAAAGGTGTAATGCGTCCCGGCCACGTACAGATCCGGGTTCTCGATATGGGCGAAGCCGTCAAACACTACACCGAGCTGCTGGGCATGATCGAAACCGATCGTGACGACCAGGGCCGGGTGTATCTCAAAGCCTGGACCGAGGTGGACAAGTTCTCCCTGGTGCTGCGTGAAGCAGACGAGCCCGGCTGCGATTTTATGGGCTTCAAGGTAGTGGACGAAGACACTCTGGTTCAGCTGGAAAAAGACCTGGTGGCCTACGGTGTTGAGGTGGAACAGGTGCCGGCCGAAGATCTGAAGGATTGCGGTCGCCGCGTCCGCTTTACCGTGCCCTCCGGCCATGCCTTCGAGCTATATGCCGACAAGAAGTACACCGGCAAGTGGGGCGTTTCCAGCGTGAACCCGGAAGCCTGGCCCCGTGGCCTGCAAGGCATGAAAGCCGTCCGCTTTGACCACTGCCTGTTCTACGGCCCTGAGTTGGCTGCTACCTATGACATTTTCGTGAACGTGCTGGGCTTCCATCTGGCCGAACAGGTACTGGACCCCGAAGGCACCCGCGTAGCGCAGTTCCTGACGGTCTCCATGAAGGAGCACGACGTGGCCTTCATTCATCACGAAGAGAAAGGCAAGTTCCACCACGCGTCCTTCTTCCTGGATACCTGGGAAGCGGTCCTCCGGGCGGCGGATCTGATCTCCATGACCGATACCTCCATCGATATCGGCCCGACCCGTCACGGCCTGACCCACGGCCAGACCATCTATTTCTTTGACCCGTCCGGCAACCGCAATGAAGTGTTCTGTGGCGGCGATTACTTCTACCCGGATCACAAGCCGGTGACCTGGCAAGCGGAGCAGCTTGGCAAGGCGATTTTCTACCACGATCGCCAGGTGAACGAACGCTTCATGACGGTATTGACCTGATTTTTCAACCGTTCGACAGGCCTATCTATAACAGGATTAGTCAGCAATGAAAGACATCAAGCACTACATCAACGGGCAGTACGTTGGCTCCGCCAGCGGCAAGCTGTTCGACAACGTCAACCCGGCCAACGGCAAGGTGATCAGCAAGGTTCACGAAGCCGGTCGGGACGAGGTGGACGCCGCCGTTAAGGCCGCAAAAGCGGCCCTGCGCGGCCCCTGGGGAAAGATGACGCTGGAGGAACGCACCAGCATCCTGCATAAGGTGGCGGACGGCATCAATGCCCGTTTCGACGAGTTCCTGGAGGCGGAATGCCTCGATACCGGCAAGCCGAAATCCATGGCGAGCCACATCGACATCCCCCGGGGTGCGGCCAACTTCAAGGTATTCGCGGACATGATCAAGAACGTGCCCACGGAGTCCTTTGAAATGCCCACGCCGGATGGCACCGGCGCGCTGAACTACGCCGTACGCCGCCCCAAAGGCGTGATTGGTGTAATCAGCCCCTGGAACCTGCCCCTGCTGCTGATGACCTGGAAGGTCGGCCCCGCCCTGGCGTGCGGCAACACCGTAGTGGTTAAACCTTCCGAGGAAACCCCCACGACCACAGCGCTATTGGGCGAGGTGATGAAAGAGGCCGGTGTGCCGGATGGTGTTTACAACGTGGTGCATGGCTTTGGCGGTGATTCCGCTGGTGCCTTTCTGACTGAACACCCGGACGTTGATGGTTTCACCTTTACCGGCGAAACCGGCACCGGCGAAATCATCATGAAAGCAGCTGCCAAAGGCATCCGGGACATCTCCCTGGAGCTTGGCGGCAAGAACGCCGGCCTGGTGTTTGCCGACTGCGACATGGACAAGGCCATCGAAGGCACCATGCGCTCGGCCTTTGTGAACTGTGGCCAGGTGTGCCTGGGCACCGAGCGCGTCTATGTCGAACGGCCCATCTTTGACGAGTTTGTGGCCCGTCTCAAAGAGGCAGCTGAGGGGCTAAAAATCGGTCCGCCAGACGATGCTGAAGCCAACCTGGGACCACTGGTCAGCCTCAAACATCGTGAAAAAGTCCTTTCCTATTATCAGAAAGCCGTGGATGACGGCGCCACTGTGGTTACCGGTGGTGGCGTTCCAGAGATGCCGGACGAACTGGCCGGTGGTGCCTGGGTTGAACCCACCATCTTTACCGGGTTGTCGGAAGATTCCGCGGTGATTACGGATGAGATCTTCGGCCCCTGTGTCCACCTGTGCCCGTTCGACACCGAAGAGGAAGCCATCGAGCTGGCCAACAGTCTTCCCTACGGACTGGCGTCGGCAATCTGGAGCGAGAACATCACTCGTGCCCACCGTGTGGCGGGCCAGGTCGAAGCTGGCATTATCTGGGTCAACAGCTGGTTCCTTCGTGACTTGCGCACACCCTTCGGGGGTAGCAAGCAGTCCGGCATTGGCCGCGAGGGCGGTGTGCACTCCCTGGAGTTCTACACCGAGATTAAAAACATCTGCGTAAAATTGTGAGACGATCATGACAGCATCTGAAAAAAGCCCCGAAATCGGGCGTGAGATAACCGCTGCCGGGTACCGCACTAACGTGCATGACCATGGTGGCGACAATGGAAAGAGTGATGTCCCGGTGATGATGATCCACGGCTCCGGCCCCGGCGTGACGGCCTGGGCCAACTGGCGCCTGGTGATTCCGGAACTGGCAAAGCACCGTCGTGTGGTGGCGCCGGACATGCTCGGCTTCGGTTACACCGAACGCCCGGGAGACAACACCTACAACCGTGAACGCTGGGTGGCCCATGCCATCGGCGTTATGGACTCGCTGGATCTGGAGAAAGTGGATCTGATAGGCAACTCCTTCGGGGGTGGCCTGGCCCTGGCCTTGGCGATCGAACACCCGGAGCGGGTTCGTCGCCTGGTGCTGATGGGGTCTGTAGGTGTCAGCTTCCCGATCACCAAGGGCCTGGACGAAGTCTGGGGTTACCAGCCCTCGCTGGAAACCATGCGTCGGTTGATGGATGTATTTGCCTTCAACAAGGGGCTGTTGACCGACGAACTGGCAGAAATGCGTTACCAGGCCAGCATTCGCCCCGGTTTCCAGGAGTCTTTCGCGGCCATGTTCCCGGCACCTCGCCAGCGTTGGGTTGATAACCTGGCCAGCCGGGAAGAGGACATCCGCGCGCTGCCCCACGAAACCCTGCTCCTGCACGGCCGTGAAGACGAAGTGATTCCGCTGGAGGCTTCCCTGAAGCTGGCGGAGCTGATTGACCGCGCCCAGTTACACGTGTTTGGCCGTTGTGGCCACTGGACCCAGATTGAACATGCTGGCCGCTTTGCCCGGTTGGTTAACGACTTTTTTGATGAGGCCGACAAAGCGGCTTCCGGAGACGCCTGATGGAACCGCAAAAGATCCAGATGCTCGGCGACGAGCTGTACCAAGCCATGATCGCTCGGGAAGCGGTATCCCCACTCACCAGCCGTGGCGAAGACATCAGCATTGACGACGCCTATCACATTTCCCTGCGCATGCTGGAACGCCGGCTGGCGGATGGAGCCTCCATCATCGGCAAGAAGATTGGCGTCACCAGCAAGGCCGTGCAGAACATGCTGAATGTACATCAACCGGACTTCGGGTACCTGACCGACGACATGGTGTTCAACAGTGGCGAAATCATGCCCATCAGCGACCGACTGATTGCGCCTCGCGCCGAGGGCGAAATCGCCTTCATCCTGAAAAAAGACCTGATCGGTCCCGGCATCACCAATGCTGATGTACTGGCGGCGACCGAGTGTGTCATGCCGTGCTTCGAGATTGTCGATTCCCGCATTCAGGACTGGAAGATCGCCATCCAGGACACGGTGGCCGACAACGCCTCCTGTGGACTTTTTGTATTGGGCGACCAGGCCGTGTCTCCCCGCAAGGTGGACCTGGTGACCTGCGGCATGGTGGTGGAGAAGAACGGCAGCGTGCTGAGTGCTGGCGCCGGCGCTGCTGCTTTGGGTTCCCCGGTGAACTGCGTGACTTGGCTGGCCAACACCCTGGGCGAGTTCGGCATCACCCTGAAGGCCGGCGAAGTCATCCTGTCCGGCTCCCTGGTTCCGCTGGAGCCGGTCAAGGCCGGTGATTACATGCGCGTGGATATTGGTGGCATCGGTAGCGCCTCCGTGCGCTTCGCCTGATCCGGATCAGAGAGGACAACATTATGAGCAAGAAAATCAAAGCAGCCATCATCGGCTCGGGCAACATCGGCACCGACCTGATGATCAAGATCCTGCGCAATGGCCAGCACATCGAAATGGGCGTGATGGTCGGGATTGATCCCGAGTCTGACGGCCTGGCCCGTGCCGCCCGCATGGGCGTGGCCACCACCCACGAGGGTGTGGACGGCCTGGTGAAAATGCCGGAATTCGCCGACATCGACATCGTCTTTGACGCCACCTCCGCCAAGGCCCACATGCACAACGAGGTGTTCCTGCGCGGTCACAAGGAAAACATCAAGATCGTCGACCTGACCCCGGCGGCCATCGGTCCTTACTGCGTGCCGGTGGTGAACCTGGAACAGAACCTTCAGGAAGGCAACGTCAACATGGTCACTTGCGGTGGCCAGGCCACCATCCCGATGGTAGCGGCGGTCTCCCGGGTCGCCAAGGTGCATTACGCCGAAATCGTGGCGTCGATCTCCAGTAAATCCGCCGGCCCCGGTACCCGCGCCAACATCGATGAGTTTACCGAAACCACCTCCAAGGCTATCGAGATGGTCGGCGGTGCCCAGAAGGGCAAGGCCATCATCATCCTGAACCCGGCCGAGCCGCCCCTGCTGATGCGCGACACTGTCTACGTGCTCTCCGACGCCGCCGACAAGGTGGAAGTGGAAGCCTCAGTCGAGGAGATGGTCCAGGCCGTGTCGTCCTACGTGCCGGGCTACCGCCTGAAACAGAAGGTGCAGTTCGACGACATCCCCGAAGATCAGCCCATGAACGTCCCGGGCCTGGGCCGCTTCAGCGGCCTGAAGACCTCCATCTTCCTGGAAGTGGAAGGCGCCGCCCATTACCTGCCGGCCTACGCCGGCAATCTGGACATCATGACCTCCGCGGCACTCGGTACCGCCGAGCGCATCGCTGAATCGCTGGTCAACTGAGGAGGAACAAATCATGACCTTTAATCCCGGCAAGAAACTCTACATCTCCGACGTGACACTGCGCGACGGCAGCCACGCCATCCGCCACCAGTACTCCATCAAGAACGTGCAGGACATTGCACGGGCCCTGGACAAGGCCAAGGTCGACAGTATTGAAGTGGCCCACGGCGATGGCCTGCAGGGCTCCAGCTTCAACTACGGCTTCGGCGCCCACACCGACCTGGAGTGGATCGAAGCGGTCGCCGAAGTCACCGAACACGCCAAAATCGCCACCCTGCTGCTGCCCGGCATCGGCACCGTCCACGACCTGGACAATGCCTACAGCGCTGGCGCACGCATCGTACGAGTGGCCACCCACTGCACCGAGGCGGATGTCTCCAGGCAGCACATCGAGCATGCCAGAAAGCTGGGCATGGACACCGTGGGCTTCCTGATGATGAGCCACATGCAGACCCCACAAGGGTTGGCGGAACAGGCCAAGCTGATGGAAGACTACGGCGCCACCTGCCTCTATGTCGTTGACTCCGGCGGTGCCATGAACATGAACGACATCCGCGACCGCTTCCGGGCCCTGAAAGATGTGCTCAAGCCGGAAACCGAAACCGGCATCCACGCCCACCACAACCTGGCCCTCGGTGTGGCCAACTCCATCGTGGCGGTAGAAGAAGGCTGTGACCGTGTTGATGCCTCCCTGGCCGGCATGGGCGCCGGTGCGGGCAACGCGCCGCTGGAAGTGTGCATCGCCGCCTTCGACAAGATGGGCTGGGAGCATGGTACCGATGTGTACGCCCTGATGGACGCCGCTGACGATATCGTTCGGCCGCTGCAGGACCGTCCCGTCAGAGTGGACCGCGAAACCCTGGCCCTGGGCTACGCCGGTGTCTACTCGAGCTTCCTGCGCCACTCCGAAGTGGCGGCGCAGAAATACGGCCTGAAGACCGTGGACATTCTGGTAGAGCTTGGCAAACGCCGCATGGTGGGTGGCCAGGAAGACATGATTGTGGATGTGGCGCTGGATCTGCTGGCGGCACAGAAGGAGCAAAACGCATGAGCAAGACATTAAGTCGCGAACAAATGCTGGCCCTGGCTGAACACGTGGAAAACGCCGAACTGCAGGCCCACGACATCACCAAGGTCACCAACGACTTTCCGGATATGACCTTCGAGGACGCCTACGACGTGCAGTGGGAAATCCGCCGCCGCAAGGAAGAACGGGGCAACAAGATCGTGGGCATGAAAATGGGCCTGACCTCCTGGGCCAAGATGGCCCAGATGGGTGTGGAAACACCGATCTACGGCTTTCTGGCGGATTATTTCAGTGTGCCGGACGGTGGTGTGGTCAACACCAAGGAACTGATCCACCCGAAGATTGAAGCCGAAATCGCTTTTGTTACCAAGGCACCGCTTAAAGGGCCTGGCTGCCATATCGGCCAGGTACTGGCAGCAACGGACTTCGTGATCCCCGCCGTGGAGATCATCGACTCCCGCTACGAGAACTTCAAGTTTGACCTGGTGAACGTGGTCGCCGATAACGCCTCGTCGACCCGCTTTATCACTGGTGGGCAGATGGCCGAAGTGGCGGATGTGGACCTGAAAACCCTGGGTGTGGTGGTCGAGAAGAACGGCGAAGTGGTGGACGTGGGTGCTGGCGCGGCTGTGCTGGGTCATCCAGCCTCAAGCGTCGCCATGCTGGCGAACTTGCTGGCGGAGCGGGGCGAACACATCCCGGCAGGCACCTTCATCATGACCGGGGGTATCACCGCGGCCATCACCGTCGAACCCGGTGACAACATCAGCGTTCGCTACCAGGGCCTGGGAACGGTCACGGCCCGGTTCGTATAAGGAGGTTTTATGCCCGTTGCCCAAATCAACATTCTGGAAGGTCGCACCGACGAGCAAAAAGAGATGCTGATCCACGAGGTAACAGACGCTATTGTCCGCTCCCTCGGAGCGCCGGTTGAAAGTGTTCGCGTCATTCTCAACGAGATGCCCAAGCAACATTTTGGCATCGGCGGGCAGTCAGCAAAAAGACTGGGGCGGTAAGCCCCGGCAATATTGCCGGATTATTTGGATAAGACACATGACAAAACTTCCGGCGTTATTTGTCTCCTGTGACGCTGACAACATTCAGTCCAGTGGACAAGCCTGTTCCGGGCCAGCGCGGATGATCTGGGGCAAGCACTACAAAAGCGTGGTAATAATCAGCTCACGGTGTGATCACAAAACCCCGGAAATCCTTCAGCTTAAAGGTGACGGTGGCACTGCTGGCAGGATAAAGGCACTGCTCTCAGGCCATGGCTTTGAACCGGAAGTGTGTTCACGGGATGTATCGAGCCGGCACCAGCTGTTCCGGGTGCTTTTGGCAGAAGAACCCGGGGAGTTAACGGAGCTCATCCTCAATACCGGTATGAGTGAGTTGGAGTACCGTCCAGTCGGGCGGTGTCTGGAGGTGTTGCGGAAGCAGGATGTTCTTGTGATCTGTCTCGATGACAAGGCATGCCATAGGGAAGCTGATGGTATCTCCCTGCATGACCGGCATTTAAGGGAGTTGCTCAGTGCCTGGGCGCAGGATCAGCGGTGGGGTACAGCGATGTCGTTCAAGGGTGATGCTGCCGGCCCAGCCCAAAATACTCGTCTGGATGACCCGACGGTGTGCCTGCTCAATACCGCGTTTACCCTTGGGGGCTCGCAGTTTCCGCAAAGGATGTTCAGTAGTGGGATGAACAATGTTGCACAGAAGGTCACTGGTTTTGGATGGTTGCAATAATCATGGCAGACGATAACCAGAAACCGCTTGTTCAACGGGGGTTTTTATTGACTGAAACCGCCGCATTGCGCCTGTTGACATTCGTAAAAATTGGCAGAGCTGATTTTTTGTCCAAACGAATTTGCAAAACGATACATGTTTCATTAAATGGATGCGTTTTGGTAAGAACTTGTCCCTAGACGATGAAAAAGCAGGGCAACACGCCGCCCTAAATCCGTCATCCAAACCACTCGGGCTCCCCCAATGAGAAACACCTGAGACTTGAACCACAATAGAACTGCAGTAGGCTCTAAAGCATAGTCAGGAGGATTTCAAGAAACGGGGTATCTTAATTTTGTGTCGCGGTCAAGAGCAATATGCTCCTTTTCGTCAACAGGCCGTGTGACTTTTCGAATGCATTAAGGGGTCTTTCTGATCGTCTCGTCGGAATCGTTGTCAGCGCTCAAGCGATCCAACAGCTCATTCTTCACGCTCAGGTCGGTTTCAAGCTGCTGCACCTTCGCTTTCAGTTGGTCGTTCACGCGCTGCTGCTTTTCAAAGGCAGCCTTTCGTTGGCGTAACGCTACTGTTTGCTGCTCTAGCCGCACCGTTTTGTCGGCCAGACGACGATTTTCGCGATCCCGCTCGTCCAGTTGCTGGATCAACTGATCCGACTGCTTTCGAGCTTCAGTCACCTCCGTGAACACCCGGGTGATCTCCCGGGTGGCCTGGGTCTGTTCGTCGCGTTTCACGGCCAGGGCTTGTTGCAGGTGGCGTTGCTCTTCCTGGACCTGCTGCTCATGCCGACGCTGATCCTGTTCGCGCTGCTCTTTCACGGAGCCGCGATAGTGCTCCAGCGCCTGCCGAGCATGCTTGTGCTTTTCTTCGAGTGAGTTCACCTGGCGTTGCTTGTCCTGAACCTGCTCAGTCAAACTTTCAATGCGCTGGGCCTGTGCGCGGTTATCGCCTTCGAGTTTCGAGAGCGCCTCACGCAGCCCATGGATCTGCGCCTGTAAATCATCCCGCGCCGGAGCCAACACGGTATTTTGCGCCTGGTTTTGCCTGGTCTCAGCGGTCTGTGCCGTCAAGGCTTCCTGTAAGCTGACCACCTCGGCCTGATGGCGGTATCCCGCCTGCTCAATGGTCTCCTGCGCGTCCTGGCGTAATTGCCGAGCCAGTTGGCCTACCAAGTCGGTTACGTGGTTGCTCAGAAGCGCTTCGTCGTCCAGACGGGTGCTTTCACGCGCCTCGATCGCTTTCAGGTGGTTGCTGATGGTGGTCTTTGAGGCGGTGTTGCCCATCTCGGCTCGTATGGCGTCGATGGAGGGGTAAACATTGCGAGCCAGAAGACGTTTACGGGCGTTCTCGACCAGGGGTTGGGTGATGCCACCTCGGGCCATGATCGTGTCCTCATGTTTATTTCGTACTGTAGTACGTATTATGTTATTACGTACTATATACACCAGAAAGATAGTTGGAAAGCACCTCTGTAAAGACATGTGATAATCCAGAGTTATCCATTGTGATACCCATTTCGATAACGATACTAACCAAAGCTCGGTACGATATGACTCGATTTACCGCCCCGGATCAAGGCCGCACCAGGAGATCAAGAATGCACAAACAAGCCGAACCACTCGATCAACCCGTGCGCGATGCAATGGCTAAGACGTCCAAAAAGATGGTTTCAAAGGCAGACAATGAGGCCGTGTGCGAAGCGGCCGAACGCTGGATAAGAGAAGCGACAAGAGCATTGCCGAAATCGGACGACGCTGGTGGACCCAATGACGGTTGATCGGTACGTTCGGGCTGCTACCCGCGACAATACCCGACGAAGCTACCGATCCGCAGTCGAGCATTTTGAGGTGAACTGGGGCGGTTTCTCGCCCGCAACCGCCGACAGCGTCGCTCGCTATCTGGTCTATCATTCCGAAAGGCTTTCTGCCGCCACTCTGAAGCAGCGTCTGGCGGCGCTGGCACGCTGGCACCGGGACCAAGGTTTTCCAGATCCGACGAAAGCTCCTTTAGTACGCACGGTTCTGAAGGGCATTCGCGAAGAGCATCCCTACCGGCAAAAACAAGCAAAGCCGCTGGCCCCCGCTGCCGGTATGTCCTTGTACTTACGGAGGAGCAAGGGGGATCGTCAGGCCGAAGGTCGCCTATACAAGGTGCCAGCTCTGAGGCAGTGCTGTCCCGTGGAGGCCTGTCAGGATTGGTTGGACTTTTTGAACCAGCCCAGCGGTGCGCTATTCAGGGCGATTGATCGCTGGGGAAATATTTCCAATACTTCATTGCACCCGAACAGCATCGTGCCGCTACTGCGCCAGCTTCTGGCCGACGCAGACATTGACGCTGTGGAAGCGTTCAGCAGCCATTCGCTGCGACGCGGTTTTGCCACCTGGGCCAGTGCGTCCGGCTGGGAAATCAAAGCGCTTATGGAGTACGTCGGTTGGCAGGATGCCCAGACTGCCTTGCGATACATGAAGCTAAATCGCCGTTCGAGCAGGCCCTGATGCAAATCCCAACCGAAGTGGCGTCTTCTGTCGGCCAGCCACGCCTGGCGAGCGTATCCGAACCGCGACACCGGGCATTAACCGTCCAGCTCACCCTGGAGCCGCAACGCCCTCGCAGCCGGAAACCCCACCAGGCCCGCACGGTAATCGAAGCCCACTGCCTGAAACCGTTCGAGATGGAACAGCAGAACAATGGAGACTACCACATTGAGGTGCCTGCAACGTCGGATGAGCAGCTGGACGAAATGATGGACGACTTGATCGATGAGACACACCGCATTGCGTCCGACAAAGCCTGCTGGGTGGAGACACTGATCACGGACCCGGCCACCGGGCAAGCATGGGATTGAGCCGGTTATGAGTGCTATTCAGGGAACAGCCTATCCACGGTTTCGGACGGATATCCCGCAACAGGAGCTTGATGCGGTTTACACGCCCACGTCCGGTGAACAGCGCTGGGCTCGTCGGCGCACCAGACAGATCCTGGAGCGCTTCTTTTTACTGCTTCACCTGAAGGCGTATCAGAAACAGGGGTTCTTTTCCTCGTCGGTCGATTTGCCGGGCGATTTGCGCCGTCACATTGCGCAGTGCCTTGGTCTCGACAAACAGCCGACCATACCTGCATCAACTTCTTTTAACACCCCTATGATTTGACATTCTGTATAGCGTGATTTTTTCATAGTCGTCTCCTACATTAATCATTGCAGAAAACTCCAATTAAGTCTGTCTCAGTTTAGGGGAAGTGGACAATGTGGATTGATGAATGTTTAACTTAAAACTATGGGATAGAGCAAAATCGAGCCCAATAGTTGAATCTGAAAAAGCCAACAGCTATATGTGGCTGTACGCGAGTGGCGCTGACTCGCTTAACGGTAATATACCCGATTCAGTGATACCTAATATCGTGCTTTACGACTATCACAATAGTCGCGCTGAGCGCGCGATTAAACCGTTCGTCATCGGCAGAAAAAATTGGCTGTTTAGCCAAACCGCCACGGGCGCAAATGCCAGTGCGGTGCTTTATAGCATCATTGAAACCGCAAAATCCAACTGTAAACCTCCCCTAAAATAGCGGCATACCTTTTTAGAGTTCTTCGGCGTAAACTGAGCCAAGAATGGTGGTATGGAAGCGTCTGATATCAAAAGACTGAAGGATCTTGAAGACGAAAACCGCATGCTTAAAGCGATGTTCGCTGACTTAAGTCTAGAACACCGGATCCTCAAAGATATCGTCGAAAAAAAGCTGTAAAGCCAGCGATAAGGCGTGAGCTTGTTAATTATGCGCGAGAGCAGCATGGTGCCAGTTTACGTCTTGCATGTCGCGCTGTTGGCATCAGTGATTCAGTTTATCGTTACCAGCCTGATCAAACGCGGGATGATAAGGTCATCGCCAAACTAATTGAAACCGCTGAGCGCTATCCGGCCTACGGATTCAGCAAGCTGTACAAAATCCTGTGTTGTTGGGGCCATGGCTGGAATCATAAGCGTGTTCACCGGATTTACTGCAAGCTCAAGCTGAATAAGCGACGCCGTGGAAAGAGCCGTCTGCCAGCCAGAAACCCCGAACCACTGGCCGTTCCGGTTCAGGCTAATCATTGCTGGTCAATGGATTTTATGTGCGACAGCCTGCAATGCGGCAGACGCTTCAGAACGTTCAATCTGGTAGACGATTTCAACCGTGAAGCACTGGCCATCGAAATTGACCTGAATCTGCCATCGCAGCGCGTAGTCAGAGTGTTGGAGCGTATCGTTACCTTTGCGGGGTTATCCCAATAAACTTAGCATGGACAACGGGCCGGAATTCATCTCTGTCACTCTGGCAAGTTGGGCAGAAGAACATGGTATTGATCTGGAATTTATTAAACCCGGTAAACCTACTCAGAATTCCTTTATCGAGAGATTCAACGTAAGCGTCCGGTAATCCCACCTAGCGCTTAGCAAACTGCCATAGTAGTAGCTGCTCGATATCGGCTTCAGGTTTGCTGAGCTGCTCCAAGCTGTCCATGACATACTCGAACACATTGAGGTCGTTAGCTTTCGCCGTTTCAATAATGCTGTAGAGGTTGGCGCTGGCATTGGCACCGGTTGCAGTCTGGCTGAACAGCCAGTTCTTTCTGCCGATGACGAACGGTTTGATTACGCGTTCTGTACGGTTATTGTCGATGGTAAGGTATCCATCGAGTGTGTAACGAACCAACTTATGCCATTGATTGAGGCAGTATTGTATTGCCTCACCCAGTTTGGTTTTCGGTAACACCTGTTGAGCTGATTTTGTCAGCCAGGTTTCAAGCTGATTAAGCAGCGGCAGGCTCTTTTCCTGACGTTGCGCATAGCGGTTTGCCGCGGTTTCTTCTTTTAACTGTGTTTCTACACGGTAGAGTTTCTGGATGTGGTTCAGTGCCCAGTCTGCTTTGCCACTGCCCTTACTGCCCGCGCCTTTTTTCGCCTCCATAAACTTGCGTCTGGCATGGGCCCAGCTTGCGACAGGCTAAGCCTGAGAATAAAGGAGGTAACTATGCTGTAACCAAAATTATTCGTTGAATTCCAGAGGGTTCAACTCCCTCCCGGTAAAAGCTAACCACTGGCCGGAAGCGAGTCTTGCATGGACAACGGTAACGTTATTCGTGAAGCGTAGACAGCAGGTGCTAAAGCCGCGGGATTGAGTCTCGATATCATGTTCACGTTGGAGGCTTCATTTTGTTGGGAATGGGGTCAGTACAGTACATATCGTAATGGTAAGAGATGTATTGTCCGACCGGGATCTATGGCCGGGGCAAAGGTACAGGATGGAATTCTCAGGAACCTGTGAGATCCAGTATTGACCTGAGTATTAATAAGCGTTTGGCTTTAGCTATTAACAAAGCCGGGCTGTCTGGTAACGGCTTCTAATCAGACAGAGCGAACATGAAGCACGCTCAGGAGCTTAAAAGCGAATCCATAAGTGATTAGGTAGTAGATGCTGGAAGTCTTAGTGCGCCATAGTACTGTTGACTTGGGGGAACTCTGCTCAGGAGGACCCTAACGAGGAAAGGGCGCACCATAACTTTTTAACTGTTGATGGGAAACATAAAGGTGCTCAGAAACCGATGATTGTGTCAACGAAACAACAACAGATAGCCAAATTGGCTAAAGAGAAACCGAAACTAGTATTCACATCACTCAATCATCAGCTGGATATTGAGTGGCTATATGAAGCGTATCGGCTCACACGTAAAGATGGCGCAGTTGGCATAGATGGTGAAACAGCACGTGACTATGAACAGCACTTGGATGCAAATCTGCAATCATTGCTTGAACGAGTCAAGTCTGGACGCTATCGAGCGCCTGCTATTCGTCGCGTGTTTATTCCCAAGGGCGATGGCAAGCTGCGTCCACTTGGGATCCCCACATTTGAAGACAAGCTTGTTCAACGTGCTGTTGTAATGCTACTGGAGCCAATATACGAACAGACGTTCTATGACTGTTCATTTGGTTTTCGACCGGGCTACTCTGCGCACCAAGCGCTACAAAGTCTTCGTAATCACATCATGGATGACGGGGGGAAGTGGGTACTAGACGTGGATATACAGCAGTATTTCGATACCATTGAACATACTCAGTTGAGAAACTTTTTAGACCAACGAGTGACGGATGGCGTTATTCGTAAAATGATAGACAAATGGTTAAAAGCCGGTGTGATGGATGGGAGTAAACTAAAGAAGTCTGTAATCGGGACGCCACAAGGCGGTGTTATTTCTCCTTTGCTAGCAAATATATACTTGCACTATGTATTGGATGAATGGTTTGCCAATACGGTTAAACCTCGCATGCGTGGGCGTTCAAGTTTGACTCGGTTTGCGGACGATTTTGTTATGGTGTTCGAACATTACGAGGATTGTTATCGTGTTCAACAAGTCTTAACCAAACGCTTTACGCGTTATGGGCTGACACTGCACCCTGACAAAACTCGCCGCGTAGATTTTCGATTTCGGTATCGAAAAACGAATATCCAACGCGGTAAGTGCGTTAATTTTGATTTTCTAGGCTTTACCCATTACTGGGGGCGGTCTCGACGTGGTCACTTTGTTGTTTGTCAAAAGACAGCGAAGAATAGGCTCGCTCGAACACTAAAGGCATTTAATGTGCTGTGCCAAAAGATGCGCCATAAACCGCTGGATTTGCAGTGGGAATGGTTAAATCGAAGGCTAGTGGGACACTTTGTCTACTTTGGGATCACTGGAAACATAAAATCACTTAAACGTCTCCACCATAAAGTGGAGCGTCTGTGGCATAAGTGGCTAGGTCGCCGTTCTAGGAAAAGTTACATTCCTTGGGTACGATTCACGCTATTGCTTAAACGCTTCCCATTGGCGATTCCAAGGATCTATCATCGTTATGTTTAATGAGCTACGCAGCGAATAAACTGTTATGAAGAACCGGATGCGTTAATTGCGCTCGTCCGGGTCTGTGAGGGGTGAGGGCAGTAATGTCCTCATCTACTCGGAAGCCCACTAAGGTGGCTTGTGTTTGTTCATAGCCCTGATAGCCATCCACTTGCAGGTAACCGTGATAACCGCCAAGGAAGTCCACGGCACATTGTCCGGCACGACTATTGTGATAATCGTACAGCACGATATTATGTATCGCTGAACCGGTAATGGTCGCTTGCGGTGAATCTACACCAGTAGCATACAGCCACATGTAGCTCGTCGATTTACCGGAATCGACAACCTTCAGCGTGGTTTCATCCGCCTGGATAACCGGTTGTTGTATCAGGTGTTGATGAAGCCAGTCGTAGAGCGGTTTAAATAGCTCAGCACAACGGATTATCCAGTCCGCCATGGTCTTGCGGCTTATTTCGATACCGTGTTGTTTGAACATGGCTTCCTGCCGGTAGAGCGGCAGACCATACTGGTATTTGCTGGTGATTATCTGACTTAACAGGCTTGTTGCATAGCCTTTGGGAATAACACAGTGTGGCACTTGCGCTTGCTTTAGCGTGTTGCTGATACCCTCTTTTTCGCAGGAGCGACACGCATACTTCGGACGTACATGCTCAATCACCTTCACCTGAGCAGGGATAAACTGAAGCTTCTCAGATTTATCTTTGCCGATGCAGTGCAATGTACCTGCGCAGCAATCGCAGACTTTATCTTCATCGGGAATATCATGGATGATAACTTCACGCGGCAAGTCTTCAGGCAACGGGTTGCGCTTAGGTTTACTGCGTGTGTAGCTGATAGTTTCCTGCTCTGCCGACACATTCTCAGCAGCCAGTTCCTCCACCTCATTAAACAGTTCGCCCTGACCAGGGTGGCCTTCGGTGCTTTTACCGATCTGTTTATTCTGGGCAATGCGGAACTGCTCTTCCAAATAAGCAATTCTAGCGTCTCTTTCTTCAAGAAGCGCCTCTAATTCAGCGATGCGGTGTTGATAATCATCGGTAGTCATACAGATATTATCGCGCATTAAAGCACTGATTACATGACATTATTCAGATTGTTTTGTGATCGATAATCGCTGCTTATGGTCACCGGTTATAAGCCGGATATCGTTTAATTCAAAGCCTGAAAATAACCACTGCAACTGTTGTTCACTCAGGTGCATGTGCTGTAATTCAGCATCACTTGGCCATTTAAAGCGGTGCTTTTGTCGAGTAGCCAGACCCGATTACTCGAGCCCAGCCCTCTAAGAACGGTACGTGCGAGTTTCCCCGCATACCGCTCAAGTCGTTATAACGCCATGTAGGATGGCGCAGCAGTATTTTTACTTTTATGAATGCTGTTATGGCAAGAAGGGTGTACAACCACGGTATTACTCGTCTTATTATCACCACCTAAATATAAAGGCACTAGGCGGTGAATATTCCAACCAGTTTTAGCCGTTATTTTCCTTTTGCAATACAAACACTCACCATTTTGACGTGATAATAATCTATGCAGGCGTTCTTTGTTGCGAGAATTTATTAACACATCAAGCCGAGATTCAAAGTAAGTTTCATGTGTCGGATCGTAAGGGTTTGCATCGGAATTGATTTTTGGATGTCGCACAATCGGTATTGCTGCTAACCGAAATAAGGCTATTTGTTTATCACCGGTGCAGAATGTCCAATTACGCGCACCAACAGAGTGGAAGTATCTAGCCCTAATCCAGTGTTTTCCTTTTCTAGGATGTCTACGACATGCCCATTTCCAGAGTAGCAACCATATATCAGAGTCAATCTTGCAAAATACTTCCTTTGCGACACTGTGTCGGTGATAATTACACCAACCTCTTAATATTGGATTAAGCTGAAAGATTAGCCTGTCTTGTCGAGTAGAGCGATATTTGGTGATCGTAAGTCTCAACTTATTCATCAAATGTAGAACGCTTTTGCTACTGGGTTTGACCAGTAATTTGCCATTATACTTTCTGAGATTTTGACCAAGAAAATCAAAACCCTCTGATATATGCCTAACGTGCGTTTTTTCTGGCGATAATGCCAAACCACGTTGGGACATAAATTCATTAATACAAGGCAATATTGTATCTACCAAAAACGCTTGAGAATGAGCCGTTACAACAAAATCATCAGCATATCTGATTACAGAGACTCTCTTAACATTAGAACGAATTTCACGGTGCTTACCTCTTTTAACACCTGAAGCTTCTTCAATTGTTCCTTGCAGTTGATTCAATACCATATTCATTAACGTCGGCGAGATTATCCCTCCTTGCGGTGTTCCTGCAAGTGTTGGATATACCTTGCCAGACTCCATGAAGCCGGCATTCAACCACTGTGAAAGGATTGGTTTGTCAATGTTTAAGTGCTTTAGCATCCATTCATGGCTGATATTATCGAAGCATCCTTTAATATCTGCATCAAGCACCCATTCTCCCGCACCTTTGCGACACAATACTTTGAAGCATTGTTCGATCGCATCAGCGCAAGATCTTTGTTTTCGAAAACCAAAAGAATTGCCGTCACTGTTTGTCTCCACTTCTGGCTCAACGGCTAGCAAATACAGTGCTTGCATCCCACGATCCAGCATTGTGGGGATACCGAGAGGTCTTCTCTGCCCATTCGACTTTGGAATAAAGACTCGCCTTAATGGACTTGCCTTGTATCCAGAGCGTTTGAGCGATGAGATTGCTCGCCATTTTTTAGTAGCACTTTGCCATGTTTCGCCATCAATACCAGACGTTTTACGCCCTTTGTTCTCCGTTACTTGTTTAACCGCAAGGGCTTTCGCATAAAAGGAATGAGTCAATAACCATTGCAGACTTTTAACTTTCCCTTTTCTCCCTTGCTTTACTGCTTTCACAATACGCGCTTGCAATGATCCTACGTAGCGCTTTGCAGCCTTCCAATCGATGTTAGACCAGCATTGCGCTTCGTTTATAGGTGCACATTGTTCATAAGAGCAATTCATTTGCATTCCTAAGCTAAAATCTTATTACAAATTTCTTGTGATTAACCACTCGATGGAAGTGGGCTATGCTTTCGCATGATGTCACGTTCAATACATCTATCCTTGCCATTACAGCAAGGCATTCGCTTTCTCCATCGTCCTTTACCCGCATGCCCGTCATTCATTCTTACGAAGAAACTACCTCAACGAGGGAGCATACGGGCTTACCAAGTTCCACTTTATTCACATAATGGGTTAGTGTCAGTCAATCCGCCGGGGGCACATTAAATTGCGTAACATGAGACTAGAGCATGTTAACTTGTCCACCACACCTTTTGGTTCAAGCTTGTCAGCATCTTTAGCTTGTTTATAATGACGACAGTTAAAACTGTTCAGTTAATTACACATACCATTAATTCCTAGGGCTCAACCGCATGATGCTTGCAGTTTGTTCAACATCACTGTTGAACTTAAGGCTACATTGTCTTTCGAGCTTCACACCTCACCATTGCTAGTAACGCATGTCGAAATAGGAAACCTTCGGCAATACGAAGGGTTGAATCAAAGTTCAACAGTAAACAAAGCGACTTCTTGTCGCACCAAGACGCTTATACCACAGGGCAAAGCCGGTTTTATCCCAGTACAACACCTTCAGTTTATCCCGCTTTTTATTACAGAAGACAAACAGTGCATCTCGGAACGGATTGAGTTCCATCTGTTGCTCAACCACCACAATCAGAACGTTAATAGATTTACGGAAGTCGACATTATCCAGATAAAGATAAATGTCAGAAGGCTCGACGAACATCCTCATTCGTTCAGCGCCTTCATCAGGCTGGCCAGCCAGTGGGGGCTGACATTGACGGGTAGACGCAATGTCGAAGAGGCGCATTCCAGCGTTAGCGCCTGAAGGTCATCTTCGACACGGGACTCATAGGTGGTGACTTCGCGCTTAACGCGAACAAACTTATTGTTGGTTACCCACACTCACGGTTTAATTCACTAATACCACAGGCCTAAAGAAATAATAAACGTATTAATTATTTAAACGTTTCTACGCGCCTACCGGACATATCTGTGGGGGGAATATATAGAAGCGGACCTAATTGCCGGATGACCAATAACCTCTGTCCAATAACGTCGAACCGTTCTCTCGCTCCGGCCACAAATCGCAGCTACAGATACTTGAGTAGGGGTGACATTTTGAGTTAGAAGCTCCCTAGCAGCGCGTAGGATTCGACTTAGAGTTGATTCAGCTTTCTTCTTGGCCGTTGACTCAGCCGCAGCTTGTCTAGCGGCCTTAACTTCTTCAGGATTGAGTTTGGCTTTGTCCTGGTATAGAAATGAAACATCCATACCCAGTTGGCGTTCCAGATAGTCTGCTATCGAGTCCTTTTTGTATTTGTACAGCGTTGTTTTCGCCGTCTTCAGGTACTTATTGAGCTCTTCATCCGTTAGGCCAATATGACGTTCATTGAGTTGTCTCACGCGCTGATATGCAGCTTCCTCATCCTGAATGTGTCTTAGCGCCACAAATAATATAAATGCCGTACTATCGCGCATACCCTCTTTCACAGGGTTCGCATTTATATGTTGAAGAATGTGCGTATATATCTTGAACCACCACTGTCCAATAGTATGTTTACCGCTATTAGGCCTCTTATATTCATTAAGGTCTTTGTGACGTGCTCCAATAGATTCACACACCCAGTTAAGAGATAATTCTCACAACTGGAGTGTATATGAAAACGCGAAAAAGCTATTCAAAAGAATTCAAATTAGACGCCGTGAGTTTGGTCACTGACCAAAACTACAAAATTGCTGAGGCAGCACGAAGCCTAGGGATCAGTGCCAATATGCTTGGTCGTTGGGTTAAAGAGCAGGATTCTGAAGGAGCTCACGCTTTCCGCGGAAATGGCAGGCTTACACCTGAGCAAGAGGAGATCCGCCGTCTCAGGGAAGAAAACAAACGCCTGAAAATTTCTTTCTCCATGCGCAGGGTTTTGACTTCCTGACGAAGCCGCTTCAGCTCTTCAAGCTCTGTTTCTGTAGGCTTCGACTCACTGGCTGATTGCTCCTGTTTTTCCTTCCACCGGTAGAGCAGGTTGGTGGCAATACCCAGAGACTTCGCAGCCTCTGGTACTGTGTAACCTTGCTCGGTTACGAGCGCAACGGCTTCTTCCTTAAATTCTGGCGGATACTGCTTGTAACTGCGTTTCTGACTCATGGTTAGCACCTCTGTTATTGAAGAGTTTATCTCTTCTTGAGGTGTCCGGGATATTCAACCAGAACAGTTTCTTCAGGCGGCTGTTGCCGGTCAGGCCGAACAGAAAATCCGTGTACGGATCGTCAAGCGCCAGCTGCATCAATTCCACGTTGGCAAAATGAGCGTCACCACGCAGCAGGATGCGGGTCTCGTGCCAGTGCTGGCGCAGCCGCTTGAGCACCCGCTTAAGGATCATCGCGTTTTCTGCCCCCTTCGGGCGCTTGCCGGGGCGCAGTGCAGCGGTAATGAACTTGCCCGACAGGCCTTCGAACAGAAACAGCGGCAAGTAGCAGTGGCTCTGGTAATGGTGATTGTAAAACGCCAACTCCTGCTGGCCATGAGTCCGGTCTTCGGAGTGATCCATGTCTAGCACGATCATCTCTGGGGGCTTGCCGTAGCTGGCGACAAACTGCTCTACAAAGGCCTCGGCCAGGCGGTAAAGGTCGCGGGTGTTAACGGCATTTTCCAGACGCGAGAACGTGGGTGCGCTGGCCAGGTCCTGCTCTGCCTCAAGCGGTTTGCGCTCGGCGCCGAGCTTGAACATCGGGTCACGGCGCAGCGCGTTGGCGTCATTGGCATCGGCATAGCCGCAAGCGATCTGGAAGATCCGCTGGGTCAGCAGATCATCAAGCGAGTGGTCGATGTAAGAGGCGTGACGGCGGTCGTCGATGGCCTGGGCCAGTCGATGAACCAGGCCGATCTGCTGGTCCACCCCGCGCAGCAGCAGGGGGCCAAAGTCGGATGACAACGCTCCGCCCTCAAAATCAGCGCGTATGGTAAAGCCGGCAAAGGGAGGAAAGCGCAGTTGAGTTGGGATAGAATTGGACATGGGCGAACCTTGTTTAGCTTCTTCCGAAGCGTTATTGGCGTAACTCCCATTATATCAATGGGTTAAGCAAGGTTCGCCTTTTTTATGAATTTTTCGGGCTAGGAAATTTTACTGAATGACAACCTGACTTGGTCACTTTCCGCCATACATCGCTCATTTCATTGAATTCTTATCCGGGCCTCAGGGAGCAGTTCAGGCTCTTGCCTGGATGCCGTAGATAGTCCTATGCTTTCGAAAATATGGACGTTGCAGTATCCGGACAAACGATGCACTGTCCGGATAGTCATCCCCTGGGAACTTGCACCACAATCAAGACAAATAAAGAACCCACGCAAGGCAATCCAATAGCAAAAGCAGGCAGCGTTATCGAAGGCTACGACGAAAAACACCTTTGTTGTGACCGTTGGGGCATGGCCGATGGCCCTGAGTTGTTGGAGTAGAGGCGTATACGGAAAGTCTGTCCGGCGCATGGAAGCTGGGAGCGCAATTCCAGTGGTTAGTTACAAGTTAGTCCAAGGCGCCTATCTGGTTATAAGGCTAGGCAGTGGTGCGTTCTATTACTCCGGGTTCGAAATATATTCGGTGCGGGCGCAATAAATAATAATTATTTTATGTCGAGGAGAAGACTGATGCAGCAAGAAAGAAAAAAAGAGGTGCCTATTTGGTCTGGAAAAGTGTTCAGCTCTGGGTGGGTAGAAGCGCGGGGTGGTGCCTCTGACGTTACCGATCCATCTAATGGTGATCTGCTTGGTGTTGTGGGCATTGCAAATGGTGAAGATGTCGCAGCTGCTGCACAGTCAGCCAGGCGAGCTCAAAAGGAGTGGGCTGCAATACCCTTCAGTGAAAGAGCCGAGATTGTCCGAAAGGCTGCGGAAAAACTGAAAGAGCGCGAAAATGAGTTCGCCGATTGGAACGTGCGGGAATGTGGCGCGATTCGGCAGAAAGGCTTGTGGGAGGCCGGGATTACCTATCAGCAAATGCATCAGGCTGCGAGCCTAGCGTTCTTGCCTGACGGTACGTCATTGCCATCGACTGTTGCAGGGCGCCTGAATCTTTGTCATCGAGTTCCTGTTGGCGTGGTCGGCGTGATTGCTCCGTGGAACTTCCCACTGTTTCTGGCGATGCGTTCGGTAGCGCCAGCGTTGGTGTTGGGGAATGCAGTAATTCTAAAACCCGACCCTCAGACTGCGGTCACTGGAGGCGCGCTCATTGCTGAGATTTTCTCCGAGGCTGGTATACCAGATGGCGTTATTCATGTCCTTCCTGGAGGGGCAGAAGCAGGCGAATCAATGGTGACGAATCCGGGCATCGACATGATTTCCTTTACTGGATCAACCGAGGTGGGCCGGCTAATTGGAGAGAAGTGCGGAAGAATGTTGAAAAAGGTTGCGCTTGAGCTCGGTGGAAATAATGTCCACATCATTTTGCCTGATGCAGATCTTGATGGGGCCGCCAGTTGTGCAGCATGGGGTACGTTCCTGCACCAGGGCCAGGTGTGTATGGCCGCCGGGCGTCACTTGGTTCATCGTGATATTGCGCAAGAATACGCAGAGAAGCTTGCGCTGCGTGCTCGGAATTTGGTGGTTGGAGATCCGAAAACGGATCAAGTACACCTCGGTCCTCTTGTCAACGATAAACAAGTGGCCCACGTCCATGCGCTCGTAGAATCTGCGCAAAAGGCCGGCGCAAAGATCTTGGCGGGAGGTACCTATCAGGATCGCTACTACCAAGCTACCGTGCTCATGGACGTAACGCCGAAAATGGATATTTTCGAGTTGGAAACTTTCGGCCCGGTGGCGCCAATCACTATCGTTGACAGCGTAGAGGAAGCCATCGGATTGGCAAACAGTTCGGAATATGGCTTGGCTGCGTCTATTCACACTAAGGACTTAGCGGCGGGTCTGGAGATTGCGAGGAATTTAAAGACAGGGATGGTTCATATCAATGACCAGCCGATCAACTGTGAGCCACATGTTCCTTTTGGAGGCATGGGAGCCTCAGGTAGCAGTGGAAGGTTTGGCGGGCTTGCAAGCATTGATGCATTTACTCAGTCTCAATGGATCAGCATGGTTGGGAAGCCAGCTACTTACCCATTCTGATCTAATTAGATAGATTAGTTTCAATGATACCCTTGATGATTAATATCTTTGAGATATCTGTAATCAAAATAAGTAATAAGATGAGGAAAATAATATGGATGCCATTCGTTACTACCTGATTCCACTAGTGACTGTTTGCGGGGCATTGGGGTTTTATTATGGCGGAAATTGGGTTTGGCTCGGGGCTGCAACCTTTCCCGTGCTGATGGTGCTAGATATCGCTTTGCCCAAGGATTTTTCAGAGAGAAAGGTAAATTCTTTTTTTGCAGACCTTACTCAATACCTGCAATTACCATTAATGATTGCTATGTATGGGTTTTTTATTTTCGGCGTGAGGGAAGGCCTGATAGACCTTGGTGAACCCATGCTGTTTTGGGGAAGCATTCTTTCTTTGGCTTGGCTTAGTGGAGTACCTACGCTTCCAGTTTCGCACGAATTGATGCACCGCCGGCACTGGTTTCCGAGGAGAATGGCGCAATTACTGGCAACATTTTATGGTGACCCAAACCGAGATATTGCTCATGTCAATACGCACCATCTAGAACTCGACACGCCTCTCGATAGCGATACCCCAATCCGCGGCCAGACAATGTACAGTTTCGTGGTCAGTGCAACTGTTGGTTCCGTCAAAGATGCAGTAAAAATTGAAGCTGAGACCTTACGTCGAAAAGGAAAGTCGCCGTGGCATTTGTCTAACAAAACGTATCAGTATGTCATGCTTCTGATCGCTCTGCCTGCCGTGGTAACTTATTTTGGAGGGGCGGATGCGGGGCTAGTTACAATTATTTCAATGCTGATTGCGAAAGCGCTTGTTGAGGGGTTCAATTATTTTCAACACTATGGGTTAATACGCGAAATCGGTCAGCCTATCCTCTTGCACCACGCCTGGAACCACATGGGGATGATCGTCCGCCCGCTGGGATGCGAGATCACGAACCATATTAACCATCACATTGACGGCTATATACCGTTCTACGATTTGCGCCCGGAAAAGGAGGCTCCTCAGATGCCCTCACTCTTCCTGTGCTTTCTGCTTGGACTTGTTCCGCCTCTTTGGGAGAGTCTCGTTGCAAAGCCGAAATTGAAGGATTGGGATCTGCACTATGCCACCCCCGGTGAGCGAAAGTTGGCCGTTGAGGCTAATAAAAATGCCGGATGGTCACAGTGGATACCGCAGGCAGATTGATGACTACATTAAACTGGTGGCATTTCACGTTTGGCAATCTCAACTGAAAACATTGGGATTTCTGGGCCCTGATAGTGAGGAAGGGCCATTAGAACCTAATAGCAGTCAACGTGTTGAATTTTTGATGTTGGCCGGAAGCATATAGAGAAAATTGGCTCTACGGCCTTTTTTATCAGGAGAATTTGTGTGCCGACTGACGTGTCATTTTCCTGCTGCCATAAACGCCTGGAGCAAAGGTGTCGTTCTGGAATTTACACAAGTAAAGACCAATAAATTTTAATGATGGACGTTTGAATATGTTTAAGAAAATCTTTGGCCTATTTGCTCCTCCTCGGGAACTAACTGTTTCTGTGAGAGGGCAAGGAGTGGAATTTAAAGTTCCACGAGGTCAGACGATTCTGGAAAGTGCGCTGCATCAAGGGCTGGCGTTTCCACATGAGTGTAAAGTCGGAACCTGTGGTGCGTGTAAATATAAACTAATCTCGGGAAAGATAAGCGAACTGGCATCATCTGCTATGGGGCTAAGTGGTGGTTTATATCAGTCTGGATATCGGTTGGGTTGTCAGTGTATACCTAAAGAAGACCTTGAAATTGAACTGGATGCCAAACTCGGAAGGGCCATTGTTCCTAAAGAGACCACAGCCGTGATCAGTGAACAGAAACCTCTGGCACACGATGTAATCGGATTGACTCTAATGCCAGAAAAACTAATAACTTTTAATCCTGGTCAGTATGCTGATATTGAATTTACAGAACTGTCGGCTGTAAGAAGCTATTCGTTTTCGACTATAGGCCAAGCGGACGGCAGCCTGAACTTTCATGTCCGCCTAGTCCCAGGAGGGGTTTTCAGTGGTTGGCTATTTGGTGGTGATAGAACTGGGACCACCGTTACGTTGCGAGGCCCGTATGGACAGTTTGGGTTTAATGAGAGCGATGACGTGATGGTCTGCGTGGCTGGAGGAACGGGGCTCGCACCCATTAAATGCATTTTGGAGAGCATGACCGGAACCCAACGCGAGCGTGATGTTTTCTTATTTTTTGGGGTGCGGCAGCAGCGTGATTTATATTGCCTTGAAGAAATGCAAGCGCTTCAACGGGATTGGGGTGGAAACTTCGAGCTTATTCCAGTGTTGTCCGAAGAACCGGCAACGTCCTCCTGGAAAGGAAAGCGAGGCTTGGTGACTGAATGTTTTCAAGAATACCTGCAGGGGCGGTCGTGTGAAGCATACCTCTGCGGGCCACCACCGATGGTTGATGCTGCTGAAACCGAACTTCTTCGACTTGGTGTGGCGCACGGATCTATATATGCAGATCGTTTTTATAATCGAACCTCTGCGACCACGCCGTAATGCTGGGAGTGAAGGGATAGAATTTCTTTTTTGGTTAAGCTCACCCGAAAAAATTTGTTGAGCCTAGCGAGAAATGATTAGTGTTTATTAAACTGTGTGACGATTCAAAAACGGAGACAAAAATGAAAATAAAAGCAGCAGTTGTTCGTCAAAAAAATGGTCCATTTGGACTCGAAAATGTAGTCCTTAATGAGCCCGCTGAAGATCAAATTCTTGTTCGAGTAGTTGCGACTGGAATGTGTCATACCGATCTGATTTGTCGTGATCAGCATTACCCGGTTCCGCTTCCGATGGTGTTTGGGCATGAGGGAGCTGGCGTGGTTGAGAAGGTTGGATCTTCTGTCAAAAAAGTACAGCCGGGCGATCATGTTGTTTTGACTTTTTATACTTGTGGTGGTTGTGAAGCATGCCTTTCCGGTGATCCCACAAGTTGTGCCAACTCTTTCGTTCCCAATTTTATGGGGCGCTCAGTTGCCGGTGAGTGCACCATTCATGAACACGATGGCCAGGAAGTTGGGGCGAGTTTTTTCGGGCAGTCTTCCTTTGCGACTTATGCTTTGTCTTACGAACGCAACACAGTGAAGGTCACTAAAGACGTCCCGCTTGAACTCCTTGGGCCGCTTGGCTGCGGCATTCAAACTGGCGCAGGGTCTGTTCTCAATGCACTGAAACCTCCTGCGGGCTCGGCTATCGTGATCTTCGGTGCTGGGGCCGTAGGTCTTTCAGCAGTGATGGCTTCCGCCGTGGCCGGATGTACGAAAATCATTGCTGTCGATGTCAAGGAAAATCGACTGAAATTAGCTCGTGAGGTTGGAGCGACCCATGTGATTGATGCAACCAATACTGATCCAGTTGAGGAGATCAAGAAATTGTGCGCTGATGGGGCTCCGTATGTTCTGGAAACCAGCGGTTTGCCTTCTGTGCTTTCGCAAGCGATCTTGAGCTCCTCCATAGGCGGTGAGATTGGTATTGTTGGTGCGCCACCAATGGGGACTACAGTCCCTGTTGATGTTAATTTTTTACTATTTAACCGTAAGCTCCGAGGAATTATTGAGGGTCAAGCTGTTTCGGATATCTTTATTCCACGATTGATTGATTTGTATCGCCAAGGAAAGTTTCCCTTTGATAAATTAATTAAATTTTACTCATTCGATGAAATTGATCGAGCCGCTGAAGATTCGGAAAAAGGGATAACACTTAAGCCGGTAATTCGTATCGCTTAATAAGGTATAAGAGAACCTTTAGGTTTCGGTGCGCTGTTCTTGCGGACGGCGTACAACCTCCTCATAAGCTGAAAAGCTTATAAATATAAATTTTGCTATTTATGCCAAAAGGAAGCATAAGAGGATTGATTATCTGAAATGCTGGGCCATTAATAAAACAAAAAAGAAGGTGAGAGAGAATGCAATTTAAAAAATTAAATAAATGCATTATTGGTCTGTTCTTGTATATGATCTCATTCTATACGGTAGCGACTTACGGGTTGTTCCTAGAAGGTTTTGGATCGATTTCGAGGGGTATGGGAGGAACGGCCGTATCTCATTATGTTGGGCCTGCGTCAATGATGGTTAATCCGGCGACGATGAGTTTGTCTGATACGACAGGTGAAGTGTTGCTAGGGTTCGACCTGATTACTACGGATATTAGCGCGACGAATCTTGGCACAGGAGAAAAGGTGTCATCGAGTACGCGCTCAAATAATCGAGGGCCATATGTAGCTCCTCAGTTTGCTTTTACCAGTAAAGTTTCAGATTGGACTTTTGGGGTGGGCATGTTTGCTCAAGCCGGAGTGGGCGTTGAATATGGTAGGTCTAGCTTTTTGTCGCGCGGAGATATTGGTGAGACGGGCTATGCTGCCGGTGCTGATACGGGGCTCGAGAATGCAAGTCGTCTGTTTATTCTCGACATACCGTTTTCTGCGAGTTTTAAGGTTAATGACGATCTCTCCGTCGGTGCTACCCTGGATGCAAAGTGGACGGGTTTAAATCTTGATTATTTGTTTGGGAATAAACAGTTGGCTAGTCTCGGTGGGGATGGGCGGGCGTCCGGGTCGCTACTGGGATTGCTCGGGACATTACCTGATCCACGGGGAGTACACATAAGCGTTAGCGAAAACAAAGAAATCTCAAGTGGTGTTGATGGTTGGGGATACTCGGGTAGATTAGGTATGTTGTACAAGATGGCGCCCAAAACAAATTTGGGCATTTCCTACATGTTCGAGAGTAAAATGAATGATTTGAAAGGGAACGGAACAGTCACTGCGGTTGACGGTATCGCCGGAAACATACCTATTGAAGGACAAATACGAGTTTTGAATTTTAATACTCCTGCCAAATTGGATGTAGGAGTGAGTCATCAATTCAGTGACAAATTACTGCTCGCTTTAGATGTGTCTCGGGTTTTCTGGAAAGATGCCCTGAAGGATATTAAGGTGGGGTTTACCAGTGACGCCGGAGATGTTGATCTAAGGCTTCCTCAGAATACGAAGGATCAAACGATAGTGGCGATTGGGGCTTCGTATGCCGCGACCCAAAATGTAACGTTGCGGGCAGGATACAGTCAGGCTACTCAGCCATTCAATGATGAGGGGTTGTTGGCCCTGATTCCAGCAGTTCTGAAGAGGCATGCAACCATAGGCATTAGCTACCAAGTTTCAAAATCAGGTAGGTTTGATGCTGCATACTCTCGAGCCCTTGAGAATAGTATGACCAACCAGTCGGCTTTTAACACCTCATCAGCTGTCAGGTCGTCCATTGCGCAAGATAATTTTGTTTTTGCCTATACTCATTCATTCTAGACATGATGTCTAGAAACTTAACAAATTGAGGATGAATCGATGGAACTTATACAGTGGGCATTTTGGGTGCTGGCGGCGACGGCTGCGGGCGGGTTGCTGTTCGGGCTTCTGTTGGCAATGAGGGCGCGTTATCCCTCTTGGTTCGGCTTGGCGCATGGCGTGCTGGGATTCGCCGGTCTCATAATGCTGGGCTATACCTTGTATACTGCTGGGCCCGACACCGCGATCCCGCAGACCGGATACTGGGCGATGGCCCTGCTGGGCGCGGCGTTTCTGGGTGGGGCGCTGTTTTTTGGCGTGGTGTTCCGTCAGGCCAAACCCCGATGGGTGATCATGACTCACGGCGGCTTGGCGCTGGCCGGTGTTGCCATGCTTTATTTTTCCGCCTATTGAGGCGCACGGTTCCCGGGCTTGGCTCCAGCATCTTTTGGAGAAAGCGCGCCAGCAGATTGCTGAACTGGAAAACCTTTGCGAACATGCTCCCCTTGCTTACGCTGTTCAGAGATTCAATGGCGTTGGTGGTGTAAACTGCCCTGCGGATGTCTTCAGGGTAATTAAACAAGGTGTTGAGATTATGCCAGTGCGTACGCCATGATTTAGGGAAATGGGATGGACTCCCCTCGTACGGTTCTTATTTCATTATATTTTGAACCGCCTCGCGTGTATAAATTTTTTAGCCCATTACCTCAACGGCACGTGGAAAGATGCACCGCTGGAAACTTATTGTCGATAATTTAGCTCGGCTTTAAAAAATAGTAAGTTGATTAATTGCTTTTACTTTATCTGTGATTACACTACATAAAACCATTATAGATGTTTTAAAGGATTATGCGTTCAATGGATAGTTATAGTGAGGAAGCAACTAAATTAGAGAATGCTGCATTAAAGCGTGAGTTATCCGACCTCAAACGTGAACGAGATAAGTATAAAACGCTTTTTGACACCTCGGCTGACGCACTTTCAATCATCGATTTAGCCACTGGAAAGTTCATCGAATGCAATACCTCCGCACTCGCAATGCACAACGTTCAAAGCGAGCAAGACTTTTTAGCGCTTAGCCCCGCCGATTTGTCTCCGGAATATCAACCATGTGGCTCTCGCTCTGCTGAACTCGCAAAAATCTATCTATCTAAAACAGTCAGCGAAGGACCCCAAACATTTCGTTGGGAACACGAAAACTTTGGCGGAGTTAAATTTGAGTGTCTAGTGTCTCTCAGCGCTTTCAAGATGCCTGAATCAATGCTCGTATTGGCTGCAGTGCGTGACATATCAGATATCATTAAGTCAAAAGAGGCAGTGGTAAAAGCACATACAGAAATCGAAAAATATGAATCCGCAATACAACTCCAACAAGAAAGATTCAGAGCGTTTGTAGAACAGGCTCCGGTAGGGATTGCAATTAATCGATTTGCTGATGGCGCATTTGTGTCAGTCAACAAAGAGTTTACTGAGTTTTCAGGGTACGAACTCGATGAAATGAGTAAGCTCAGCTATTGGGAGTTGACACCATCGAAATACGAGGATGAGGAAACAAAACAGCTTTCACTTTTAAATTCTACTGGCCGCTATGGTCCTTACAGAAAAGAATATATCCATAAAGATGGACATTGCTATCCCGTATTACTTTCTGGTGTGAAAATCATAGACGAGGAAGGCGTCCCTCTAATTTGGTCTGTTGTTCAAGATGTCACTGAGCAGGAAGAAGCAGAAAAAGAACTCCGTAAGGCAAAAGCGCAAGCAGAAAACGCTAATGAAGCCAAAAGTCTTTTTTTGTCTAACATGAGCCACGAAATTAGAACGCCAATGAACGGCGTCCTTGGTATGCTTCAATTATTAGAGAAAGAGCCACTCTCGGAAAAAACCAAGAAGCTTGTTTCCACTGCCGTTTATTCGGCCAAAACACTGCTACGCATTTTGAACGATATTTTAGATTACTCAAAAATTGAATCCAATTCGCTCAGCCTTGAAACAACAGAGTTTTCTATCGAAAAGACAATGGAATCGATTTTGTCGTACGAATTTCCTAAGGCTGAATCGACCAGACTTTACTAGACAGACTTTCTTTTGAATTCTTCTAGCTTTTCATAAGCCAGTGGAGGCATATTATTCGCTTCACCATGCTTGCGTCTAGAGTTATAAAACATTTCGATATAATCGAATATGTCGGCTCTTGCATGTTCACGTGTTTTATAAATTGTTCTCTTGATTCGCTCTCGCTTAAGTAGTTGGAAGAAGCTCTCTGCAGCGGCATTATCATGACAGTTTCCTCGACGGCTCATGCTGGCCTTGAGATTATGCTCTGTTAAGAAGTCACTCTATTCATAGCCTGTAAATAGACTACTTTGATCTGAGTGTATGAGCACCTGCTTTTTGGGCTTTCTTCGCCATACTGCTGCTAGTAGCGCTTGAGTAACAAGCTCAGATTCGATGCGAGAACTCATCGACCAACCAACAACAGCGCGAGAGTATAAGTCTAAAACGACGGCAAGGTAGAGCCAGCCTTCATGAGTGCGGATGTAGGTAATGTCAGTGACCCAGTATCTGTTCGGTGTAGCTACTGTAAATTGCCTATCAAGTACGTTATCGGCAACAACAGCAGGTTTGCCGCTGAAGTGTCCTGTATGCTTTTTATAACCGACTTGTGCCTGTATATCTTCTAGCCTCATTAACTTAGCCTCACGATGTTTACGGTACTGCCAAAGTAATTTGATGAGACTTTTAGGCCATCAGAAGAAACGGCGTCGAGCGTTAACCTGGTTCCATCTTGGATAAAGATAGTGTCTTCAGCGTATTTGACCTTTTGAATAACGTCTGCTGTTCCGTAGGAATAGCAAAAGTACCCGTTACCCGACTTATCGAAACTGAGGCTCGCGAGGTAAGGGCCCATGTTACCCGTCTAGAACCCAATGACGTGTGAGGGTGCCGTCTCAGCCTTTACCTGCACAAAATTGTTGTTAAGCATATCATCAACGGGAGACTGGCATCCGGCTAAAGCTAACGAGCCTAAAACCAGATATTTGCGTACATTCATAATCGTCCTTAATGTGAATAGGTGTGGTAGGTACCAGTGTAGTACGGAATAACCATAGTACGCGTGATTTTGCAGAAAAAACACAACCACATGCTAATCACTACGGCAACATACCCCTATACCGTCTTGCTAAACTTCCCGCAGCTTCGCTGCGGCGGCGGCGCGCTCCGCGCAGTTGGGCAGGGAGAACGTGAGAAATTGGTGAGTGAGTAGGGGAGGTAAACGAAAGTGGGTCACAGGTAGTGGACAAGTAACGCACGTTTACTATGGGGCAGGTTGGTGGATGTATAGTGGTGTGTGAGGTGAATTCTTTGTTGTGGGTGAGTCGTCCTCGTTTGTGCTTTAGTCAATGAGTCCGGTTAGGGTTCTTATGCTGGGTTGGTGAGAAAAGGGTTTATTGGTTAAGGCGGTTCTAGGGTATGTTGCCGTAGTGGTTACCCTTTTCCAGTTATCAACAAGGCTGTGGATGGTTTATTCGTTGGATTTGCTGCTGTTTGATGAGTTATTCACTTTTTCGTTGGTAGTAGGGCGCCTGGTTACGCGCCCCTTTATAACGCACTTTGTGTTGAATAGAACGTGTTGATTCTCAATAAGTCGGGTTTGTTTGTCTGTTGTGGAACTTTTTTGCTACCTAAACCTAGTCAGTTATTCGTTGATTTTTTGAGCAGGTGGAGGAATAGTAGCTAAAGATAAAAGTAATCACGGAGGATTTATGTCTACTCCTTCTCGAATGCAATCATTCACAGTTAAGATAAAGAGTTGGTGGAAAAGAAACGTAGCATATAATAATGGCTGGCGACTGTTCCGCGCATACATTTACTTGGTGCTCGCCGCTCTTGCTGCGTTTGCTGGCTACTTTGGTTGGGGGTATTTTGGCGAGGACAGCGCAGGCTGGTTTGGGCGTAGTGGCGCCATTACCGCATTAACAGCCAGTATGGCCGAAGCGCTCCTTGCAGCTTTCGGTGTCGGCAATCTCTTCCAAGGGATTGCGGAAGTTGGTACTACCAAATTCATAGCGAAATATAAGAAGCCCATCGGCCTTGGCCAATACTTGGGAGCCTTCCTTATTGCAATGGGGACTTTAATTTGGGCTTACGGTGACTTGTTTTACCACGCTACTAACTAAGGGTAATATAGTTGCTATAGACAGTTAGTGATGGATTATCATGGACGAAATAAAACCAAAATACAGTGAATGGCTTAGCGAATACACATTTGACAATTGCGCGGTCGGTAGGAAAGCCTATGGCGAATTCTTAGCGTCATTTCTTGCCGAAGAAAAAGACGGATTTGTGCTTAACCTCAACGGAAAGTGGGGAACGGGTAAGACAGAGTTTTTAAAGCGCCTCTACACTCATTTTCACAACGCTAATCATCCTGTTATCTATATAGATGCTTGGGAAAGCGACTTTACCGATAATCCCCTCTTAGTAGTGGCAAGTGAGTTACTGACTCAGTTGAAAGCGCTATTACCACTTCATGGTAACGACTTAGATAAACTAAAAAAGCACCTTGGAAAGTTGTTAAAAGGAAGTGCAATCGTTGCAGGAAGCTACATTGGTGAAAAATTCATTGGTGACGCCGCTGCCGGAAGAGAGTTTGTTAAAACTTTTATGGAGTCGTCCCCAAAAGAATACCTCGATAGCATGAAGAAAGGCTACTCAGAACAGGTCGAGGCTGTAAAAGAGGTTCGTAAACACCTGGAGCAGCTAGCTGTTGCATTAAATGAGGTTCACAAGCGACAACTGCCTGTAATGGTACTAGTAGACGAACTCGACCGATGTAGACCCAATTACGCCATTGAAATGCTCGAAGTGATCAAGCATTTCTTCAGTACTAAAGACTTTGTTTTCGTGGTGGCTACTGATACAGAACAGTTACAAAACTCGATTAATGCTGTCTATGGCGAAAAATTTGAATCAGAAGCCTACCTAAGGCGCTTTTTCGATAGGAAATCTGTGCTTTCCCCTCCAGACGTTGATAAATTTTTAGGCCATTACGAGTTTGACCACCATGAAAACGTGCAGCTGTATCCCGACAACTCGCATTTTGATAGAGACCCAATCGAGATTGTTAATTTCAAAATGTTGGCAAGAGCATATTCACTGGGATTGAGAGATATTGATCAACTTGTAGCAAAGTACAAAGCCTGTATACGGTCGATAGCGTCAAATAGAGAGCAAACACATCTTGTAAACATCTTTACTTTGTTAGTCGCTCTCATCGAATTTGATAGACGCCCCGATAAATTCGAAAATCGAGACACAGACAACCCCTTGTCTAACTGGGATGGAGAAGACTTTACTATCTCGACGCGAGACGAAAGCAGAAAAACCACATTGGGGTTCTAGGGATTTTCCCCTCTAAAAAGACATAATCCTCTGTACATGCCGCCAATAGGAGACTGTGGAGGTGGGT
>NZ_JAYMEU010000002.1:0-291685 GCF_037029575.1 Alteromonas sp. CH_MED4-4 | reverse complement strand
ACCTTGTTAACTTGATTGTTCAATTCCAAGTTTGGCACATTGCGATGCCGTTTGAGGGGGGAGACCATTCCATCGTTGACCCAATAAAAAAGGCTTCGACGATATCGTCGAAGCCTTTAGGCAAGCAGAGGAAGCCCTTTAGATCGCTAAGGATAGAGAAGGACCTTAATCATTCCGGCTTTATGAAACCGCAACGACTGCCTTTCGCTTGTCTTCTTTTGAAAATTGCAGCGCGTTGTTCAAATTATCAAATTCAAACACGTTAGGTATTTCGACAACCAACGTTTGCGCAGCAACTTGCTCAAGTAGAGCCTCACCGTCTTTCACCAAACGCTGCCACTGTGACAAATCGCCATAATCATGCAGCGACAACAACACCCGCACCGTCCACACCGGGAATATACCCTTTTTCCCAGTCGCGCGGGTTATCATCGATAAACTTCCAGTCAACTGGGTTAATGCCAATAGCATAGTTGCGCACGACAATACGCCCTGCCTTCGGCTCAGAAAACTCGCGCACCTGTTTTACCAGCGATGCGCCAGCTTGTTCAAATTGCCAAACGTTAGCTTGCATAAAAGCTCCTTAACACAGTGATTTTTCCGATTAGTCCCACGCAGGTGAAAAATCTGGGTTAGCTTGACGGTCGCCACAATCTAGCGCGTCAATCTTTGCGATATCGTCAGCGCCTAAGGTAAGTTCAAGCGCTTTGAAATTGGTTTCCAGGTTCTTGCGCTTAGTCGTTATCTAGCGGAAGCTCTACACCTACTGAGAACATGTGTTGTGCAAGCTTATCAAAGGTATTTGTCGTCATTATGACCTCCCTACGCGCTCGTTGTGTTATTCGCCGTATTCGCAGTACTGAGTGCGCGCTTGTCTAAGTAGCCGCTGTAACGTGTAACAAGTAACGCTGCAACAGAAATAATTGCGCCAATCCATGCGGTATCAGATAACTGCATGCCGTCTACAATTGCACCGCCCAGAATTGAACCCACAGCTATGCCAATGTTAAATGCCGCGATATTTAAACCTGAAGCGACATCAACAGCATTAGGGGTAAACTTCTCTGCTAATTGAACAACGTACACCTGAAGTCCTGGAACATTGCCAAAGGCAAAGGCGCCCCACACTAAAACGGTGATCACTGCGGCAACTTTACTGCCCATGGTAAACGTCAGGGCAAACAAGATGACTGCAAGGGCTGAAAAGATGATCGTTAACGCGCGGATTGGGCCTTTTTTGTCAGCAAGCTTGCCGCCATAAATATTGCCTACCGCGACAGATACACCGTAAACCAGCATAATTAAGCTGATGGCTGAGGGCGCAAACCCCGCCTCTTCCTGCAATATAGGAGCGAGATAGGTGAATGCCGTAAATGTGCCGCCATAGCCCAATATCGTCATTAGATACACTAATACCAGACGAGGCTGAACCAACACCTTCATTTGTTCACTCAAGGTGGCCGGTTTACTTTGTTTAAGGTTGTTCGGTACCAGCAGCGCACTGCCTATTAGCGCAAGTGTGCCAAGCGCGGAAACCACAAGGAAGGTTGCTCTCCAACCGAAGTTTTGACCAATCCAGGTACCCAAAGGTACGCCAGTAACCAAGGCTACGGTTAAGCCCGTAAACATAATGGCAATAGCACTGGCTTCTTTTTCTTTCGCCACTAGCCCTGTAGCAATAGTTGACCCTATGGAAAAGAACACACCGTGCGCTAAGCCTGTCAAAATGCGAGCTAAAATTAAGCTCTCGTAGCTAGGCGCTTGCCAAGCGAGAATATTACCAGCCACAAATAGCGCCATTAAGCTAAGCAGAACATGCTTTCTATTCCACTTTCCCGTAAGGGCGGTAAGAACCGGTGCGCCAACGGCAACACCAACGGCATACAAGCTTACAAGTAAGCCTGCGCTCGGTAACGTAACGCCAAGATCAGTAGCAATGGTGGGGACAAGCCCCACTATCACGAACTCTGTTGTGCCAATAGCAAACGCACTTAACGTTAACGCAAATAATGCAATAGGCATTTCAATTATCCTCAAAAAGTAATTAACGAGATGGCTTGATTAACAACGCCACCATTGGCTTCTAGAACGAACAACTACACCGTTTTTTGAAAGCCATTAATAAAGTGTGTACAGTTTGACGATAAATTTATTTGCAAAAAACAGCACTAATGACAAAATACTTTTGCGATATTTGAAAATATAAGGTGTGCGATGCCAGTCTCATCAAAAACTGAAGATTTAGAAGCGTTCCTAACCGTTGTGGATACAGGTAGTTTTTCCAGTGCTGCCAATCTACTCAATCAGCAGGTTGCAAAAGTGAGTAGAGCAGTTACCCGTCTTGAAGATGGCTTAGATGTAACCCTATTGAATCGCACTACCAGAAGGCTGGAATTAACAGAAGAAGGTGAGCTTTTCCTGCAATATGCCAGAGACGGGCTAAATATATTAGAAAAAGGTGAAGAAGCATTACGGCTATTAAAACGCGCCCCTTCTGGAAAACTTCGGGTCGATGCTGCGAGCCCGTTTGTGTTCCACCAGCTAGCGCCGTTAGTGGGTGAATTTCGAGAAGCATTTCCTGACATAACACTCGATATCACCAGTCACGACAGCATTATCGACCTGTTGGAACATAAAACCGATATCGCAATACGTATTGGTGATTTAAGCGACTCTAACTTGCACGCTCGACGTTTAGGAAAAAGTAAGCTGCATATTGTGGCAAGCCCACAGTATCTTGAAAAATATCCCATATCTGAAGGTGAGGATGGAATTAGCACGCTAAACAAACACAAACTGATTGGCTTTAGCGACTCACCAAGTCTAAATAAATGGCCGCTCAAGCAAGATATTAACTTGCAGTACAGTCTTCGTGCGTCAAGCGGCGAAACTATTCGCCAGCTGTGCTTGGCAGGTCAAGGTATCGCGTTACTTTCTCACTTTATGGTACACAAAGATATCAGTGCAGGCTCGCTGGTAGCGCTATTTCGCGACGATATCGTCAGTCCAAACCGTAGAGAGTCGGTACAAGCAGTGTACTACAAAAATAGTGCAGTATCGTCTCGTATCTCTGCGTTTTTAGATTTTATACAGCCTCGACTAACCCTTTAACTTACCTTTATTTCGCGTGGCCTTTACCTAATATTTTTTTAAGTGTGCTTTGGGGGAGGCCATTTACTATTAGCGCGGCTATCATCAATATTGCGCCGGCCATAACCATAGGCAGCAGCGTTTCTTTAAGCAATATCACAGAGCTTACATAACCCACTATCGGCGTAAGTGTACTAATAAGTACAATTTTATCTGGTGGCAATTTAGGCCCCGCTGCTACCATGAGGCCAAAACCGAGACCCGTTGCCACTGGCCCAATGTACGCCAATAGTAACCAATCGCTTATATCGTAAGCCCCAAAATTAGGTATTGGTTCAACTATCAGTGCAATAGCAAGCATGGCGAAACCTGCGATGGTAAACTGCCAGAAGACAGCTTCAATGACGCTACCTTTCCATTTATGGAAAGACACCCTACGAATAGCGACCGCCCACAATGCAGACGCTAACAACATTCCGAACAGCGGTAGCCATGCGCCCGGTTGTCCCGAAGCAAATAAAATCATTGCACAGCCAATGGTAGATATACCGGTTAGAATTAATCGCTTAGAAGGCGGACGTTGCCGATACCATAGAGTGTCGATAAGCAGCATCCAAAGCGGTGTAGTGTAAATAAGAATACTGGCCGTGCCCGCAGGGATAAACTGCAGTGAGACAGTAATAAGCCCCATTGATAAGATAAACTGGAAAAACGCAACGACAAACACCACCGAGCGATCTTTACGGTTGAGCACCGGTAAACGTTTTTTGGTGATAAGTACAAACAGCGCAAGTACAGGAAGGCTTAACAAGAAGCGCAAGCAGACCATCCATACAGGCCCTACAATCTCAAGCCCTAACTTCATGCCTGGCCAGTTAAGTCCTAAACACAACACCGCAATCAAAAGCATTTTAATGCCTTTTGATTGCTCTTTTTCCGCCACCGATGATGAAGACATGCGTTTTAAAAAATCCAATTACACGAACTGCGTTAAGAGAAGTTTCTACCGCCTGGTAAGCTGAATGTAGGCGGAGAATTTTGAGGGCGCAAATATAAGTGAATTAGCAAGGGATTAAAACCTTCCTGACCGTGTAAACACGCCAATTTATCGACCAAATGGTCAACTTTTTAAAACCTTGTGGAAACTTTGCTATACGGGTGGTTAATCACTGATAAACACTATGACTTATAGGTACAATGCAACAGACAGCAGCTTCCGCTCCCCTTTTTCTATTTTGCTAACGCTGTGCATGTACTTATCTGGCCGAAAAAAGTAAATGCGGTTAAAGAGATTAAAGATGACTTTCTCTGCCCAAAATTGACCGCCGCGCTTAGGCTTTTTTAGTACTACATTAAATTTAAAGTAACGCCCGCTGCCCATAGGGTCATTATGTTCTAACACGCTATGACCCTCTTTGTAGGTAACCACATTTATAGCAAATCGTTTTGATGAGATTAAAGCCTTGTTGAGCACTTTAGCCATGCTATTTCTACCTTGATTGATGGGGACGTGTTCTAATTTAAACACGCACGGCTATGGTCTGGAAGCGTATGCTGAGTTCAGATAATGCTTTGATATACGCGAAACGTATATGCCTAGGATTACAAACACTAGGCTAAGGTGGGGTTTGTCCACTTCATGATTTTAGCGTTTTCTTTTTGTACGCTGTTTCCATTACTCTTGTCATGCCCGTCATTACTACTTTTTACGGTGTAATAGTTTTTGCGGGTTTCTATATGCTGAAACCCCGAGCTCTCGTAAAGCGCAATAGCAGTATGGTTACTTTCACGCACTTCTAGCCAAATTTCACGCATTGCTTTTTTCACTGATGTCTCAATAACAAAATCAACTAAAGCGCGACCTATACCCTTGCCTCTAGCGCCACTGTCTACCGCAACATCCATCAGCGTGGCTTCATCAACGACTTCAAGCATAATGGCATAGCCAATAATCTTGTCATCATCAAAGGCGAACACTCCGTAATAGGGTTTGGTGAAACAGTCTGCGAAGGTACTTAGTTTCCAAGGCGACACGTGTGCCTCTTGATGGATAGCATGCGCAAGTTCAATATGCTCGTTAAAGCCTTGTGGCGGTACGATTATTAACTTCATCGACGCGACTACTGTCCGTTAGCGGAGTGGTTTAATTCGCGTGCTGCGCTGATAAGCTGCGCCCACAGCTCCCGTTTATGCACAGTTGTAAGTTTAAGCGGTGTGGCTGGCAATATAATGGCCGCTTCGGTTACCGATAGCGTACGGCCAATCATTATGGTGCTAGCCCACTGTGACGGTATACCCAACTGAACACAGGCTAGCTGCAAGTCTTTTAGCCATTGCTGTGATTTCGCTTTCTGTTCGGCACTTAACGGAATACCTTCAGGCGATACCGGCCCTTTTACGCCAGTAGGCTTTGTTGAAGACTTATGCGAGGCAACTGCATTGTCGTAAGACGTAGAAGTGTTGGGTGACTGTGAAGCAGCTGTTTCGGTTTGCCCTACTTTCTCTTCATTTTGCGACGTGCCAGGCGTAGAAAGTTTTGCTGCCCCACTGTCTTTAGGATTAGCCTTATCTTTCGCGCTACTGCCAACATTTGCTCTCAACTGAGCAAGCCGTGATTGCTTTTCTTCTTGAGATATTGGCGTTGAAGGCGGCTTATTGATTTGCGCGTTTTGGCTGTAGGGTAATTGTGTCGATGAACTACTAGCAGTGCCGACGTTGCGTTGTACTGCATTAGTGTTGTTTTGTTTCGCTTGGTCTTCCTGCTTTAGCTCAGTGTAGGCTTCTTTGGTGATCCAAACCGGGATCCCCATTTCCTGTAAAACCGCCTGCTGATATGAAGTAAGAGACATTGCGTAAAAACACCTAACGTGGATAGTTCATTATATTTGTTTAGTTTACTAAAGTTGCAGGCTTGGTTGAATAACTATCGCGTTCTTTTGCTTGGATTGTACTTGCTCTTTAATGCTCAAGCGTTAATTCATAAGGGTTGATTCTTAAGCATTATTCGCGAATTTATAATGCCTGGCCCTTGGTATAAGAAATGAAACAGCTGCAGCAAATTAAGCACTAGCAACAGAAACCAATAGAATTTAAGAAGAATTTAACAAAGAAACGATTTGGGATTTGAACGTAAACGTTCACAAGAAGAGAAAGTGGCAGGGGTGGAGGGACTCGAACCCCCAACCATCGGTTTTGGAGACCGCTGTTCTACCAATTCGAACTACACCCCTAGCGCGCTGTGCATTATACGGATGACATTAAAAAGGTAAAGCCTTTTTATCACTACCATGCACTGCATGCTTAATTAACACGCAATGCGCTGTTTTTTCAATCGAATAACACCAAATAGGCTTTATCCATCACCTGTGTTTTGTCTTATTGCTCGCTTTTAAACCGACTTCTATGCAGCGTCACTTTTAAATGCGGAGCAGTTTATGCCAATTAGACCTTATTGGCGTTAAGCGCAGCAAACCACAGGTCATTAGTGATAGCGACAATCTCGGTGTGCAGATCAAATTTCGCTATCGCGTCGTGCTCATCGATATTCATTAGCTTGGCGTAATGCTTAACGAGCTCTCTACTTTCATTGATTTCAAGTTTATTGATAAGGCAGCAACTTGCTAAATCGAAGTAGCGGTTTCCCATGGCGGCATATTCCCAATCAATAATCTTGAGTGAGTTATCTGCGCTCAGTAATAAGTGATTAGTTAGCAAGTCATTATGACATAACACATAGTCGTCATCGTCTTGTTCACTTTTTATTACTTGTTTCCGCAATGATTGGGCTTTTAGATAAAGCTCACCGCTCATATCGAGCTGTGCAACATTAATATAATGCTGCCATCTTGATGCTAAATCTAATGGCCTAGCGGTAATGGGCAAAGAATGAATACGAGCGAGGGTGTTGGCCAGCTCAAGCATTGAAAGCGTCGCACTTTCACTGTGCTCTAGCCACTGCTCAACCCAGATGGTTTCATCATCGCTTAACCATATAGGTTGCGGCGCTACTCCCAACCTATAAAGCTGTTGCTGCAAAGCAAATTGGTGCGCACGATTAACCCCACTAAAGTCATCATCGCCCATCCATTTCACCGCTAAGTCGACAGGGTTATGATCCGATTTTGGTTGCCCACTACTTTGAAGGTTATTTGCAATCAAGGGTAACTGACTATCTGCGAGCTCTTGAACGCGGTAAACGTGATTTACCGCTCCAGCAGGGTGTGACAAAATTTTCGCACTGTCACTAAGATTAAGCGCCTTTTGCAGCGTGGCGATGATATCCAACCTGTTCACCTTGTTTTTTATATTGTACTAGCCACTGGTAATACCCAAATACCGCAAAACCAACGTAGCCTAAGAACAGGCAAGCAGATAATGCATAACCCACTTGCAGGTATAAGTATGCGGACGCTAAATTGATGAAAAACCAATAAACCCAGTTTTGCAGGATTTTATGCGCCACCATAAATGTTGTGACTACACTCAATAAATTAATGCTCGCATCTAATAGTAGGTACTCACTATTGAACTGTGAGCCTGCCACCTCAGACAGAACCCAAGCGAGCAATAACATACTCGGCACAATGAGCAAATGAGCCCAGAACGGCCAATGAAGCACTGGCTTAACATCGCCATCTTCCGCCCCTTTCGACCACTGATAATAACCGTATCCCGCCATTATCATATAAAAGAAGTTAAGCGCAGACTGAAATGGCAAAGTCACCTGCCAAAATAGCCAGGTGTAAATTGCGGTACTCACAAAAGCGCACAGCCAACACCAGCTGTTCTGTTTTGCGGCTAACAGCACATAGGCAATAGCGAGGACAACCGCTACCCACTCTAAAAGCGAAGTAGCGGCAATTTGTGAGGTAAACTCAGAAAAAAAGTTAGCCATTAAGATGATTTTCTAGATTGCATGGCATCAAAGTTTAAAAACTTAGCAACGAAAATAGCCTGCCCCACTTCTTCATGGGTCCTTTGCATTTCTTCGCCAAGTACTTTCATAACCACGCCATAGTCACCTGTAACCTGCGTGCTGGTTGAGCTTGTTGAAACTGCAATATCACTATAGCTATTTAACCTATCAATGAAATCTTGAATAGGTGGAATGTATTCGTTAACCAATGGGTACAACGACAGTTCAACCATAACTTGCATGTCTGTTTCCTTTTATTTTAAAACGCGTACTTAACAGTAACGCCAAACTGACGACCGTTACCTATTTGGTAATATGGCTCATCGAAGGCATACTCATCGCGAGGGTCGTTGCTGAAACCACCGAATCCACGGGTGTAGTACTCACGATCAAAGGCATTTTGTACCCACAGTGATGTCTGCCAATCACCGTGTAACACCACAATCTCCGAATTAACCAGCGTAGTACTTGGCGAGGTTACATCATGGCCGTCAGAAAAACGGTATTCGCTTTTGTAATCTACATCTACACGCCAGAGCATGTTATCTGTAAGTGCGTACTCACTATACAGGTTTGCGGTCCACTTAGGTGATTGAGCCTGCCTTTGCTCAGACACTTCAGTACCGTCTGCAAGCGTATACCCTTCAAAGGTAGCGCTTAGATATCCAACACTTGCATCTAGCTGCCATGCATCACTAGCAATCCAGCTAAGCTCCAGCTCGGCTCCTTTGTTTGTTCCTAAATCAGCATTATCAATAATGTCTACGAACCCTGCCGTACCGTCATCACGAGTGATAACGTCAAAATCGCTCACCTGAGTATCTTTTCTATCCATATAGAAAATTGCAGCACGAGCAATTAGGTCAGGCGTAAGTAATGGGCCCTTTACACCTATTTCGTAGTTCCAGTTATATTCTTCGTCGAAGAATCGCTGATTGTCATTCACGCGGCTGTCGGGGTTAAAGCCTGCACCTTTATATCCGCGTGAAATACTGCCGTAATAGAAGTGATTGCCCTGCGTATACTGAAGCGCGACTTTCCCGCCTACCATGGTGGTGTCGAACGCGCGAGTAAGTTGGTTGTTATCAGCGTAATCAAAATCGTAGTTTTCTACTCTTAACCCTGCTACCAGTACTAAATTTTCGTTCAAACGACTTTCAGTCTGAGCATAGATAGCGGTCGTCGTAGGCGTGTATTCACTGGCAAAGTCACTATCCAAATAAGTGTATTGACGTAGCAGCTTTTCTTCCGTGCTTTTATAAAACACGCCTATTGTCCAGTCAGTCATACCATCAAAAAGTGCGGCACTGTCAGACGACACGAAACGCATCTCGCCGGTCTGTGTTTCTACATCGCGATAATAGGCGTCAAAAGACGTGTAACCCCACGGGTGAAACCCTGTGAATGTCCAGTCTTCATCGTAGCCATAAGCAATATTGTGAGAAGCATGGGTGGCAATTAGAATAAAGTCGCCCGCTGCTGTATTGGTTGTAGAGCGCGCGCTAACAGCGTGGGTTTGGTGTTCGTCAAATCCTGGTTCATCAGACAGCGTTTTGTTGTCATTGTCTAGCGAGAATGCATCGTAACCGTTATCGATATCGTACCAGCGATAAGTAAGTGCAAGTGTGGTTCGCTCATCTACGCTGCCTTCAACGGCAAAGCGCAGTGCGGTTTCATCGATATTCGCGGTATCGCTTCTATTCAAGAACGTATTTTCTACAAAGCCATCACTGCGATTATGAACCAGCGCAACACGATAGCCCCAATCCGTGTTGATATCATCACCAGTGGCGCCTTCAATACGGTAACTCTCTTTGTTCCCAATGCGGGCTTCAACGTAGTCTGGGGCGTCGCTACCCACGTCATTACTGGAGAGTTTAACCGCTCCGGCCAATGCACCTGTGCCGTATAAGGTAGCCTGAGGTCCGCGATATACCTCTAGTTGTTTAGTATCAAAAATAAGACCTGCCGCAGCAAGGCCTGAAAAATCAAATTCATCGACGATAAAGCTTACAGAAGGATTGATAGGCTCGGCGAACTGACTACGCTCTCCAATACCGCGAATTTGCACGAAGCGGCCGCGAGACGCACCAGCTGCAAAGTTTACGTTTGGAATACTGTTTAGCACACTGTCGATATGGCTCGGCTGTCTACTGCGAAGACGCTCTTGATCTAAAATGGTCGCGCTAGCACTTAACTGGTCGAGTGTAGTTTGACGAAAATCACCAGATACGATGACGCGCTCAATATCTGATGGCGTGCTATCTGAAGTGTTACTTACATTGGTTTGTTGCGCATAGGCCGCAACGGAACTAGCAAGCAGTGAAAGTGTGAAAAGTGTTTTATACATGGGATCTCTTATTCTTATTTAAGAAAAAAGATCCGGGTCTAACGGCAGGTGATAAGGCTATATTGTGAACCATCCCTACGCCGGTATTATCCGGATCAGGTTTAAGGGTTCCCACGAATGTGGATCTCAGACCGAAAACGGACACCCCTTGGTATAGTGTTGCGCTGCTAAAACTAGCAAACTCAACTTCTGCGACGGAGTCTACCAGTTCGATACACGCCGTCAAGCAGATAAGACGTTAAGCTAACGTAAGGTTTTATATATGATATAAGGCGTTGAAAGCTTAGGGCTATTCAGCGTCAATATTCATATTTAGGCGACGTACTTCATCGTCAGTTTGTGCTTTTAAACCTTCCAACGTTTTGCCGTGTGCGGTTGGTTGACGCGTATCAGGGTCAACCTTTACGAAAACGATATCGTCTGCAAAACAGATGGTTTTCTTGGTTGCTTTGTTGCGTACCAAGCAGCTTACGGTAATAGACGTACGGCCTACAGCTTTAGTTTCTAGACCAAACTCTACGATATCACCCTGCATAGCCGGTGATTCGAAACTAATTTCACCAATATGCTTAGTTACCAAGCAATTAGTTTCTAGCTGACAAATAGCCCAAATTGCAGCTTCTTCGTCTATCCATTCTAACGCGCGGCCACCGAACAAAGAATTGGCGTAATTAAGGTCGTTTGGCATAACTAGACGCCGAGAAAGAAAGCGCATTCGAATTCCTCATAATAAATCGCTACTATAGCGTTAGATTATACCGAAAAAACTGATTCATGGCGCTAACTCAATTACGCGAATGGCTATTAGCCCCCTACTTTGAAAATAGCGGCGAAAATGGCTGCAAAAAAAGCTCTCACGCTTCACACTTATCAAACGTGACTTGCCCGCTTCACCGGAGAATGCTTGTAATATCTGGCAATGATGATTTTTGTGAAGCTGCCATACGTAGCGTTCAAGCCTTTGTAGATGAAGTTTCATCTATAAGCGTTGTGAATTTTGCTGGCGATACACTTAAGGGAAAGAACCGCAAACAAGTACTGGGGAGCGAATGTGACATTGCCACATTAGACTGTCGCGACTCATTCAAACCTGGCGACGTGATGGCAGTGGCGGGGATCGTTAAACGCAGTGGTTGTTTAATACTTATTTGCCCTGCATTGAGTGAATGGGTCAACAATATTTCGGTCTCGTTCCTGTCGAAGGGGTTTACGCTTACACAAAGTCGATACCTCGAACGCTTTATAAAGCACCTGCGTAACAACGACTACGTGGCATTTCACACTGAAGAAAAAACCACGCTTCCAGATACGGCTATGTACCGTATTAGCGAAGGCTTAACATCAAACGTCTATAGAGGCTCACTATTTAAATCAGAAGAGCAAGAGCAGACATACAGTCGTTTATATCAAGCACACTCACTTAATAAACTAAACGCGCTAATTACTGCCCCAAGAGGCAGAGGCAAGTCATCATTATTAGGTATATTCATTGAAAGCCTAATCAGACAGGGTAAAAATGTACTATTAACCAGTGAACGCTTCGATAATGTGAAGAACGTACTTTCACGTATTCAACAGCAAGAAATAGCCGGTGTCAGAACACAACAACCATCCACCGCTAACATTCGAACACAACTAAGCCTTGGTGATAAGAATAAGACAACGACATTAGGCAGTGTAAAATGGGTGCCCCCTGACAGTACCTTGTTATATTCCACAGAAGATGAAAAGTATGACGTTGTAATTGTTGATGAAGCGGCTTCAATCCCCCTCCCGGATGTATACCGGATTATAGCAAACCACAAGCAGTGGGTGCTTAGTACTACGCTTTTGGGTTATGAAGGCTCAGGCAGTGGCTTTATTCACAAACTCATCCCTAGTTTACCGCCTTCTGCTATTCATTTAAGACTATCAAGGCCGTTACGATGGTTCGAACATGATCCCATTGAAGCTTTTTTCAATACGACTTGTTTATTTGAGAACAGAGATGCGGCGCGCAATATTGGCAAGATTAATTTCAAAAACAGTATTAACCCACAGATAGATTACGATTTTTCCATAAGTTCGTTTAAAAGCATTTCCGAAGAGGCGCTTCAGCAAATAATGTCGCTACTTTCATTAGCCCACTATCAAACTACGCCCGATGATTTTATGCGCTTGATGGATAGCCCGGATGTACTTGTTGCCATACTTAAATTCAACGACAACGTGATAGGTGCTGCAATCATAAACGCTGAAGGTAGCGACTACCTGAACGATACCGCATTGGGGATTGCGTCTGGACAACGTCGTCCTAAAGGGCATTTAGGTGCGCAAAGACTTGCTCTGTTGTCTGCTGATGCAAAAACAGCAACGTTTAGATATTGGCGTATTAATCGTATTGCCGTCGATACGGTGGCGCAGAGTAAGGGTATGGGCAGTTACTTGCTACAAAGAGTTAGTAATGAAGCCAAAAAGCAAAGTATTGACGCTATCTGTACTTCTTATGGAATGACACAAAAGTTAGACAGCTTTTGGACAAGAAATGGATTTGAGATTGTAGACTATGGGCGAAAGCCTAATAAAGCCAGTGGCGAAACCAGTGCACTAGCGTTATATCCTCATTCCAACAGAGCAACAAAACTGCTTTCTGAATTGGTAGCACTAAAAGAGAGCTTTCAATTCGATAACCAGTTAGACAACGTGCCCATTAGCATACTGACAATCTATGTAGAAAAGTTAGTACATTTTACCCAAGGCACACGCACTTTAGATGATGTTTGGCCGATATTACATAAAATTGCGCGTTATGCAGAGACTCACCCTACACCAAGCGCAAATACTCAACTGAACAAGCCAAATAACACAATACTGTATACGCTATGGCGTCTTGTTGAAATCATTAACACGAAGCGCTTTCTCAGAAAAGTACTTACACATTCAGATATGAATGCGAAACAACTTGTTTCTACATTCAACGAAGAAAACCTAAAAGCAAGTGGGTTAAAAGAAGTCACTATTGTTATAAGAGAAGCAATTCTGCCTGCTTTCAAATAATAGAAAGTCTGTAGCCTGAAAGTACAAATAATCAGCTTAGCGTAGAGCCACTATACCTGCGTTAACAAGCCGCTATTACGAACATTTTAAATACCGCTGAGAGGCTAATGATTTATGCGGATTGGTGTTAAAGCCCTATAAATATAATCCTATTCGAGAAAAGCTCACTTACTAAATTAAGGGCAAAAAAAAGCCTCCCAAAGGGAGGCTTTTTTGCTAAAACCACATATTAGATACTAATACCGCGGTTCTTCGCTTTTTCCTTGATATAAGGTTCCCACGCTGCAGCGTTGCGGCGTAGAGAGCGATCTTTCTTAGCTTCTTGTACGTGCTTGTAAGCAGACTTGAAGTTACCTGCGTAGAAGTTCGCTTCCATTAACGTGAAGTGAATCTTCTCAGGGTTTTCAGCGCCACGCTCTAGAGCATTCTCTAGTGCTTTGATAGCGCCTTTATAGTCTTCTGCTACAAGTAAAAGCGTACCTTGTTTACGATAATGCTCAGGGTCTGAACTCTTAGCCGCAGCTTGTGCATACAAGTTTGCCGCTGTTTTAAAGTTTTTAGCCTGGTGATATGCATTAGCAATGTTTGCAATCATATCAGCATCGTTCTTCAACAAGCCTTCTTTCATGTGCTTTTCAAGAAGCTTAGCAGCCTTATAAGGCATACCGTTACTTTGATAAAGCTGAGCAAGCGTCTTTATTTCTGACTCTTTCTCTAGATAGCCTTGCATATAAGCAAGTTCTAGCGTTGAAAGACCTTTCTTATAGTCTTCAACTAAGATGTAGAAAAAGCCAAGACGTGACCACCAAGTTTTTTCCTGAGGGAAAGTTCTAACAAGATCTTCCGCCACAGCAACCGTTTCAGGGTACATCTTACGCTCGTAGTAAGAAGTTAGCTTTAATACATACGGGTTTTTGTTTGGCTCTTCATACAAACCAATCGCTTTGTCTGCTGGCTCAACCATCTTCGCTAGTTGCTTAGATTCAAAGTAAGCCTGTGCCAAACGCGTATATACGTCTGCGTCTTCTTTACACGTGAAGTCCATCCACTTGTTATACCATTTAATGGCATCAGTGTACTTCTCTTCCTGCATGCTCAAATCACCTAGTAATTTAAGTGTTTGAGAGTGTTCAAGGTCGTTTAGAACTTTTGGTTCAACTGATTCAACCAAATACCCTAAAGCTTTACCACCTTGACCTTCTTGCGCAGCAAGTAAGTTACCAATAAAACGCTTTACGTAAGCTCTATCGAAATCGTCAGATGCGTCGATTTCGTAAAGTACGTTTAGTGCTTCATTAACTTGGTCTTCATTGTAGAACTCAAAAGCTTTCTGAACTTTTTTACCGGTACGCTCACCTACAAGCGTTGTTTTTCCTTTCTCATATCCAGGACAAACAACAGGTGCTGACTGCGCTAGGGCAGCGGGTGCTGAAAGCACCGCACCTGCGCCTAGCACTAAAGCAACGGCTGACATTTTGAATGTACGTTTCATCATGATCATTGCTCCAGTTTAAAGTCTAGCTGTACGAACATGCCAGGTTGTTTAACTGGCTTGCCATCAACGATCTTAGGCTTGTATTTCCACTTACGTAGAGCACGACGTGCTTCACGGTCGAATACGCGCTTAGGTTCAGCTTCGATAACTTCGATATCTTCAACACCACCAACTTCGTTGATAGTGAAAGACAGTCTTACCCAACCTTCACGGCCGTCACGGGCTGCATCAGGTGGATATTTCGGGTCGATACGAACGATAGGTGTTGCTTCACCATCACGCTGCATTGCACCAACACCACCGATGTTTACACCAACACCACCTGTGTCGATAGCTGGAATAGCTAAGCTAAAGCCATCTGCATCAGGTTCCGCTGTTTCCGGCTCTACTTGCTCCATTTTAGGAGGCTGTGGAGGTGGCGGTGGTGGTGGAACACGAGTACGCGTTTGCGTCTGGTCGTCTGGTTCCTGCATTACAATATCGATAACCGGTGCAGGCGGTACTTCGTCTGCTGGTCTAGATGAATTTTCAATCAACTTGGCCATTAGAACGAAAAGGGCAAATGCAACACCAGCACCTAAAAGTATAGATACAATTATACGTAACATCTTATCCCCTTGCCGCTACCGAGACTCGGTTAACGCCAGCGGCTTTAACCTGATCCATAATCTCAACTACTAAACCATGCTTCGCTTTTACGTCAGCTTGAATGATTACGTAGTCAGTAGGCTGCTCGGTAAGCAGTCTTTCAATATTCGCTCTTACGCTGTCCGGCGCAACTTCACGCTTATCTAGCCATACATTTCCGTCTTCAGTTACGGCGATGAAAATGTTTGCATTTTTGTGAAGAATCGCCTGGCTCGCATCTGGCTTGTTGACTTCGATCCCTGCTTCTTTAACGAAAACAGTGGTAACGATAAAGAAGATCAGCATGATAAACACGATATCCAACATGGGCGTCATGTCGATCTGTGCATCTTCTTCCTCGGTTCTGACTTTTCGAGCCATAATCTCTCTCTCTAATGATGTGGCAGGCTATCAACTAGCCCTTCTCTTGCCAGCTTCACTTTCGCTTCAAGACGTGAACTGATGAACAGTCCAGATAGCGCGGCTACCATTCCCGCCATTGTCGGGATCGTTGCCATAGAGATACCAGCTGCCATTAGACGAGCGTTGCTGGTGCCCTGTGTTGCCATTGTCTCGAAAACACTGATCATACCGGTTACTGTTCCAAGTAGACCGATTAGTGGACACATTGCAATAATGGTTCTGATAATCAGCATTCTAGCGTTAAGGTCGTCTGACGCTTGAGAAATCCACGCGTCACGGATTCTATGCGCATACCATGATGTGGTATCTGCTCGGGCATCCCAATTCGCGATGATGTTTTTCTTCACCTTTGGGAAGACCGAGGTTAAATACCAGTAACGCTCAATCATTAAAACCCACATGAGAAAGAGCGCGGCAGCAACGAAGTATAGTACGTCACCGCCGGTAGCGATAAAGTCCCTGACCGATTCGAATAATCCAATCAGGTAATTCATATTACGCTTTCTCCGACTCTGAGTGAGCAGCTACGATACCCGCAGTTTGCTCATCAAGAATGTGGATGATTGACTTGCTACGAGAAGCTACGATGCTGTGAGTAAGGATTAGAGGCAGAGCCGCGATAATACCTTGAGCAGTAGTTACAAGAGCCATAGAGATACTTCCTGCCATCATACGTGGGTCACCTGTACCGAATAGTGTGATGGTTTGGAATGTCTCGATCATACCTAGTACTGTACCTAGTAGACCTAGTAGAGGAGCAATCGCTGCGAAGATCTTGATAACGTTAATGCCGCTTTCAATTTTTGGAAGCTCGCGAAGAATCGCTTCATCAAGTTTAAGCTCAAGGTTTTCTGCATCAGCAGTCTTGTTCTCTTGGTAAACTTTAAGGATACGACCTAGTGGGTTACCTTCTGAAGGATTGTTTACGTTCTTAAGCTGTGAACGCATTTTTCCACCAGTGATCGTTAGTGTGATCATTTTGTAGATACCAATTAGTAGGCCAATCGCAAGCATAATTGTGATTGTGTAACCAACTGGACCACCAGCATGATAACGCTCAGACATTGTCGCTTTTTGCTTCAATAGACCAAGGATTGCACCTTGAGAAGGGTCAGCAAAGAAAGGAACAAAACCAGAAGTAGCGCCGATTAGTTCGTCAGCAGAAGCTACAAAGTGACCATCTGGTTGACGACCAAGAGGCTGAACAACTTCAGCTTCAGCGTCATACGCTAGGTAACCAGCTTCACCAACAAGGTTGAAAGTACCAACACGAACAACTTCTTGCTGTGAAGAACCGCCGTCAAGGTTAACAACTTCAGTAGTGAACTTAACTACTTCACCGCCTTCAGTCATTTCTTTCTGAAGAGCAAACCATAGGTCTTCAAGTTCTTTAATGTTTGGAAGACCTTTAGAGTCTTCTGACATTTCAGCAAGGAACTGACCACGGCCAGGGAATTGTGCACTTACGATTGATGTAGAGATACGGCCGTAAGCTTCAGAAGATGCTTGACGTACCACACCGAACATTTCACCAAGTGTACCTGTAGCTTGGTCTAGCTCAGCAGCTTTCTCGTTTAATGTAACTTCGTTGTCTGAGAATTGCTTCTGTAGACGGTCACCACGAGCTTGTTCAGCTTTAAGATCTGCTTGTGCTTTGCGAAGAAGTGCTTGCTTGTCAGCACGTGCTGATTGGAACTCAGCTTCGCGTTGCTTATCTAGGCGAGCTTCAGAAACGCGGTTCTGTTGAACCTGGTCTAGAAGATCTTTCAGGCTCTTTGCTTCCTGAGCCTGCGCTCCGGTTGCTGCAACTGCAACTGTCGCAGCGGCTAAAAGAGATTTGAATACTGGTTTCATTAACAATTACTCCGCTGCGCTAATTGGTAGTTTAATCAGATCCGCAGGAATGACGTTGTTAGCCATTTTAACTGCGTCAACAACTGAAGACAGATACTCGTCACCCAGTTTTTCCCATGCGCGGCTTTCGTTGTTCCATACCCATGCGTGAGTTTGGTCTAGAGAAAGTGCAACTAGCGCCGTACGACCTAGGTTAAAGAAGTCAACAGTAACTTCTGTGCCTGCGTCGTCGATAGTACCTTGGTAAGAGTTGATCTTAGTACCGTATTCAACTTCAACTAGGTAAGCTTCTAGTACCTGACGGAACTGTTCTGAAACAGTTACGTTAGAGTTAGCCATAAGGTCGCGAAGACGCTCAACACGCTGTAGACGCTCGTCTAAGTGAATTGGACGGTCTAGCTTGATGAACTGCTCTAGGCTGTCGATCATGCGGAACATAAGAGGAACGATGCCCTGCTTAGTTTGTTCGATGCTGTCGATCTGACGTTGTAATGAATCGATACCGCGTTGCTGGTCTGCAACTAGGCTTGCGATGTAATCGTTGTAGATTTTAAGGTTTTCTGTCTCATCTACTGTTTGACGATACTCAACAAGTAGTTCTTGAGACTGTTCAAACAACGTATTGATTTTTTCTTGAGATTTCGCTGCAGCCGCGTGGATTTTCGCTTCTTCTTTATGAAGATCTTCAAGCGTATCTGCAGAGACTGCGCTACCTGTTAGTGCGAATGCACCCATAACAGTAGAAGCAATAAGAGTTCTCTTGCTCATTTTGGACATAGTTCCCAACCAAATTTCTTATTTGAATCCTCGCCGATAGGAAAATATTCGGGCAAGGGGCGTATAAAACTTTCACAATTTTGTTTCAGGAATGTAGCGCCGACGTCAATTGTCAGTACTACGAACGTATTATACTCACATGGAATGTTACGTTTAGTCAAGTAACACACTGTTTACACCTAGTAGATTTCATTCCGTCTGCCTAATTTGTGTTCATTAGCAGTGCAGATTTCATTCCAAAATAATGACATCAGACAAGAATAGAGCATCACTGACACCTTAATCGATTAACTAACAATCAATTACCAAGTTTATTTAACAATTTATCAGCGCGCATTTCTGGCTACTCGCAGAAATTAGATATGATTTTTAACCTAGATGTTACTTGCTATTAAAAGAAGGACTAATCATATAAACTTCATGAAAAATCCAAAATACAGACGAGTATGCAATGACATTCACGCCAACTCACCACATTACGATTGAGAACAAACCCCTGTGGATCTTCGACGACCTTTGTACTCAGGCAGAAGCGGAAAGCTTATTCAAAGGTTTACAAGTAAGCGCGTTCAAGCGAGACGAAATTGCTAGACCTGATACACAAGAATATCGGCATTGGGCAGTGAATCTAACATCTGAGCAAATTAGAACCCTTCCCGTATACCACAGAGCGATTGAGGCCATTCGCGGTATTACAAAACAAGATTTTAGTGCTTATAGAGGATATGTGAATCACGCATCGTATGGAGATATGCTTTTTACGCACACAGATTGTGCACCTGATGCGAATGAGTTCACTGTTTTGGTTTATATTGCACCTGAATGGGACATTGAGTGGGGAGGAGAAACGTTGTTCTATGACAACAACGACGATTGCTTATTCGCGTGCACACCAAAACCTGCTCGTGTTGCAATTTTCCATGGTGCGATCAAACACGTCGGTAGACCGCCCAATAGAATTTGTTACACGCCCCGTTACACCCTGGCGTTTAAGCTAGAAAAAGTGTAACTACGTTTAGATTTCGTTTGGAATAATATCGAAGGCAACGGTTAATCTGTGTTCATCAGTGGTAAAAGCGTTAGTACCGTGCCACATGTATGATGGAAACAGAACGACCGTCCCCCCTTCGGGTTTGACTGCATAATCCCCTTCAAATCGTTGATTCGCAATATCAGCCCTACCAAACATCAACCAGCCTTGCCCATCTGTATCAACGGCTTTAGGCACATCCACATAGTAAACGCCGCTTAACCATCCTTCTGGATGGTAGTGAGACTTATGAAAGCCTCCATTTCTTAACCTTACTGACCAAGAACCGATATATTTAAGCTTATCGTTTAACCGTGATAAAAACGGATGGGTTTTGTCTGAACACTGTTGCGCGGTAAATAGTTTTGCCTGCGCTAAAATGTTTTCCGACAATTCTTTAATGATAGGTAAGGATGTGACGAATAAATCTTCATATGTTTGCGTCCCATTCTTCAATGATTGTCCAATAGGATGCCGTTGATTCTGATGTTTTTCTACAAGGGCAGTTTTTAGTTTTTCATTGAAATTAGCAGTATCAACTGGACTAGATTTAATAGCGTTAACGTAAACAAGCTTGTCATAGTCGCACAACCATTTATAACGGTTTTCTTGTTCGGCCATAGACCAACATGTAGATAACATTGTCCACCAACCTTGGTTTAGTGGTTCTATTTTTATCAATTGGTTGAAGCAGTTGAGTGCTTCTTTTGCGCGCCCCAAACAAAGCAGCGAATAGCCCTTCTCACTTAATAGCGCCACTTTATTTGACTGTATTTTGGCATTTTCTATTTCAACAATAGAAGCCTCATACTCACCTAGTTCTCTGAGCACTCTGGCCCTCAATGGCGCAATTTCGTGAGTCTTAATCGCTTCTGTAGTAAGTAAGTCTAATTGCTCTTTTGCCGCATGATATTCGTCGGCTTGTATTAGCAACTGAATAAAACGAAACCTAAAGCTATCATCTTTAGGTTGTCGTTTGATATATGACTCAATGTGAACAAATGGCGCATCAACTCCCTCTTCCCATAGAAACTTGGCCAGCTCTTCCTGAAGCTCCCAATCAGATGGTGCAACATTCAATGCTTTGAGATACACCATTTTCGCGCGCTCTCTTTGATTTGATAGCGCGAGTACTGCTGCATAATTTCTCAAAATAGTAGGGTTAGGGTTAGCATTAGTTTTAGAAAGTGCTAATTCAAAATACTTTAATGCTTGTTCGTAGTCTTCAGTTTTGCGATACAAATTGGCGATATTGTTCAAAGCAACAATATTTTCTGGACTAATTGCTAAGACATCTTTTAAAACCATTATGGCTTCATTAACGTCTGATTGCTTCGAAAAAATGTCTGCCCAAATTAGCTTCGTTTGCACGTGATTCGGCACTAACGCTAGAACTTTTTCTGCTGCTATACGCGCTTGCTTTAACGCATTTTTTTCAATTAGTGCACGTGCCAAATTATAGTGTAAATCAACATTATTAGGCGCTAATTCACTCGCCTTTTGAAAGGTCGATACTGCCAAGTCAATTCGCCGAGTGGATAGGTATAAATTACCTAAAGCATTTGATAATTCGGGGTGATTTTTGAATTTCTTCAGCCCTTTTACTAAATATTTCTCAGCTTCTTTCACTCGCTGAACTTGGCGAAGCGAGCCACAGAATAGTTGAATAAATACTGGGTCTTTTTGCAACAGAAATAACTGCTTCTCAATAAATTGGATAATCTGCTGATATTGCTTCTGGTTATAAGCTGAAACGAGCTGTCGTACTATATTCATACTATTATTATTTTCTTCGTAACTGTGCATCTAAGTTAGCTAACTTACCTACCCCATTGTTCCAGACAGCGAATTTTGTCATAAACTTTGCCAATCCTTCCTTTTCTAACGAAGATAAGTCTGGATGCCATATATCAAAAATAAGCACAATTCTTACTTCATCGCTCTCATTTTTTGCGGAATGTAGAAAGCTATCATCGAAGATCATCGCGGATTGTTCATTTTCCCACTTGAATATTTCGCCTCCCGCTTTCAGCGATGCATGTTTTGTGACTTTTAAAGGTATATGCCCGGTAAGCTTACAATTTGAAATTCCGTAATGCGGAGGGATGTATGCCCCAGGCTCTAGCACAGAAACAAACATTTCAGGTGCATGAGGTGGACAATGCGCCAATGGTGCCCTTTCCAATACTTCACGGAGCGGTTCACTTAACGATTTAAACACTTCACTGTGTTCCCCACCTTTTATTAGATGAGTAGAGAGCCATTCATCTCTTAGCTTGTTCCACTCTTCCAAATTCGGTAGATTTTCAAACTCTTCAACATATTTGCTTTTTGATACTTTGCCTATATCCAACAACTCATCTTTAAAAGGCTGCAATCTCTGTATCCAACTCTTTAATCCTTCACATTCCTGAATATCGTAAAACGGTTTACTGGTAAGCTCAGGAATATAAATGAAATTAGGTCGTTGAAGCGGGTTTGAAAAAGAAGGTTGTGCAAGACCAAACAAAACTTTGACCATTTCACCTAATCGCGGAGATATATCTTTAACAAACTGCAGTTCGTTGAAACCTGCTCTTCGCGCTAGATTTGCGGCGTTAGCAATATGTGTAGCTTTAACACGTGAAGGCTGGCTACCTTCGATATTGAAGTCGAGGGGAGAAGCTTCGTACCACTCTAAATAAAGCGCTGTAGCGAGATCAAAATTCTGTTGTTTAAGGGCTTGTTCAATTTGCTTTGTCATTTTAATAAGTAGCGTTAGAAACGAGAAGGCTACTTTATAGTAGCCTTCGTTCACTTTACAAGCCTGAGCCTGAAGTTTCAGTCCCTCTTTGCATACGAGTCCAGCTTTCGCGTGCGGCCTCTTCCATCATTTCCCTTTCTTCTGCTGTATAGCAAACTCGGCGCATCATATTTGAACCGACTTTCTTTTCCATTTTACACACCATACCGTCGTCTTCATTGCTTGCCACATCGCTTGATGAAGAGTTTGATGTTGAATTACATCCGGAGATTGCGAATGCTGCCATTAGACTAACTAGAATAAATTTTTTCATATTGCTTCCTTGAACATTTATTTACAATTACTTCCGAAAACTAACGTACCATATTCGGTGCGATTTGACCTCACCCATTTTGTAAGCATCCATTTCTCATTTGTGAAGACAGGTTTGCCACAATGATAACTCTGTTTTTCTAGCGCCAGATTTTTATCAACATTAAGAAAACTCACTAGTTTTCCCTTTTCTGGATAGATCGTTATTCCTAACTTGGGAAAGTGAGTAGCGCCCTCACTCAATGAATTCAAGTATGCCAATATCGTATGGGTGCGCTGGCCTCCCTCTTCAATAATACTGGTTTGCTTTAGTTGAGTATCAGTAAACCCATCATAATGCGGTTTGTATTCTTGGCCATCTTTGTACCTCAGTAAATTTAGTGGTTCACCATGCTGAGGTTTTGTATCAGACATACGGCTCATCTTCACTTCTACTTCGCGACTTATCCAATCTACCCATTGATTAGTGATAATAGCGACCTCACTCGTGCGAATATCATCTTTCATGGGATTACCATTCAATGGATTTAGTACCATAGATGGCTGAAGTAAACTTTTGTATCGAAGAAGCATGTAGTCACATTCAATATCTGACAGTACGCCGCTCATTTCACAAACGATACTGTTGCTATCAACAGCAGTTTTAGTTTTATTTAGTAGCGAAGTTTGCTTTTCAAGTACCGTGGTGATGATTGTATCTTCACATAAAGACGTAGAAACATCGGCGTAATTAGGGTCTCCCACGAACAATTGACGATAAATGTTGGGATTATAGCGACCTAATGTACTTTGCAATTGAGCGTAAACCGGTGCGTTTTGCTCAGTCCAGCAAAGTAATACGATAAGCGACTCCGCATGCCCTGCTGAAGCAAGCCTGACAAGCTCTCTCACCAACTCATTATTCATTTCTTCAAATAGATAAAACCGCGAAATGAGTAAACATTGAAACCTTACAGTAGGTTTTGAGTTGTCTGGTAATGCGTTCAGATAATCAATAGCTGCCTTGGGGCTATCTGGAGCGAGGTGATAAGCGTAGTCTAATGCGGCATACAAATGTCCTGACTGACCAGCAATGCGTAAACAATCATAAGCTTGACTGTATTCGCTTCTTTGAAAATGCAAATCTGCTTTTGTCAGGAGTTGTTCAATGCTCTTCACAATATTCTCCTACAAAAAAGGCCTCTTACGAGGCCTTTAAATTTTTGAAAATCTTATGCAATCATTGAATTAGAATTCAAGATTTACACGACCGTAGAAGAATCTTCCAGGGATTTCATACATTGATGGGTCGAAGCTATTCGCAAAAGTAGTGTAAGAAATTTCTGGGTCAGTATCCCAAAGATTATTAACACCAAGCGTTAGACGAAGGTTATCAGTAACTGCATAACCAACAGACACATCATGGTAAGCCATATCTTCTAGCTCGTTAAAGCTATCTTTAACTAGGTTACCGTCATCATCAAATGTAGTCTCACCTGGATCACTACATAGCGTATCTTCTAGGTAGTTACCATTCTCATCCGTATCGTCATCGAACGAACAAGCTTCTGTGGTGTGGCCGATGAAGCGTACTAGGTAGTTTGCAGTCCAATCTTCGTATGCCCAAGTAACAGACAGGTTGGTACGAAGACGTGGAATTACGTCACGGTCAAAAGCGCGACCTGCGTCATTCTCTGTAATTGACTCGCCACTTACAGGGTCAACGATAATAGTAGTGCGCTCATCTACGTAAGTACCATCCCAGTTAAGACGGAAATCACCAAATTCAGTTTCGAAGTTATAAGCAACGTTATAATCGAAACCAGATGTTGTTTGACCACCAAGGTTCACAAGACCGTTAAATAGCTCAGTTACAACACCACCTGAGTTACGTTCGATTAGTGAACAGAATTGCGTACCAGTCTCAGCACACGCATTTAGGATACTTTGCGCACCAACAGTTGATACTGCGTTGTCAACTTCGATATCAAATACGTCAAACGTGATTGATAAGCCTTCAACTTGTGCTGGAGAGTATACGAAACCATATGTGAAGCTCTCTGCTTCTTCAGGCTGAAGATCAGCGTTACCACCAACGGTTGTTCTGATTTGAGGGTTAGGCTGCTCGTAAGCTGACGGGATACCCGCACAACCTGGTGCGCTTGGGTTTCCTGCTTCACCACCGTTACAAGGGTCTTGAAGTGTAACGAAGCTATCGCTGTTACCCAAGAATAGCTCTGATAGAGAAGGAGCACGGAACGCCTCAGACCATGTACCGCGAACGATTAAGTCTTCGTTTACACGCCACTTAAGACCAACTTTAGAGTTTGTTGTATCACCAAAGTTGCTGTAGTCAGAGTATCGAGTCGCTAGTTCAAGGTCTAGTTGCTCAACGCCAGGCATATCTGAAAGTAGAGGAACAGCAAGCTCTAGATAGAATTCTTCGACACTAAATGAACCTGAAGTTGGTTGACGAGAGTTACCAGAAGTAATCCCGGCTGCGATTAGCGCGTCCGGCTGATCGTAACCAGATTGCCAGCGCTTTTCATAACCTGTAGCAAAAGCAAGGTAACCTGCTGGAAGCTCCATGATTTCGCCAGAAAGGTTAGCAGTGTAGCTTTCAAGAGAAGAATTCAATGCATCTTGTGCAGTAAATTGAATGTAATCAAGCTGTTCTTGCGTGATTGTACCTTCCCCAATTGCAGTCGCGCCACCAAAGAAATTCAGAGGTACACATCCATCATCAGAATTGTTACAAGCGTCAACATCGCCTAACGCCAATGCAACACGGTCCATGTTTAGCAAACCGTCAGTCAACGTATTTTGCGTGATATCTGCGTACGTATAAGTAGCGTCCCAGAAGAACTCCTTATCGCCTAGTTCGATAACCCCTTCAAAACCACCGTTAAACTGGAATTGGTCTACGTTTTGAGCGAACTGACGATAGCCAGCTTCAAGCATACGACGACCGGCGAAGAAAAGACTGTTAGGCTCACCGAAACCAGCTGCGTCAGTCAGGTCTAAGCCCGTTGGGTTATAAGGGTTGTTAGCCGCGATAGTGATACCAGTAGTACCTGCAGCGTTACCTACGAATAAAGGTGTTGGCGCTAGAAGCTGAGACGAACGACGGTTACCGTAGAAACCTGTAACATTTACAGTAACGTTATCGGTCAGCTCATAACGACCCTGAGAATAAATATTGGTACGTTCTTGAGGCGTTGAAAGGTAGTTAAGTGGTGCGAAGTTGAAAGCGCTGCTTCCAGTCCATGGGATTAGACCACCGTTGCCATCGTTTTGAACGTTAAAAGAAGTACCTTCGTCATCGAAATACCAGAAGCGGCCGTTAGGTGTACCTGATGAACCACCGTAACCAGTAGGTGCGCCGAATACAGGCACTGCTGAGATTTCACGGTCACCCGCGAATGTTGGCTCTTCTTCTACATAAGAAATGTTGAAGTAAACGTTGCCTTTATCGTTTGAAGTACCGAAACCGATATCCCACTGTTCTTTGTTACCGTCGCCTTCATCGTATTGACCCATGTAACCAGACGCGTGAACGCCTTCAAAATCTTGACGAGTGATGATGTTTACAACACCAGCTATCGCGTCAGAGCCATATACAGCAGACGCACCATCTTTAAGTACTTCGATACGCTCGATAATTGCTGCTGGGATGTTGTTAAGGTCAACTGAACCGCCAAGACCTGGAGCCCAGCGTTTACCGTTAACTAGAACAAGAGTACGGTTTGAACCGATACCACGAATGTTGATTGTAGTTGTACCATTACCACCGTTGTTGTTGTTGGTGTTAATAGCAGAACCTGCAGAAGGGATAGCCTGAAGAACGTCACCGATAGACGTTACACCAAATCGCTCAATGTCGATTCGAGACATTACTGTAACTGGGTTTGCACCTTCGATGTCTGTACGACGGATACGTGAACCTGTTACTTCGATTTTTTCTACTGCTTCCGCTGCTTGTTCGGTTTCCTGTGCGTTAACTGCACCAGTGAAGCCGATAGATGATGCAGCACCGAATGCGCACGCTAACTTCACTGATTTAGCCAGCTTAGAGTTTGTAAACATGTATTGTCTCCCTGGACCACTAAAACTCTTAGTGTGTGTTTCTTAAATCGTTTATATAACGAATTATTATTAGTAAGGTCAAAGCCTCACTTTGATAATAACCACATCCTGTGCGAAGGGTCAACTGGGATCAGACGGGTGTTTCACAAAAGTTCAATTTTTTTTTCTATTTTTACCTCGTTTCGTAAATATTAACTTACATTTAACATTTTGAGCACAAAAAACAACCTGCCAGTATGCTTTTTAAACTAACCAATAAAAAAGGCACGGTTTACACCTTAAGTATACCCGCGCCTGTTCTTATTTTTAGTTATGACACTATTTAAAACGAGTAATTTACGCTGAAACGAACATATCTAGGTGTTTGCCATGCGGTCGGTAGACCATAATTTGGGTTTACATCAGGATTTGTTGGGTCAGCCGAGCTCTCATCGTCATATATTTCATTAACTTCTGTTACACGGTCGTTGTTAAGCAAATTGAAAATATCAGCTCGAACTACCAATGTTTGATCTTCGCCAATATCTATATTGTATGACGCAGAAACGTCGATTGAGTAATAGCTGCTCGTGCGGCCACGCGAACCACGAGGCGCTGGCTCACCACCGGCAAAAAACGACTCTGAATCATAAGCTTGAGCAAAAAGATCTGTAGGATGATAGCCAAATGCGTTTATAGGACGACCAGTCCAAAACTGTAAGTTTGCTCCAAGCGTTAAGTCTTCAGTTACGGCATAAGCACCGTAAAGTTTAACTTGATGACGTCTGTCATTCGGTAAGTCACCATAAGCATTATCAAGCAGGCCAGGTTGGTCAAATAAGGTTGTTAAACCTGCGTCATCCTGACCGTTATCTGAGCGTACATAGCCTTCGTTGTTACCCCAGCTATGTGACCACGTATACGCTGCGTTCAGCATCCATACTCCGTCCCATGCTCGTTGCCACATAAAATCTACCGCTGCATATTTACGAATTGAATCAGGGTAGCCCAAATCTTCCGCTGATAGGTCCATGTAAACTAACTCACCTTCAGCACCCGGCAACTCGGTAGTACCAATACGCATATCAGAATTAGGGTTTGTAAGTACATACTGGTGGAACCCATCCCAGATATCAGATACGTCGCCGTAGCCATTCGCTGCAGCCCACTCAATAACCGCCGCATCAATTGCCATATCTTCTATAGTGGTCGAAAGCTCTCGATATGTACCTTGAATTGACATGCTCCACTCATCATTCAACTGGAATTGATAACCGGCGATGAATTCATCCGAGTACATTGAGTCCAAGTTTTGATCTACGATTTCATCTGGAGATTTTGCAGTACCGTCTGCAAACACGTCATCAGGTTGCGTTTTAGCACCAGTGAGGTTTGGAATACCAAGAGCTTCATCGGCAAAGCCGTCAAACTCGTAGTACTCTTGAGTATAAGTTTCCGCTCCAGCCAAACGAATATTCGTGTTTGCTGCAATAGGCAAGTAGTATCTACCATAGCTTGCCCATGCTTTCGTCTCACCATCACCAAACACATCCCAAACAGCACCTAAACGAAGGGCCCACTGATTGTCTAATTTGGCAAAAGAATCACCATCGGCGTTGAAATTTTCAAATGTATCGTTACGAAGACCTGCGTTAATCACGAGCGTATCTGTAACCTGCCATTGATCTTGAATGTAAAAGGCAAAGTTTTCAGAATCAAACTGACCACCGACGTTATAGTTGCGGTGACGTACTTGGTAGATTTCTTCGTTCGATGGGTCACTATCGTCAACGTAATACAAATAGTAAGCACCGCCTGAATTGATAGTGCTGCTATTTGAGGTAAGCTTCTCATAGTCAACTCCAAACCGTACTGAGTGATCGCCCGCATACCAGTCTGCATCCAATCGAATAACTTCACGCTCGTCATCACCTTGTTCAGCAGTGAAGTTAGCCCATGTATTAGTCGGAACGAACGCTGCAGTGCTGTCATAGCGGTAGTAAACAACAGGATTGCCATCCAATTCGCTTCGCACTGTTCTATCTTGCTTGTTTATCCCATATTGAGCAGAAATTGAAAAATCGTCATTTATGATACTTGTCCATTTTGCTGTATAGTTTAAACCACCTTCATCTTCATAGCCTACACGGCCATCGGTATAATTCCCGCCATCAACTGAGTCATAGGTTGTGATTTTCGTTGAACGTTCATCCGAGAAAGCGGTGATTTCTAGAATATTGTTTTCTGTAACGTACCAATCAAGTTTTGCTACCCAGAATGCGTCATCATCTTTCTCGAAATAACCATTCTGTAACACACCTTCAGCGGTGCTTGTTTGTTCACCCGCATAATTATTTTCTGCCGAGCGAGGATTGAACAGTGCGTAGAAAAACAGCTTATCTTCAATCAAAGCACCGCTCGCCCATACGTTGACATCCCACTCATCAACTTCATCCTGAGTGTTATCAATTCGGTAAAGTCCATTGACGTTATTACGGGAGGAGTCACGCTGTTCTCGAAGTGCGTCGGGCTCCCAGTAAAAGTTAGCGCCAGCTTTAAATTCGTTAGTACCGCTTTTGGTTTTAGCGTTGATTACACCACCAGTTACACGTCCAAACTCAGCTGAATATCCACCTGTTTTTACTTCAAATGTTTCGTACATATCAAACGGTGGCTCACTCGAGCCCACACCAGTTCGGAAGTTAGTGATATTTAACCCATTAATGTAATATCCATTTTCCCCAACCGATGCGCCACCAATAGAAGGCAAATCACCAAATGCCGAATCACCTTGCGTTGTACCTGGCGCTAATAATGCTACAGAAGTCAAGTTACGAGGAACCGGTACTCGATCAAGAGTGACGCTGTCTACTACGATACCAGTACTTGAACTTGTCACGTCGACCATGGCGATGGTGGTACCGGTTACTTCAATACGCTCAACGTCATCACTAGCAAGACGCATGTCTAAGTTTGTTTTGCCGCTAATGCCTACTTTTACAGATTCTTGAATGGTAGTGCGAAACCCATTCTTTTCTGCGGTTACTTTATAATTACCTGCTGGGAGTAATGGGAAACGGAAATTCCCTGATTCGTCACTTTGAACAGAACGCGTTAAGCCCGTGTCTAGATTTTCGATAGTAATAGTAACGTTTGAAAGACTGTTGCCATTTACTTGAACTGAGGTTCCCTGAATTGAACCATTGGTGTTGTTTGCTAAGGCGGGGGCGGTTGCCCCAATCGATAGAGCAACTGCCAATGCTACTGCACTTCGTTTAATTTGATACATTTACGTATTCCCTGGTTAGTGTAATTTAGTATTAAGCTTTTATTAAATATCAATTAAGCCAACCTAAACCCTTGTTATTATTAAGGATAATAAAAATTATCCTAAAGAATAATTGACCAGCCAGAGCGAAATAATCAACAAATTTATGCACCACTTGCGACAAACTAATGATTTTGAGCGATGAGCATTTGAACCTACCTCAAGTTAAGCTAAATTGTTAATTTGTATTAAATCTTATGAATGTAAAGAACTACTGCAAATAAAACCCCAGTCGTCTTCTTACAGTTTCAGGCAATTCTGGCAATGCACTTTTGGGAAGTAAGAAGGTTGCCATGTTAAAAAAGTCTAAATAGATACGATTAGACTCAGTGGTTTTCTTGAGGTAATGATGTCCTGACGATCCACCAGTGCCAATTTTAGTGCCCAGCATGCGCTGAACCATCATTGCGTGACGATAGCGCCATATAGTGAGTTGCTCGTCTATCTCTGTGAGTGCGGTAATAAGCTGGAACGGCAGATTAAAGATAGGCTCTTCAGAGTACTGTTTTATAAATAATGCAGAAAGCAATGCTTTATGACTCAAGCGGAACTTGCCCTCGCCTCTTAACTTTTCAAACTGCGTATCATCAAACAACGCATCAAAGTTCTCCATCGTTGCTTGTAAGTCTTTTAGCTCTTGTCGCCGCTCTGTATCAGATAGCATGTCACTGGTTGAAATTGTATGATGGTCGTCTTTCAACATTTCGTCTGCCGCATCTTTATAATATTGCCAAAAATCGAAACCTTCCGTTTTTAGAAGCGGCATTCTTGAAAGCCATTTGTCGACCAGCTCAAACAAACTAGGTTTGTTTTCAAGGGTTTCCAATAACGCTCTATCTTTATCAGTCAGACGGTTGTAGAAGCTTTGCTTATCAAAGTCGATTCTGAAATCACGCTTTAGGCCTAGTGATATTTCTAAACGCTTGAACTGTATACTTTGGAAGCCCGACGCGGGCACCAGGTAGTCCCTAAACGACAAAAACTGCTGTGGCGTCATGGTTTCCATGATAGTAATTTGATCGTTCATTAACTTTTGAATTTGTATGACTCGCTGTAAGCGATGCACCACTAGTGTTAGCTGCTGATCTTTAACCGTTTCTTGATTAAACGTATCAATTACTGCATTTAATTCATGAAGAACCTGCTTAAACCAAAGCTCATAAACTTGGTGAACAATAATGAACAGCATTTCTTCGTGCGCCGCGTCACCGTACTTCTCACTCTGTAAGTCCTGCGCCCCCAAAATCTTATCAAGCTGTAGGTAATCGCCGTAGTAGCAGGGCTCTATATTTTTTTTCATGTCGTTCTTGCCTTATTGCTTTGTTTAACTTCGTAATTCTATCACCGTCGACTCGACATCCACAGAATACAAGCTATACATTATAAGGATATATAGCCAAGGTTCGTGTTGTGCCATTTAGCTTGTATAAAAATGTGTCCAATTAGTTGGACAAGTGCTGTATTTTCCGCACAACATATTTGCATACCACAGCACTTTTACGCAGGGCGCTAACAACAATTATAAGGGGAATTAATATGAAACTAGATGACGACATCCATAACTATTATGAACACCTGGTTTTAGAAAGAATCAGTAAGCTGGGGCTCGATACCACGAAAAGTCCTGATTACTTAGCAGACTTGTGCTGTCTTGCCTTAAATCAGGTTCCACCACGTTATATCCGCTACGAAGTAGACATGGCGTTTTACCTGCCTCAGAGCGAACGAAATCAAATGGAAATGAATGTTGAGCATGCTATTAGTAAAGCACTCAAGTACTTAGATGAAATAGAAAAGACTAAAAAAGAAGACGAATAAGGAATTTGGGTGGCGGGCCTCCAGCCACATCCCGGCACATGAGTCGTCTGCTGCGGCTGCTCCCTTCCAGGCCTGACCGGGTTCACAGAGTATCATTGCGGGAGGACCAAAAGCCCACCATAGAAAATCGCATTCAAAGCAAAGTCATTCGCCCCTGCCTGAGTGCGGGGCGCATTATGACTATTTGGTTGAGAGTTTTCAACCCTTTAAAGAAAATCTCTCTTCGGCAATAAGGTTGGCAACGCGGTTTGTCGCCGCCCCTTCTTGCTCTGCACGGGTATAAATTTCTTTTAGAGTTTCGCCGATTTGCTCAATATGTGCGCGAAGCGCTTCATTAGAACTCGATTCCATACGCTGATGGAAGATGTCGATAACGCCACCCGCGTTGATCACGTAATCTGGCGCATACAGAATGCCGCGCTGTTGAAGCAATTCACCAATATCTTCACGTGCAAGCTGGTTATTTGCAGCGCCTGCAATTACTTTGGCTTTGATTTCAGGCAATGACAAATCGTTAATGGCTGCACCCAACGCACATGGCGCTAACACATCCACATCTAGGCTCAGTATTTCTTCCGGCGCTACAGCTGTCGCACCAAATTCAGATACTGCTTTTTCAACACCTTCAGGATAGATGTCCGCAACATAAAGCTTGGCACCGTGCTCATGCAAGTGCTTTGCAAGACGGTAGCCAACGTGCCCCATACCTTGTATAGCAACACTGACGCCATCAAGGCTGCGCCTCAAGCCGTACTCTACCGTCGCCTTTAAACCCACAAACACACCGTACGCTGTAGACGGAGCCGGGTTTCCGTCAGGTACTTCGCCCGCATAGTGGTATTTAGCATTAACACCAGCGATGTAATCCGACTCGGTTGCCATGGTTTGCAAGTCCGTTACTGAAATACCAGAGTCTTCAGCAGTGAAATACTTGCCGCCCAATGATTCAACAAACTTGCCCATTGCCTTCATCATTTCTGGCGATTTAGCCTTACGAGGGTCGCCGATGATCACAGATTTACCGCCGCCAAGCTCCAAGTTAGCCATGGCTGCTTTATACGTCATCCCCTTTGACAGTCTCAACACATCGGTCAATGCCTCACCACTATTTACGTAGGGCCACATGCGACAACCGCCAAGTGCTGGCCCCAGATTGGTATTGTGTACAGCAATAATGGCGCTCAAGCCCGCCTTCTCGTCATGATAAAACGCAACGTGTTCGTGATTATTGAACTCCGGGTGATCAAAAACTGACATATTTTCCCTATTAATACTGTGATGAATTAAAGCCTACCCAAGGTCTAGCTGTCACGAAAACGAAACGCCGCTCATTTGGGATGATGTGAGAGTCTGAAGATGATTTGCGGTACACTTATCGGCCTCGCAAAGATCAGCAACATTTTGCCAAGTGTATCCGATTGTTTTGAGGACAGGCCTTGCAAAGTTTGTTAATGAAATTTACAAACTGAAACGCAATAGAATTGATTACAATTTTTCTAGGACAGCTATCCTAGAATTTTTTTTGATATATAATAAACATCATAAAAACGACGGAAACAGTGTTAATGAAATTGGATAAATTTGACCGTGAGATTTTGCGCGTACTTCAGCAAGACGCCACGGTGTCGATGGCAGATTTAAGCCAACGTGTAGGATTGTCGCATACTCCGTGCTGGAGACGTGTCAAACGAATGGAAGCCGACGGCATCATTCTTGGTAAAGTCACATTGCTAAACAGCAAAAAACTGAATTTAGGTGTGTCGGTCTTTATCTATGTCACGTTGAAAAACCATGACGGTGACTCGCTAACCGATTTTGAAAATGCCGTACAAAACATCGATGAAATCGTGGAGTGTCATACCACCAGCGGTGAAAAAGATTACTTACTAAAAGTGATAGTGGAAAGTATTGAAGAGTACGAATTCTTACTTAAAACGAAATTAACTCACCTGCCTCTTGTCGATCATTTAAGCTCAACCTTCGCCTTAAAGCAGGTGAAAAACACCACCGAGCTACCGATTAAACGCCAATAACTCAAAAAATGGGGTCAGAGTACATTTCTACTCTCCCCCGTCAGTCTAAGTGGCGTCTATTTGATTTTCGGGCTTAGCCCGCTCAAAAGCATCTAACTCGTTACAATTCTTCGCTATCTTACTAATTAAAGGGTAGCGACTCATATCGACGTTAAAACGTTGCGCATTATACACTTGGGGTACTAAGCAAATATCAGCCAGCGTAACATCGAAATCAAAGCAGAACTTTCCAGCTTGGGTCTGAAGACGCTTTTCAATGCCGTCGAACCCCAGCGTTATCCAGTGGGATGCCCACTTCGCCACATCATCTTGTGACGCCTCAAAATCCCCTTTTAGCGCATTCAGTACACGTAGATTACCCAAAGGCTGAATATCACACGCGATATCTTGTGCTAGCGCTCTGACCCTGGCTCTCTCTGTTCGATGTTCAGGAACCAGCTGGTGTTCGCCTTCATACCGTTCATCAAGATATTCGATGATTGATAGCGATTGATTCAGAATAATATCTTCGTCTTCGTCAACCAAAGTAGGGACAAGGTGCGCAGGATTGAGACGCGTATATTCGCTACTGTGCTGCTCGCCACCGTTGTTTACAAGATGGACAGGTACATACTCGTACTCAACCCCTTTCAAATTCAGCGCAATCCGCACGCGGTAAGAGGCGGTCGAACGCCAATAGCCGTAAAGTTTTATACTCATGGTACTACCACACCTATTAAACGTTTTTGGTAGGAGTACAGGGCTTTGATGAATCTAAACGCTCTACTCCCTCTTATAATTATAGTGGGGAAAACAACAACGTGCCTACTAAGTAAACCGCGTTATTACCCCACACTACTTTTCATTTTAAAGTTTTAGCTAAGCGGCTTAACTTGCTGTTCAATGGCGCCAAAAACAGAGTTGCCTTCTTTATCTAGCATTTCTATGCGAATACGATCGCCAAACTGCATGAAAGGAGTAGAAGGTTTGCCGTCTCGAATAGTCTCAATCATGCGCACTTCTGCAATACATGAATAACCCACACCGCCTTCAGCGATGGCAGAGCCATGATCTGTACCCTGTTTATTAGACACTGTACCCGAGCCGATGATAGCACCTGCACCTAGGTTTCTGCTCTTGGCGGCATGCGCGACTAGCTGACCAAAATCAAACGTCATGTCCTGACCCGCTTCAGGCTTACCGAATAGTTCACCATTGTAGGTTGAACGCAAAGGCAAGTGCACTTTGCTATCTTTCCACGCATCACCTAATTCATCTGGTGTTACAGCAACCGGAGAAAAGCTAGACGCAGGTTTTGATTGGAAGAAGCCAAACCCCTTCGCCAATTCGCCTGGGATTAACCCTCTAAGTGACACGTCGTTAACTAACATAATAAGTCGAATGCGCTCTGAAGCTTGTTCAGGCGTACACGCCATAGGAACATCATCGGTAACAACAGCGACTTCACCTTCAAAATCGATTCCCCAATCATCACTTGGAAGTATGATGTCATCCTCGGGTCCAATAAAGTCATCGGAACCACCTTGATACATCAATGGGTCAGTCCAAAAGCTTTCCGGCATTTCTGCATTACGCGCCTTTCGCACCAATTCCACATGGTTCACGTAAGCACTTCCATCAGCCCATTGGTAAGCTCTAGGCAGAGGCGACTCACAGCGAGATGCGTCAAACGGCACGCTGTCACACGCATTGTCATTTAGCGCTTGGTATTTCATCTGTAGCTGAGGGGCAATCTCTTTCCAATTATCCAGTGCGTCTTGCATCGTTTTCGCAATGTCCTGTGCACTGCATGCTCGAGAAAGGTCCTTCGACACTACCATTAGGCAGCCATCTCGGGTTTCATTCTTATAGGTTGCTAGTTTCATTGTTCTTTCCTCGAAAAATTATTCATCAGCTTGGCGCTCTTGTCTTTTATTAATACGTTCTGAATAAAAGACCTATATCTTTTTACGCGGCAGCATCACACACAATTCCATGATTATAGTTATGCCACTAGTTGGTGTGCGTTGAGAAGTGATCTGTTGACGAAGTTTTATTTGGCTGTAAGAAAGGATGTACGCTAGTAAGCCTCTGTTGAGCAGGTATAGCGCTGCCCGCTTGCTCCGTGGGCGATGTAAATTTATCGTAACAGATGAATTGATATTGCTCTGAGGCACAAAAACGCATTAACGATATAAAAATTGGCGTAGACCATTTGCCATTTTTACTTTGCTAAACGACGTCAAATATACTTGGTCACATTAACCTTCACCCTATGGCAAAGGTCAATGCTCCCATATAATTAAAGCTTTACCGTTGCCTTGTTAATACCGTACTCACGTAATTTATTTGCAATTGCCGTATGACTTAACCCCAGTTTTTTAGCCAATTGACGGGTACTTGGGTAGGAAGGATATAACCGCTTGAGCAAGTCCTTTTCAAACTTTTTCACTTCTTCGTCTAATGTGCCGTCAAAGTTCTCGTCAATATAAGTGACGCTTGGCGCACAACTTGGAAGCTGAATGTCTTCCTTGGTAATCTCCTTACCGTCAAGGAGTGATAACGCGCGATACAGCGCATTCTGTAGCTGTCTCACATTACCCGGCCACGGGTACTGCTGCAGAAAATCAACACAGGATTTACTGAGTTTCGCAGGACGGCGACCTAACTTGGTACTGTGTTGAACGATGAAAGACTCGGCTAGAGGAACGATATCCTGCCTTCTGTCTTTTAAAGAAGGCATAACCAAACTTAGTACGTTTAAGCGGTAGTACAATTCTTTTCTAAATCGTCCTTCTTCTACAAGCTGACCTAAATCACGACAGGTGGTGCATATAAATCGCACGTCTACCTTAACTGGCTCAGAATCCCCTACTCTTCTAAATTCGCCGTCTTCTAGAACGCGGAGCAGTTTAGCTTGAAGCTGAGAAGACATATCAGCGATTTCATCGAGAAGAAGCGTACCGCCTTTTGCTTGCTCTAATAGCCCCACTTTTGCATTAGGCTGATTGAATGCCCCCGCTGCGTAACCGAATAATTCGGTTTCTGCCACGCTGTCAGGTAAAGACGCGCAGTTTAAAGCTAAAAATGCACCTTCACTGCGACGGCTAGACTGGTGACAGGCTCTGGCAATCATTTCCTTGCCTGTGCCTGTTTCACCAAAAATTAAAATAGGTGCATCCAAATCAGCTATTCGCTTGGCTTCATGAACGACTCGCTTCATAAACGGAGATTGAGTGACAAAGCGGTCAAAGCTATCAGTGGGAGACTGGTGGAACGCGGTAAATTGTTGCCCTAGTCGCATCTCTGATTTTAATATCACCACAGCACCTGCCATGATCATATTCTGCTCGCCGTCAGGTACGGTAATAGGTAGCATATCGGCTAGGTAATCCTGTTGAATAAACTTCACTTTCGAAGACTGAGGGCCAGGCGATTTACCGTCCATCCATTTAGTAAAGTTAAAGCCTTTCACAACTTCGCCAATTTCAATGCCTTCTATTTCGCTACTCGGAATTTCTAGCCCCGCGCATACCGCTTCATTGCATAGCAAGATATTGCCTTTGGCGTCGATAGAAAACACAGGGTCGGGCAACGTTCTTAAAATAGCGGAAAGCTGATTTTTTTCACGCTCTCCTGGCATGAAAAGCGTCGTCTTCACATCGTCGATACCATCGATGCGACGAATTTGAGGCATGAGGTGTTGAAAATCTGCAAATTCGATATTGGGAAAATTAAGGAAAATTTTCCCCGCAGGGTCAATTTCAATACCGCGTAAATCTATTTCTTTAGTAACGAGAATATCTAAAACATCTTGAGTGATACCAAGACGGTCCTGACAGCTTATTTCTAGACGCATAGGGTGTTATAGCTATTTTGTAAACATATATGTACAGAATATCATACTTTTACAAAAAGATAACAAGATAAATGTTACAGATGGTTAAATTTGCGATGAATCACACATTTAAGAACGCGCAGAGAGCATAATTAAAAGGCCGCGCATACCAAATAAAAAAGATGCCGCTTCAGTGAGCGGCATCCTATATAAAACACATTTAATTAACAATAGTGTTAGCTGGCTTTTTTCTCTTTAGGTGGGAAAAGTGGGGAAAATAGCCCTAAAGACTTCGCTTCTTCTACGAGTGCCATAATATCCATTTCCGCTAATTCAAACAGATGGTCGAATTCCGGTAAGATATAATAAAGAGGCTGCATAATATCGATACGATAAGGTGTTCTTAATGCATCAATAGCAGTGAGCGGGTTACGCAGAGGTGTGTCGCTGTCTAACGCGTATATTGTCTCGCCAGGAGAAGATAAGATGCCTCCACCGTATATCTTCAATTCATCTTTGGCTCTAACCAATCCAAACTCTACGGTGAACCAATAAAGACGAGCGAGATAAACTCGGTCTTCTTTGCTGGCAGCAAGACCCAACTTTCCGTAAGTGTGAGTAAAATGAGCAAATGCAGGATTCGTTAGTAGCGGACAATGACCGAAAACTTCATGGAAAATATCCGGCTCCTGCAAATAATCGAATTCTTCTCTGGTGCGAATAAAGGTGGCAACAGGAAATTGCTTATTCGCCAGTAATCTGAAAAATTCGCCAAAATTAATTAACGCAGGCACTTCAGCTGTTTGCCAACCCGTTTTCTCCATCAGTACTTTGTTGATGTCGGGTAGCTGAGGAATTTCCTTTTCATTTAACTTCAACAAATCAAGCCCGTCCAAGTATTCTTGGCACGCTCTTTCTTTCACCAGCGGAATTTGTCTCGCATAGAGTTCAGACCAAATTTGGTTCTCTTCGTCTGACCAATGGATAATGCCATTCTCGTCAGATTGTCTCGACTGGTATTGCGTTGACTTTGGCATAACTTCTGTAACCAATAAGAGTTGAAAAACTTGTCTATCAGTCTAATGAAATTCGCGACGTCGAAAAGTGTAAGCCCTTACGAGCGACTCGATTTTGCTGTAACAGGAATTTTACAAAACCAAGTAAACGCATTGTTTTATATAACAAAAAGCCGCTCATTACGAGCGGCTTCATTCAAGTTTGCTTGGTGCGCCATCGCTAATTAAAGACGGCTAATTTCTTTATTGAGTTGATATTCGCGAGACGTTACATAAGTTTCCATTTTACGAAGTCGAACTTCTGCTTTTTCAAAACGATTACGAATATCGTGAAACGCTTGTTTTGGTGGCTCGCCCGCCTGCCAAACTTTCGTTTTCACTTCCACTTTTGGGCTTTTTACCTGACCACCGTTGGGATTTGTCCATCCCTTACCTTTTGAGAAAACAGGTTGCGTTGGCGCATTTTTTAACCCAACAGGTTTTTTATCGAGAATGAACCAAGCTGCAATGTATGCAACAAAGATGAAAGGTCCGGCTAACAAGAAGAAACCTGTTACAACTAAAATCCTTACTAACCAAGTTTCTAAGCCGAAATATTCAGCTACACCCGAGCACACGCCTGCAATTCTTGCATTTTCTGGGTTGCGATAGAGCTGCTTACCGTTTCTCATGCTCTATTCCTCCACTCAGGTGCCTCGCTGTCTAAAATGGCCTCTAGAGTCTCAATGCGTTCGCTCATTTTCTCGGCTTTCTCGGCTAAGTCTTGCAAAGATGCGTGCTCTTCTGCACTCAATCCCTGATTCACTTGCTTCTTGCTTCGATAGTGTAATATTAGCCAAATTGGAGCAACGAATATTGAAAACACCACAAGGGGCATCACCAACATTGCAATCGTACCTTCATCCATCTCAATCTCTCCTACAAACTCTGATGTAATTACCCTCCTTCCGATTTCACATCCGGAGGGTACACCCTATTCTTATTATTCTGATTTTTCGGTGCTTGTGTTTGCACCTTTTACTTTCGCTTTAAGCGCAGCAAGTTCGTCTTCAACTTTGTCACTGGCCTCTAGTTCAGCAAACTCATCCTGTAACGTTTTCTTACCTAGATCGTAAGCTTCAACCTGCGACTCAAGGTCATCGATTTTACGCTCATATTGCTCAAAGCGTCCCATCGCATTATCTACTTTAGTGCTATCCAGCGTCTTTTTCACTTCAAGACGAGAGCTTGCAGTTTTCTGGCGCATAATAATCGCTTTTTGGCGACTCTTCGCATCCGCTAGCTTTTCTTGAAGCTGACCAATTTCATCCTGAAGTTTGCTGATTTGCTCATCAACAATAGCCAGCTCTTTACTTAACGCTTCAGCAGCTTCTGCAGACTTCTTCTTTTCCTGCAGCGCAGCACGCGCCAAGTCTTCTCTGTCTTTGCTCAAAGCAAGCTCAGCTTTGGCTTCCCAGTCACTTGCATCGCTTTCATACTTTGCAATTTGATTAACAATTTCTTTTTTGTTGGCTAAGGTCTTTGCTGATGCTGAGCGCACCTCAACCAATGTGTCTTCCATTTCCTGAATGATTAATCTAACCATTTTCTCAGGATCTTCCGCTTTATCTAAAAGCGCATTAATATTCGAATTCACAATATCTGTAAAACGCGAGAAGATACCCATAATAATTACCTCTTGCTAAAAATGGTAAGTGTTTAAAAAACACCACACTTGATAAATAGGTTACTCTTGGTATTAGTTGTATTCAATATGCTTGCCAACTTTATAACTGTGCTAACCTGCTATTTTTCATACACTTTTTATAAGTTCAAATAATACTCGTTTCTCAATATGTTTTGTTCTACACTATTAATTGGTCGAAATGACTAACTTTTGAGGGATTTAATGAGTAGGTATCGACAGCAAGACAATTTACTTGGCCAAGCGAATAGTTTTCTAGAAGTTTTAGAGCAAATTTCACAAATTGCACCGCTAGATAAACCTGTGCTGGTAATAGGTGAGCGAGGCACAGGTAAAGAGCTTATTGCCGCGCGACTTCACTTCTTATCTAAGCGCTGGGATCAGAACTATATTAAGCTTAATTGTGCTGCCTTAAGTGAAAGCCTATTGGAAAGTGAATTATTCGGTTATGAAGCAGGTGCGTTCACCGGTGCCTCAAAACGCCGCGAAGGTCGCTTTGAAGTGGCCCACAACGGCACCTTATTTCTTGATGAGCTGGCTAATACTTCTGGCCTTATTCAGGAGAAGCTACTGCGCGTTGTCGAATATGGCGAATTTGAGCGCGTTGGCGGAAGCAAGTCAGTAAAAACTGACGTACGCCTTATTGCAGCTACAAACGAAGACTTACCCGCGCTTGCCGATGCAGGTGAATTTCGTGCAGACTTACTCGACCGACTTGCCTTTGACGTAATTACCATTCCTCCGCTACGCGAGCGTAGGGAAGATATCATGATGTTGGCAGAAAACTTTGCTATTAATATGGCCCGTGAAATGGAAATGGAATTATTCAGCGGCTTTACAGAGAAGGCGAAGCGAACCCTTCTTGATTACGATTGGCCAGGCAATATACGTGAACTTAAGAACGTGGTCGAACGTGCAGTATATCGAACAAATAACCCTCATCTGCCCGTACATGAAATCGTTCTTGACCCCTTTGAGTCAGCTTATCGCCCGAAAGGTAGAGTGAAGACCAATGACAGAGTGAATACGTCCGACTCACCCGTTTCTCAATCCCCTTCAGAGACCGCTGCCACCAATGAACGCATTGAAAGTGCAGACATTACGCCACTGGCACCAGTGAAAAAGCCAGAAATTGTTGAATATCCCATAGATTTGAAAGAACGTTCTCAACAACATGAGATAGATATGATAAAACAGGCACTTGCTGACAGTCAGTTTAATCAGAAGAAGACTGCTGAAAAATTGAGCCTGACGTATCATCAGCTGCGAGGCTATCTCAAAAAATATAACTTACTAGATTCTTCCGCGGAAAGCGTCGAGGCGTAAAGCATGTCCCATGGTTTGGTAAAGCGTTTGTCATTATGTATATGTACAGCGCTTCTTGTTGCATCCTGTGCTAAGCAGAACAAACAAGCGTTTTACAATACGGGTATTATATACTGCTCTGAAAGCAATCCAGTTACCTTCAATCCGCAGCTAGATACATCAAGTACAACGTCAGATGCATCTTCACACCAACTCTACGACAGATTGCTTGATTTCGACCCTGAGTCTGGCCGCATCGTGCCTAGTTTGGCGAGTAGCTGGTTAGTGAGTGATGACGGTCTTACCTACGCTTTTCAACTGAGAAAGGATGTATGGTTTCACAATACGCGCTACTTCACGCCAACACGAAACTTTAACGCCGACGATGTTATCTTCAGTATAGACAGATGGCGCCTACGCTCCCATCCATACCACTACGTATCTGGTGGGCGCTATCCCTACTTCGAAAGCATAGGCCTTGCACAAAATATCGCGTCGGTAGAGCGCGTAAACGGCTACCGCGTTGAAATTACGCTTAAGCGCAGGGATAGCTCATTTTTGGCAAATCTAGCAACCGATTTCGCCGTTATCTTATCAGAAGAATATGCTAACCAGCTGGCACAGACCGGCACGCCGGGCAAAATCGATGAGCTTCCAGTAGGTACTGGCCCCTTTAAATTCGATAGCTATCGCAAAGACCATTTCATTAAGTTCCTGCGCCACGACAACTATTGGCGTGACCAAATGGAAGATGCGCCTACGAGTGATGAAGTCCTAAGCGATAACAATACTGTAGAGAGTGCCAACCAAGAAGTTGAAAATGGCCAAGGTGGCGAAGATACTGTTCAAGATGGTACAGCACAAAACGGTGACGAAACGCGCCCTGTTGTAGAGCAGCTTATATTTGACATTACGCCAAGAAGCTCACTGAGACTGGCTAAATTAATGACAGGTGAATGTGACGCTACCGCTTTTCCTGCACAGACTGAACTTGAAGTGATTCGGGCAAAAGAAGATCTGACGCTAGCGGAAAAACCAGGACTAAACATTGGATTTTGGGCGTTTAACACTCAACGCCCTCCTTTTGATAACCCAGATGTAAGACGTGCGCTAGCGGCCGCAATCGATAAGAACACATTGCTAGAAGCGGTGTATTTTGACAGTGCTACTAGAGCTAAGACCCTGCTGCCTGCGGCAAGCTGGGCGTTTCAAAATGACGCAGACGATACCGCCTACAATCCAGTTCTAGCGCGCAAATTATTAGCTGACGCCGGAGTTAAGGCCGGCTTTTCTATGACGATATGGGCTATGCCTGTTGAACGCTCTTACAATCCTAACGCAACAAAGATGGCCGAGCTCATTCAGCGTTATTTGCGTGATGTAGGCGTAGAAGCAACCATTGTCAGTTACGATTGGACTACCTTCAGACGCCATCTTCAGGAAGGCCTGCACGACTCGGTATTAATTGGTTGGTCTGCCGACAACGGAGACCCAGATAACTTCTATCGTCCGCTATTGAGCTGTGGCGCTATACCCTCAGGTACAAATCGTGCCATGTGGTGCAGTGAAGACTATGATAAGTTACTCAACGACGCTCTTCAGACAGATGATATTGAAGAACGCACAGCCATATACCGGCAAGTTAACCGATTATTATACGAACGCCTTCCTCTTGTTCCCATCGCACATGCCTATCGCTATCAGGCATACAGGAATGAACTAGAAGGAATGACCATTAATCCCTTTGGCGGTGTACGCTTTGGTGGAGTAAAAAAAGCACTGTGATCCAGATCCTCGTAAGATACTGCACTTTATTTATATTAACGCTTTTGGTGTTAGCGATTATGTCGTTTTCACTCGCCTACCTTTTTCCAGGCGATACACTTGAAAACCTAACAGGACTCGTGCCGCAAAATGAAATTCAACGCGCGGCATTGGAGCGGCAATTTAAACTAGATCAGCCCTATATTTTCCAGTTTTTCTATTATGTAGGCAATTTGCTCACTGGTGACTGGGGATACAGCTTTACGTCAGGCCTGCCGTTAAGAGAAGAGGTAGGTATTGCGATGCCAGCCACAATAGAACTGGCAACCTATGCCATGTTGATGGCGTTATTCATTGGAATACCGCTTGGTTATTATGCGGGGATTCGCAGCTATTCAACGTCGGATCACCTAATAAATAGTGCAAGTATAACAACCTATTCTTTTCCTGTTTTTTGGTTTGCGCTCCTGCTTATATTGGTTTTCAGTTTGCAGCTAGACGCTGCACCGCTGTCGGGTCGTATCAGTTTGCTTTATAACATCGAACCCGTGTCAGGCTTTATTCTCATTGATATATTATTGTCTGACATAGAAAACAAGACCTTAGCCTTCAAGGATGCGTTATCGCACTTAGCATTACCTACGTTTGCCATTGGTGCTATCGCCACCGCTTCGATGATACGTATAACAAGACGTTCTGTTATAGACGTGAAACACCGCCCCTATATCGCTGCAGCAATATCTAGAGGCCTTTCAAGTTGGCAGATATTCTTTCGTCATATTCTGCGCAACGCGTTACTGCCCATTTTACCGCTAATGGCGATACAAATTACGACATTAATAACGAACGCGATGATTGTCGAAACCTTGTTTTCTTGGCCGGGGATCGGTAATTGGCTGATTCAAGCTATTTATCAGCGAGATTACCCTGCCCTTAGAATTGGTATGATGGCAGTATCCACGGTAGTAATTACACTCACGATTCTCGTTGATTTGTTTAACCGAATGATTGACCCAAGCAGAGAGAAATACGAACGTGCCACAGTTTAGTTTATACGACGAAGAATTCCATCCGTCGCCGTGGCAACGGACTTGGGCATCATTTAAAGCGAGCCACATCGCCATGCTTGGCCTGATTATGCTGGCGTTGTTTGTTGTTTGCGCGCTGTTCGCACCAATCATCACTCCCTATGATGCCGTGGAACAAAATATCGACGGACTGTTAATACCGCCTAGCTGGTTAGCTAATGGCTCTATATCGCACATTTTCGGTACTGATGCGTTGGGTAGAGACCTATTTACCCGCATAATTTATGGGTGTCGCATCACACTAGGCTCCGCATTCATTACTGTTGTGCTTGCCATGTTAGTCGGCGTTAGCCTTGGGACCTTTGCTGGCATGCTGCGGGGTGTTCGCTCAAGTATCGTCAACCACTTACTCGATGCACTTATGGCCATTCCCACGCTACTTATTGCGATTATTATCGTTGCAATATTGGGTACCGGTCTGGTTAACAGCATGTGGGCAATTACCCTTGCACTTATTCCACAGTTTGTGCACCACACAAGAAGTTTTGTGCGCGCCGAAATGAAAAAAGAATATATAGTGGCGTCTAAATTGGACGGTGCCAGTAGATGGCAACTTTTTGTTCATTCTATACTACCCAACATGACCGAAATGCTGGTTGTACAGGGCACGCTTGCACTTTCTATTGCCGTTATCGACATATCTGCACTTGGTTTTCTGAATTTAGGCGCACAGTCACCGCTTCCTGAACTTGGCGTTATTCTAGCTGATGGGCTAGATGTTGCTTATCTAGCACCGTGGAACGTTGCCGTCCCCGGAATGGCAATATTCTTCATGGTGCTATCTATCAACATTGTGGGTGACGGTTTGCGTTCAGCACTTAGAAAAAGAGTGAGTCATTAATATGCCAATGCTTGATATTAAAAACCTCACCTTGGAAATGCAGAGCAGCGATGGCGCAATTAAAGCGTTGGACAAAGTTAACCTGTCAGTTAGCAGCGGGGAGATTCGCGCACTGGTAGGAGAATCTGGCTCAGGCAAAAGCTTGATCGTGTCCGCCATTTGCGGAGCCCTTCCTAGCCAATGGAATTTAACGGCTGACCGCATGAGTTGGAATGGTGAAAACCTGCTGAGTATGTCTGTGCAGCAGCGTCGTGAGGTAATGCGCCGAGAAATAGCGGTCGTATTCCAAAACCCACAGGCAAGTTTAGACCCATCGGCAACGCTTGGAGAGCAGTTGGAAGAGAGCATTCCCGATGAATTTGTTGAAGGGAGCTGGTTCTGGCAACGAGCACAACACCGCAAAAAGATCGCAATAAGCACCGTTCACAAAGTAGGAATAAAGTACCACAAGCATTATTTAAGCGCTTTTCCTCATCAAATACCGGCTGACATAGGTCAAAAATTCATGATTGCGATGGCCTTGGTTTCACAGCCTAAATTGCTCATCGCCGATGATCCAACTCGGGGAATGGAACCTACAACAAAAACACAAATTCTGAAGCTCTTCACGCGTTTGAATCAGACCCGCTCGCTCTCGATCTTGTTTGTTAGTCACGACCTACTGGCAATTGCAAGTATGTCTCACTCTATGACGGTGTTGTATGCAGGGCAGACTGTAGAATCAGGTAGAATGAAGCACATTAAGAAGCGCCCTCTGCACCCTTACACAAAAGCATTACTAGACAGCGCGCCGAGCTTCAGAAAAGATTTACCACCGAAATCGCTGCTACCCACGCTTGGTGGCTCTATTCCCACACTACAGCATTTGCCTATTGGTTGCCGATTAGGTCCGCGCTGCCCTCGTGCACAGCGCGCCTGTGTACAAACGCCAGCCGTGCGTAAAATTCACGATCACAATTACAGCTGTCACTTCCCTCTACATATGGAGAAGCTGTAATGGATATCATGCAGGTGAAAGATCTCACGTTTATTCATAACGAGAGGAAACGTTGGCTAAAACGTCCTGAAGTTTTTCAACTTGGTCCAGTGAACTTAAGCGTAAAGCGCGGTGAAACCATTGCAATAATTGGTGAAAACCGCTCAGGTAAATCCCTGTTGGCTAAGCTCTTGGTAGGTGCACTGCCTGCTGATGCAGGTGAAATTGAAATTAACACACACAAATATTTAGCCAAATATCAGTCTAAAGATAGCCAGCAAAAACGTACCCATGACATTCGTATGATCTTGCAGCATAGCTCCGAGTCGATGAATCCATCGGTTCCTGTGGGAAAAATTTTGGATGAGCCATTGCGTTTGAATACAGGCCTAAGCGAAGCAGAACGCAAACCAATTATAGAAGATATGTTGGTGAAGGTAGGCCTCTTGCGCGAACACTATTACTTTTATCGACATATGCTTTCTGATGGACAGCAGCAGCGCGTAGCGCTAGCCAGAGCCATTGTGTTAAAGCCCAAAGTGTTAGTGGCTGATGAACCCTTTGCAGCGTTAGACCCTTCCATTCGTTCGCAAACGGTGAATCTTATATTGAAGCTTCAGCAAGAACTTGGCTTGGCGTTTATCTTTATTAGTCACAACTTGGGTATTGTACGACACATTGCAGACAGGATTATTGTGATGGAAGGCGGTGAAATTGTAGAAGAAGGCAAGACCGAAACTATCTTTAGGTGGCCCCAGCATACGCGCACTAAGAAACTCGTTACCGCCTACCAATCACTGGTGCCACAAAACACAATTCGAGAATAAAGAGCTTATCGTTTGGGTGCTGTTTTCTTTGAGAAGCGCACTTATGTTCCGAACTGGCACGCTCGACTCGTCACAAAAAGAAAACCCTAGAAAGCCTTTTTTTGAACAAACGCCATGCAATAAAAAAGGGGCAAATAAATTGCCCCTTGTACAGCAATGCATTCGTGCTTTCTAGCCAACCAGAGCCAATAGAATACCTGCGGCAACCGCACTACCTAGCACACCAGCCACGTTAGGTCCCATTGCATGCATAAGTAAGAAGTTATGAGGGTTTGCTTCTAGCCCAACTTTGTTCACCACTCTGGCTGCCATCGGCACAGCAGAGACGCCAGCTGCGCCAATCAGTGGATTTATACTGCCACCAGACAGCTTACTCATAAGCTTGGCCATGAGTACGCCTGCGGCAGTGCCTATACCAAACGCGATAGCCCCAAGCCCCAAAATACCTAAAGTCTCGACCGTAAGGAATGCTTCAGCTGATAGCTTTGATCCTACTGCTAAACCAAGGAAAATAGTGACCGTATTGATGAGCTCGTTTTGGGCTGTTTTGCTCAATCTGTCTACCACGCCACACTCTTTCATTAAGTTACCGAAGCAGAACATACCGACAAGTGGCGTTGCTGCAGGTAAAAACAAGATAGTCATAAACAGAACAGCAAGCGGAAAAATAATCTTCTCTCGCTTTGACACAGGTCGTAGTTGACCCATTTTTATCTCGCGCTCTTCTTTTGTGGTCAGCGCTTTCATGATAGGTGGCTGGATAATAGGTACCAACGCCATATAAGAGTATGCAGCGACTGCAATCGCACCGAGCAAATCAGGCGCAAGGCGTGAGGCGAGGAAAATGGCAGTAGGCCCATCCGCGCCACCTATGATAGCAATGGCACTCGCGTCTTTTAACGTAAACTCAAAGCCAGGTATAAGGTTTAACGCTATCGCGCCAAACAAAGTAGCAAAAATACCGAACTGCGCAGCTGCGCCAAGTAACAACATTTTGGGGTTAGCAATAAGTGCACTGAAATCAGTCATTGCGCCTACCCCCATAAAGATGAGCAGAGGAAATACCCCTGTATCTATGCCGATTTTGTATATGTAGTGCAGCAAGCCACCCGCTTCTGAAAAACCAGCGATAGGGATGTTAGTAAGCAATGCACCAAAACCAATGGGCAGTAAAAGCAATGGCTCAAACTTTTTAACAATGGCCAAGTACAACAAGCCGAAACCCACTGCCATCATAATCAGCTGGCCGGCTTCAAAGTGCGCAAGCGCGGTACTATCCCAAAGTACCATTAACTTATCCATGTACTACCCCAATAAGATTAACGGTTGACCACTGGTTACGGCATCGCCTTCACCAACGGTAATGTCAGTAACAGTACCTGTAAATGCGGAGCGGATCTCTGTCTCCATTTTCATGGCTTCTAAGATCATCACCACATCGCCTTCTGACACGCTGTCGCCGTTTCTCACCAAAACTTTAAATACGTTACCTGCAAGCGGTGCATCAATAGACTGAGAAGAGTTAGAGTCTGATGGCGCAGCGCTGTTGGTTTGAGGCTGTGCTTGCGTCTGAGAGCCACTAGCAGGTGTAACGCTCGTCAGCGTACCTGAAGGTGCCACTTCTACGCGATACACTCTTCCATCTACGTTTACGTCGTAAGTTTCACTCGCGGTAGCCCCTTGTGAGCTTGACTTGGCTTCAGCAGGCTTAGGCGCACTCGAGCTTTGCGACTCTTGCGCGCTAGGTGCAGGTTCAAACGCATCAGGGTTGCCGCGGTTTTCGATAAACTTTAGGCCTATCTGCGGGAATAAGGCATAAGTCAAAACATCATCAATTTTATCGTCTGACAGCGAGAGTTGCTTTTTCTGAGCCAGTTCATCAAGCTCTTTACTCAGTGTATCCAGCTCTGGTGCAATATTGTCAGCAGGCCGGCATGTCACGGGCTCTGCGCCATCAAGCACACGCGCCTGCAACTCCTTGTTTACTGGTGCTGCGGTAGCGCCATATTCACCTTTAAGAACGCCTGCGGTTTCTTTTGTAATGCTTTTGTAACGCTCGCCGGTGAGTACGTTAAGCACTGACTGCGTGCCCACGATTTGTGAGGTTGGCGTAACAAGAGGAATGAACCCAAGATCTTCCCTTACCCGTGGAATTTCTTTTAACACTTCTTCGAATTTATCTTCAGCGCCCTGCTCTTTGAGCTGACTTTCCATGTTGGTTAGCATTCCGCCCGGTACTTGAGCCAAAAGAATACGTGCATCTACCCCTTTGAGACTGCCTTCGAACTTGCTGTATTTCTTTCTTACTTCCCTGAAGTAACTGGCAATTTCTTCTAGTTCGGGTAGTGCAATACCCGTATCGCGCTCTGTACCTTCTACGATAGAAACCATGGTCTCAGTTGCACTATGACCATAAGTCATGCTCATTGAAGAAATAGCCGTGTCCAGCATATCAATACCGGCATCGATAGCTTTTTGATACGTCGCCGTACTCAACCCTGTTGTGGCATGGCACTGCATGGCAATTGGTACATCAACCGTTTCTTTTAATCCGGTAATCAATGCCTCGCACTCGTACGGTTTTAAAAGCCCAGCCATATCTTTTACGCAGATAGAATGAACCCCTAGGTCTTCAAGCTGTTTCGCCATTTCGAGCCAAAGCTTAAGATTGTGCACAGGGCTTACCGTATAAGAAATTGTCCCTTGCGCGTGAGCGCCACTGTCTATGGTCGCTTTTATTGCGGTTTTCAAATTCCTAATGTCATTCATGGCATCAAAAATTCTAAATACATCTACGCCACTTTCGTGAGCACGCTCTACAAAGCGAGTGACAACATCGTCAGCATAATGGCGGTAACCCAATAGGTTTTGACCACGCAACAGCATTTGCTGTTTCGTGTTAGGCATGGCTGCTTTTAGCTTTCTGATGCGCTCCCAAGGGTCTTCCCCTAAATAACGAATACAGGCATCAAATGTAGCACCACCCCAAGATTCAACTGACCAAAAGCCAGCTTTATCTAGTTTTTCCGCTATGGGAAGCATATCTTCAATACGCATGCGCGTAGCAAGAAGGGATTGGTGGGCATCACGCAGAACCAGCTCGGTAAGGGCCAGAGGCTTAGACATGGTAACTCCTGATTAGGCTTTATTTTTTAGAATTTTGGCGATGGGTATGAATTGCGGCAGAAATAGCTGCGATAACGTTTCCGTCTATTCCTGGTTGTACCGCTTGATTGTTTCGACTCAAATTAGCTGAAGGCCCTTTTAAATGAGCTGAAGGCTCTGCTGTTTCACCGGGAAAAGCTTCACAAAATCGGGCAATGAGATGAATACCCACAATAAGAAGCCCTAAGAATGAGAAAACAAATACCATTCCTATAAGCATAAGAGAAGCTGCTTCAAAGAGCAGGCTAGCGACGGATCCCGAATTCATATTCAAACCTGTTGTTATTTCGTACCTGAATAAGTATCACGTGGTTTTTCAAAACACAACAAAGCAGCATAAAAAACCACTTTAAAATGAATAAAACCCGCCAAAATGAAACTTAATGCATTATTCTTTAATAAATTTGCAACAAAAGTATATTTTAGGAATTAGCATAAGCGTTGCCGATGCCAGCAATCTACGTTTACGTTCATTTATACTCACGCCTTAATGAAAGCCTATATTTTCCGTAAAGTCACTGTCTAGCTGTTTAGCGAAATCTTTCGCATGCATCGCCACTAATTCTAGCTGCATATGTCGTTCATCCTCGGGTACGTAAGCAGGCACATTTACTGGGCTTCCCTCACAGTCCACCGCCATAAAAGTTATAAAACAGCGATTTGCGACAGACGTAGTGTTTTCCGTGGCGTCGCCCGATTTAACCACAACATAGATATGCATACTTGACGCTCCAGTGTGTACCAACGATGCGGTTATCTCAACTAGCTGACCTACTTTTATAGGTTTTATGAAACGTATGCCATTGGCAGACACCGTGACGCAGTAACATTTGGACCACTGCGCGGCACAGGCATAGGCTGCTTGGTCAATCCATTTCATTAAGCTGTTATAGAGAGCATGCCACCGTGAACGTTACCGCCAAAGTTTACGTCGGTAGGTTCTGCTAAAAATCGAAAAGTAGTAGATGGATGTGCCATAGCGTACCTCGCGCTTTACTGCTGTTAGACACATTAAGTTTAGCTTAAATTTTAAACAGTGCGCTTAGACGAAAGTGGAGAGAACAAAAATAAAAGGAGTAGAAATGAAAAAACCCACCTAAAAAGGTGGGTTTTTCAATGTGGCGCGTGTGGAAGGATTCGAACCTCCGACCGCCTGGTTCGTAGCCAGGTACTCTATCCAGCTGAGCTACACACGCGTAAACTTGTGTACTTTTGAATTTTACATCAAAAGGTGACGCTTTAAAATAAGTGGCGCGTGTGGAAGGATTCGAACCTCCGACCGCCTGGTTCGTAGCCAGGTACTCTATCCAGCTGAGCTACACACGCGCAAAACTTGTTGTTGGCCGTCACTGCCAACGAATAATGGCGGAGAGGGAGGGATTCGAACCCTCGATACGCGTATATGCGTATGGTTCCTTAGCAGGGAACTGGTTTCAGCCACTCACCCACCTCTCCTTGACTGCGGGGTGCATTTTACGGATTCATTGGCCTGAGTCAAACCTTTTTTATAAAGAAATTGTTCACCCGCTGCCATTTTAAACGATTCGAGCAAAAAACCAGTAATTTGTTCGCAATACAAGCAATTAAACCGAATTTTATTTAACGATGCTCGTTAATTTGCATTTGAATATGCGCAGCTTCATTGCAGTTTTAACTGACCCGCCTTAATAATTTAGTCAATTTTTCAAGAATAATATCAAAAAGTTTTGAATTTATTTGTTCATAACCAAGTACGCTGATTCGTATTACTTACTTAAGTTATTTAAAAACGCTCCAAAATCTCAAATAAAGCGGTATATGTCTCTATTTAAAAATCGTCCACCCAGAAGGCATTGTGCTAGAAAAAAGCTGTGCACGACCCAGAGACTTAACTTGGTCATTAGCGCGAGACATCACAACGTCATTTCTGGCGAAATAGAACAGAAACAATAGACTTGCGCTAAAGCCCGATAAGATTTACTCACTTAAAACAAAAAAGGCCAGCGTAAGCTGACCTTTTCCAATGAAGCGTATAATGCAATTATTCTGCAGAGCCTGGCTGACCGCCTTTTTCTGCTTGAATGCGCATGTATATCTCTTCACGGTGCACAGAAACTTCTTTTGGTGCATTCACACCGATACGTACCTGATTCCCTTTTACACCTAGTACGGTAACGGTTACATCGTCACCAACCATAAGCGTTTCACCAACTCGACGAGTCAAAATAAGCATTCGCTTGCTCCTGTTCCTTAATACTGAACATCATCCATTAAGATTTGCCAACCCATCGGCACGACCCGATGGAAGCGACAGTGATTCCATGTTTCTGCGTCACTTCAAAAACTCACTGTTATACACAAAAATAATTATAGCTTATCTTGTAACCAAGCGTTAACCGAATCTAGCGCCTGGCCCAAGTTTTCAGGCTGGTCACCGCCTGCCTGTGCCATATCTGGACGACCGCCCCCTTTGCCACCTACTTGTGATGCAACAAAGTTAACTAGCTCGCCCGCTTTAACTTTACTAGTGAGGTTTTTAGTAACGCCAGCAATAAGATTCACTTTCGCGTCATTAGCCACACCTAATACTACGATCCCTTCACCAATTCGGTTTTTAATGTCATCCATCATTGAACGCAATGACTTCGCTTCAACACCTTCCAAATTCGCAATAAGAACTTTAACGCCATTTATCTCTACTGCATTACTAAGCATATCAGCACCTTGCTGACTCGCCAATTTTTGTTTCGCAGAATTGAGTGCTTTTTCTAGTTCTTTAGTCTGATTTTGTAGAGAAACTACGCGATCAAGTACATTTTGGCTGTCTGTTTTCAATAACGCAGACAATGAAGACAGTGTCGCTTGTTGGGTTTGCACGACTTCAAGTGCATGCTCGCCAGTAACTGCTTCGATACGTCGAACGCCCGATGCAATACCCGCTTCACTGGTAATTTTAAACAAGCCAATATCACCAGTACGTGTAACGTGAGTACCACCACATAGCTCAACAGAGAATGGCCCCATGGTTACCACGCGAACTTTTTCGTCGTACTTTTCACCAAATAGCGCCATTGCGCCTGATGCTTTGGCTTCATCCAAATCCATTAGTTCAGTTGCTAACGTGTGGTTTGCACGTATTTCTTGGTTAACTCGTCTTTCAATCTCAGCAAGTTGCTCAGCCGTTACTGCCTCAAAATGCGAGAAGTCAAAACGCATGCGCGGCGCTTCAACCAATGAACCTTTCTGAGTTACGTGCTCACCTAAAATTTCACGCAGTGCTGCATGAAGTAAATGCGTTGCGCTGTGGTTCTTTTTAATGGCTTCACGATTTGCTGCATCAATCGCTGCGGTTGCCGTATCACCTTTAGATACCGAACCTTTAGCAATACCTTTGTGTGCAAACGCATTACCCATTTTTTGGGTGTCAGTAACGATGAATTCACCGTTTGCCACGCGAAGCACACCTTTGTCACCTGCCTGACCACCGCTTTCAGCGTAGAACGGTGTGCTGTCTAATACCACAACGCCTTCTTGACCGTCTTCAAGCTTCTCAACAAACGCATTGTCGGCAATAAGTTCAACCACATTCGCCTGGCCTTCTACATCGGTGTACCCAGTAAATGAGGTTGTGTGGTCAATGGCGAGTTTACTATTGTAGTCTGCACCAAAGTTGCTAGCCTGCTGTGCACGGGCACGTTGTGCTTGCATAGCAGCTTCAAAACCTTCTTCGTCAATCTTAAGGTCGTGCTCACGCGCTACATCATTGGTTAAGTCAGTAGGGAAACCATAGGTGTCGTAAAGCTTAAACACTACGTCACCCGGCACTGTGTCGCCTTCTAGAGTTTCTAGTGTATCGTTTAGAATAGCCATACCACGGGCTAACGTTTTGCTAAACTGCTCTTCTTCAACACGTAGTACTTTTTCAATTACCGGTAGCTGGTCTACAAGTTCTGGATACGCTTCACCCATTTCTTTGGCAAGTGATGCTACAAGCTTATAGAAGAAAATATCGTTTGCGCCAAGTTGATAGCCGTGGCGGACAGCGCGACGAATAATGCGACGTAATACGTATCCGCGCCCTTCATTTGATGGCATAACGCCATCGCAAATTAAGAAGCTGCACGAACGAATGTGATCGGCGATGACCCGTAGCGATTTATTTTCTAAATCTTCGCTTCCAACAATTGATGCTGCTGATTTGATCAAGTTTTGGAAAAGGTCGATCTCGTAGTTGCTGTGCACGTTCTGCAAGATAGCGGAAATACGTTCTAGGCCCATACCGGTATCGATTGAAGGCTTAGGGAGTGGCTCCATGGTACCGTCAGCTTGTTTGTTAAACTGCATAAATACCAGGTTCCAAATTTCGATAAAGCGGTCGCCGTCTTCTTCTGGTGTTCCCGGAGGACCTCCCCAAATGTGCGCACCGTGATCGTAAAAGATTTCAGAACAAGGACCACATGGACCGGTATCGCCCATAGACCAGAAGTTATCTGACGTACTAATGCGAATAATCTTTTCTTTTGGAACACCAATATGGTTTTCCCAGATGTCGAAAGCTTCGTCATCTTCAGAATAAACGGTGACTAAGAGCTTTTCTTTTGGCAAACCAATTTCTTTGGTAAGGAAATTCCACGCAAACTCTATCGCTTCTTTTTTGAAATAATCGCCAAAGCTGAAATTACCCAGCATTTCAAAAAAGGTATGGTGACGCGCAGTGTAACCTACGTTCTCAAGGTCGTTATGCTTACCACCTGCGCGAACGCAGCGCTGTGACGATACCGCACGGGTATAGCTGCGTTTTTCCGCACCTAAAAAACAGTCTTTAAACTGGTTCATGCCCGCGTTGGTAAAAAGAAGTGTGGGATCATCTGCCGGAACCAGTGACGAGCTCGCCACCGCTTGGTGGCCATGGCTTTTAAAATAATCGATAAACTTGTTACGTAAGTCAGCAGTTGATAATGTCATTGAAAACCTAACTTCCTTTATTCTATTTTTGAAACGTGCGATTTGCCTGTTCTAATGAGCTTTATAATCGGGGCAGTTTGCGAATACGCAATACGCTTATCCTCGCTATAATTCTCTGGATAATTAAAATGCACACAAATTTGCGCAACAATACCATGGATAACGCAATTTTGTTAAGTGTAACGGGGAGAAGATAGGCTCAAATTTCACTTTAAGTAGACGAAAATAGCCAGTATTCATAAAACGAATCGCCAACGGCATCTATTTGTCGGTAAACATGAGCATAAACCAGCCGTTTTAGCTAGATTCGTTTGCGCTTACAGCATATTCAATGTGATCTTGGTAAAAGCCACGATATTGAAGAAATTGTTTCTGCTTTTGTCTCAACGCGAATTCGGTTTCATAAAACTCGCCAAACTTTTTCTCTTTTACTTTTTTAGCACTTTCAAACCAGTCAGCGTCAATCTCTCTCATTGCGTGTTCTGCAGTACTTTCATCTACACCGTATTGCTGTAAGTCTAATTTAATTGCGCGGGGTCCCTTCCCTTTTAAATACAGTGCGCGAGCTCGGCTTTCTGCAAATCTAGCATCGCTTTGGATATCAGCATCTTTGAATTCCTCCAGAATAGGCATGAAAGCATCACTCGCTATTCCCTTCTGCTGCAACTTTCGCATAATCTCGTTAAAGCTATGCTCTCGTCGTGCCAGCATGCGAGTAATCGCGTCGGTAATGATTTTTCGGTCGAACTCTGACATTTTTGTAAACTTACTCTTCTGTATTAAACGTAGAAACCGCGTTATTTTAGCGTTAATTACTCGTACATTGCGACTATCTAGCGTTTTACGCACTTAACCTCTACATGATGTAAACTGCATGACAGCATCCAACTATCGCATAACAATAATAGATTCGATTGAACAGATCTCTAAAGAGCGCTGGCAATACCTCGCAAAAGAATCGGGTCCTTTCGTTTCTTATGAATTTTTACATGCGCTAGAACGCAGCGGCTCGTGCAGCAATGAATCTGGGTGGCAGCCTTGCCATATTGCTATAGCGAAAGGTCAGCATGAGGCTGTTAATCTCGTTATTCCCGGCTACCTGAAAACTCACAGCTACGGTGAATACGTGTTTGACCACGCATGGGCTAATGCTTATGCACAGCACGGTCTCGACTATTATCCTAAATGGATATCGGCCATCCCCTTCACGCCTGTAACAGGCTCTAGACTACTTTCTGATGGGCACATTGCGCTTACTCCGTCACTTTTAAGTGAACTGGAAAATACATTGACAGCGCATGTAGAGTCCGTTTTTGGTGAGGCTTTATCTTCTTTTCATTGGCTATTTCCCAATGAAAGCACCTCAGCTCAACTTATTGGTAAAGACGAGCCTGAGGCCAGTGAATTAGCCGATGATTTGCCTAATGACCAATTCAAAGTTCAACCCAGTATTCCCAACCACTACCTGACCCGATACGCGGTTCAGTTTCAGTGGCATAACTACGGTTATGGTGATTTCGACGATTTTCTTAACGCGCTTACTTCCCGCAAAAGAAAAGATATCAAGAAAAGTCGACGTAAACTGAACGAGCAAGGCGTTCGCTTCACCCATCATACCGGCAGTGAGATTAGCCCAGAGACACTGCAGTTTTTCACAAAGTGTTACAAAGTAACCTATTTAAAACGAAGCGGTCACGTGGGATATTTGAACGATGCGTTCTTTGAGCAGCTAGTCGAGAGCATGAGCGATAACATGCTTATAGTTACGGCAATAGAGAATGAGGTAGCAGTAGCCAGCGCCCTCTTTTTCTATGATGAGACAGGACTGTATGGCAGATACTGGGGAGCACTGAAAGAAATAGACGGGCTACATTTTGCCTGCTGTTATTTTGAAGGCATTGAATTCGCCATTGAGAAAAAGCTATCGCTTTTTAATCCCGGCACCCAAGGTGAACATAAAATACTTCGAGGCTTCGAGCCCATTTATTGCCGTTCTCATCACAAATTACAACATCCGTCGTTTCACACTGCTGTAGCAGACTTTTTACAGCGAGAAACGCCACATATCGCAAGCTATTTTAATCAGGCACGGAATGCTTTACCGTTTAACAAGGAATTTGTGCCTACTTTAAAAACAACGAGTGTCACTGCACCTAACGACGACACTTATAATCACAACGAGAAAAACGATGAAATATAAACTTCTTGCCGTAGCGATTGCGGCATCTTTGGGACTTGCTGGTTGCGGTCAGCCTGAAAAAGCCCAAGAGCAAACCAGCAATGTTGAAGCGCCAGAAATGAAGGGCGAAGCGGAACTAGGCTCTTTTGGCGTAGACTTGACCGCTCGTAATGAAGCGGTAAAACCTGGTGATGACTTCTTCATGTACGCGAGCGGTACATGGTACGACAACTACGAGCTGCCCGCTGACAAAACTCGCTACGGCGCGTTTACGGGTCTTGCAGAGCGTAGTGAAGAGCAAGTTAAAAACATCATTGATGGGCTAATGGAAAAGTCTTCTCTAAATGCAGAAGAAAAGCTTGTTCACGACTTTTTCGTTGCTTATATGGATACAGATACCATCAACGAAAAAGGTATTGAGCCAATTAAAGACGTACTCACGTCTATCGATAGCATTGAAAACAAAACTGACCTAACCAAAGCATTTGGTAACAGCTGGTTAGTAGGCTCAACCACGCCAATTGGCGGCGGTATGTGGTACAACCGCCTTGACCCAAATGAATACCAATTAAGTGTTGGTGTTGGTGGTTTAGGCCTTCCTGATCGCGACTACTACCTGAGCGATAGCGAACGTTTTGTTAAAATTCGTGAAGCTTATGTAGCGCACATCGAGCAGATGCTAAATTTTGCAGGCGAAGAAAACGCAGCTGAAAAAGCGGCGAACATTCTTGCCCTTGAAACACAAATTGCAGAAATTCAGTGGCCTCGCGAAAAACGCCGTGACCGCGATCTTACTCTTAACCAGATTGAACGTAGCAAGCTGTCTGACGAGTACCCTGGCTTTGATTGGGATACGTATTTTGCTCAAACCGGTTATAAGGTACCTGAGCTAAATATTACACAGCCTGAGCCAGTAAAAGACGTTATTAAAATTATTAACGAAGCTGATCTCGCTGATTGGAAGTCGTACTTGAAATATCACACTATTTCAAACAATGCGGATTTCCTTTCTGAAGATATCTACCTAGCCAACTTTGACTTCTTTGGTCGTACACTAAGCGGTCAGCAAGAGCCTCGTCCTCGTTGGAAACGCGCAGTGAGCCAAATGTCTGGTACTGAGTCACTTGGTTTTGCTATCGGCAAGATTTACGTAAACGAATACTTCCCAGAAAGCTCAAAAGAGCAGATGGCGGAGCTGGTTGAGAACTTGCGTACAGCACTAGGTGAGCGTATTGAAAACCTAGACTGGATGAGCGAAGAAACCAAGGTAAATGCCAAAGAAAAGCTAATGGCATTTAACCCTAAAATTGGCTACCCAGACGAATGGCAGTCTTTCGACGGCGTAACCATCAGCGACAAAGACTTAGTAGGCAATGTTCGAAACCTACGCACATTCTTCCAAGACCAATCGGTAGAACGTGAGCTAGAGAAAACGGATCGCAATCGCTGGGGTATGACACCGCAGCGCGTTAACGCCTACTACAATAGCTCGTTCAACGAAATTGTATTCCCAGCGGCTATTTTGCAACCACCATTCTTTGATCCAAACGCCGACGCAGCAGTTAACTACGGTGCAATCGGTGCGGTAATTGGTCACGAAATGGGACATGGTTTTGACGATCAAGGCTCGAAGTCAGATGCAAACGGTATTCAGCGCAACTGGTGGACCGATGCTGACCGCGCAGCGTTTGAAGAAAAAGCAGATATGCTAGCCGAGCAATACAGCCAGTACGAGCCTATCGAAGGTAACTTCGTAAATGGTCGCAACAGCTTGGGTGAAAACATTGGTGACGTGGGTGGTCTAGCCATGGCTTACCACGCCTACAAACTTAGCCTTAACGGCAAAGAAGCACCGGTAATTGACGGCCTAACAGGCGATCAGCGTTTCTTCCTTGCATGGGCACAAGTGTGGAAAGAAAAACGCACTGAAGAAAGCATGCTGAATCAACTTCGCGCAGGTACACACGCGCCTGGTCGTTATCGTGCACAAGCACCAAGAAACCATGATGCATGGTATGAAGCGTTTGATGTGAAACCAGATGATGCACTTTATCTTGCGCCAGAAGAGCGCGTAAGAATTTGGTAACTCATTGAGTTAAGCACTTAGTGAGCACATGCTAGCTTCTCGCGCCGGATAGAGATTTGTATCTGGCGCCAGCTAATACCAGTCCGCATAGCTCATTTAGAAAATGTAGATAATTAAAAAGGGCGGTTCGACTTATCTCGAACCGCCCTTTTTATTTTTCTAATCAGTATTCGCTCGGTGGTACTTATACGCCAGCCCCGAGTACTTGTTTAACTTCCGTTTGCTTATTTATCTTCCGTATTGGGCAACTATATCGCGAACGTATTGTTTACAACGGGCTACAGCCTCTGAAAAATCACCGTTACCCACACTGCCCATGGAATAACGAAGCCAATACCCATCAATTAATGCAGCGGTAGACGCAGCGGCGTTTTTGACCTGCTCAGGTTTAAGTAGCTTGCGGTAACTAAACGCTAAATTACGCTCTAAGCGTTTGTGGTTAATACACTGCAAACGATGCAAGCCTTCGTTGTGAAGTGACAACGCCCAGAAGTTGAACCAAGTATTGGTGGCGGAACTCGCCCCTTGCGTTTGTGAAAAGTTATTTTCAATAATGAAATCAATCCGCTCTAGCGGATCGTCAATACGCTGCGTGATTTTTAGCGCATCGAGAAGGTGGCGCATCGTTGCTTCAATTAAACCTTGCTTGTCACCAAAATAGTGACTGATTATCCCTGAAGAAAGCCCAGCTCTTTTGCTAATTAAGCTAATCGTTGTACCGTGATAGCCAACTTCTGCCATCACTTCTAGCGTTGCTTCTATTAATTGCTTCTTGCGAACTGGCTCCATTCCCACCTTGGGCATGCTACAACTCCAAACCTTAAATCTAAAAAATAACCTGCGACAGCACAATGCCGCCGCAGGCATGATATCACGATTAAAAGGTTAAGCGTGCGTTGACTGCAACAGCGCGAGGTGCGCCAATCCAAAATGCACCTGGTGCAATGGTAGACGCATAGTCTTCATCAAACAGGTTGTTTACTGTTAAACGCACTTCTAGCTCTTCAGCACCTGAACCAATGTTTTCGATAAAGCCGCCAATATAGAAGTCGCTAACGATATAGTCATCAACTTGTGCCGCATTATCAATATCCAGGTAGCGGCTATCAACGTACTTGGTAGACAGGCCTGCAAAGTAGTTATCGCGTGCCCAATCAAGGCTAATTACCGCCATAGTGTCAGGCGTACCGATACCCGTATTACCTTCAATAGCTACCAGTGACACTTCAGGGTTTTCAGGGTCTGCGATGGCTGCCAGCGCATCGTCAAGTGTATCGTATTGCGTACCTGAACTACCTACCGTCGCAACATATTCTGATTCGCTTAAGGTAATAGAAGTGAACAACGAGAAGTCTTCGGTTAGCATAATGTCTGCTGAAATTTCAAAACCACTAGACTCAATACCGCCCACGTTTTTGTATCCACCCGCGGCTGCTTCAAGAAAGTCTATACCCTCTGAGGTTTCGTTACTGGTAAATTGAATACGGTCGTTAAACTCAATATTGTAGTAGGTCACGCTGGCATTGAAACCAGGTGAAGAGTAGCGGAAACCTACGTCAATGTTGTCAGCGGTTTCTGGCTTTATAAAGCGAAGGTCAGTATCGTTGCGCTCTAGTTGTGCATCTTTGATTGCCGCAAAGTTCTCACCGTAACCTGCGAAAACTTCCACTCCTTCAATGGGTAAAGGTGCAACGATACCGGCAGAGAATAAGGTATCTGAGTCAGTATTCACCGCTAAGTTGTTGGCTGAATCAAAGTTGTCCGTTTTCTCGATATCTACGTTAAACTTCTTGGCACCAGCGCGAATGCGGGCAAAGCCTAGATCAAGCTCATCTTCCACATAGTACATCAAGGTATCAACTGGGAAGGTTCTGTCGTACTGCACCCAGTAAGGCACGTTGTCATAATCGACGCTAATAGACGAGTTGGTAATTTTATGCCAATCGCGAGACTCGCCACGCTCATAGTCTTCCCACCAAATACCAAAACGTACGGTATTATCAAAATCACCAATTTTGGTGTACCACACAGCATCAGCATTAATGCCAAAACGCTCTTTATCATAATGGGTGTGACGATATGAGCCCACGGGAATAGCGCCTTGCGCATGACAGCCTGGGTCATATTCTGCACCTGCACCACCATAAGGGAAGGTCAGTGAGCTTTGACACCCCTCAATAGGGCTTAGCTGGTTGCCTTGTCTATCAACAAAGTAGATTTGTCCCAGCTCCTCTCCACCGAATACTGTATTTCCAACAATAAGCTCTGAGTGCCCTTCTGCTCCGTCATCAGTGATATCAACAATATAGGGTGGAACCCATTCGCCGCGTCCTTCATTGTCGTGATAATACACGTTAGTCATAAAATCGACCTGGCCAATAGTAAAGTCAGCCTGTAAATAAGCGAAAAGGTTTTCGCGTAGGGTAGACCAACCTCGACGATACGCCTGATCTTGATAAGGCACGCCTGTCCACTCGTCAGTTAACTGGTCCCAATCTGGATTTTGCTCATATTGCGCCAGCCCGTATATGCGCTGGTAGTTATCTTCGTGGGTATCGTCGTAAGACAGGTAACCTGTAAGAGACACGTCGTTAACGGTAGAGATAAACTTCATGGCTAAATGATCACGGGTGTTCTCTGCTGCCTGCTGCATAAAGTCAGAACTTTCTTGACTTGAAAGGCTTATCCACGCGTAAGTATCTTTAAAGATTTCGCCTGTTTCGTAGCGTACATAGTATTTTGACGCATCAAATGAACCCGCAGTTACACTGGTTATTAAGCCCTGCTCCGCAGACGGGTTAATGGTGGTGAAATTCAGTGTGCCGCCCAAGGCTTCGTGTGAACGGGAAGCGATATCCGCCGTACCCTGAGAAACTTCAACGCCTTTTACGTTTTCGGTATCGATATAGCGATTCGCTTTCGCGCCACCACCGTAATTCGAGTTACCGTTGGCGATGCCATCTACCGTCATGCCAATTTGCTGCTCATTTAGGTTTACTTGAAAGCCACGAATAACAATAGACGTTGACCAGTCATCAGCCCCAAAGGTATCACCTTCGTTAATAAGCACACCCGGCAGGTTATCAACCGCGGCTAACACACTGCTAAGATTAGCCTGTTGTTTAAACATATCGTCGCTCGTTGCGTTATTCGCGTAAGAAACGCTTCGCCCAACAACGGTAATTTCTTCTATGCGCTCTTCGTCAGCACGCTCTGCTTCCTCTGCCCACGCCACTGTAGGTGTAGTCATAGACGAAAGTGCTGCAAGTACAGCTAACGAGAGTTTATTGTGTGTTTTCATGTGTTTCCCAAAGTAGTTGTGTAATGTTTACTCACTACTCTAGGGAGGAATTGTTACAGTAGCGTTAAGTTTAATTGAACAATCAATTAATAAAACATTTTCCATGTTTGTTTACTCAATGACATCCAAGTAAACACGCACCAGCTGTAAACGGACCCAGAAATTTAGCAAAGAAATCTTTGCCTAACAGACACAAAAAAGCCCTCACTAAGGAGGGCCAAAAGGGAAAGGTTTATCTTACCTTGATATTACTTTACGACTGCGTTGCGGCTTGAAAACGGGTGTTTTTGCTTTCAGTCCCGGCTACTTGCTTTTCTGCGTAAAGCAAGGCGTCGTGTAGCGTGTCAAAGTTGGGGATACCTGGGTGCGCTTCGTTTACGCCCTCAAGCACCTTATTGACTTCTGCATTAGCACCACAAATAACCAGCTGACGACCTGCCGCTAGTGCATCTGAGGTAACTGTATCAACTGCCATCGCAGCAGAAACATCCATAAGTGGAACGCGCGAGAAATCTAAAATGGTGACTTTAGAACCCGGCTTCACACGCTCACGAACGTGGTGGCCCAAATCGGCAGCCGCACCAAAGCTTAGTGGTCCGCCAAAACTAAAGATTGATACTTTGTCTTTAAGAGATTCCAATAGCTCATTTTCTTTAGGGTCGTTCAACGACTCAGGGATTTTCTTAAGCTCTTCAATTTGCAGCTGTGCGATTTGCTTAACGTAAGCTAATGCTGCGAATACCACGCCAACACCAACTGCTGTGATCAGATCTACAAATACCGTTAGCGCAAGCACCATAATCATTAGGCCGAAGTCCCAACGTGGGCCTTTGTGAGCGCGCTTCAAGTAACTCCAGTCGATGATATCTAAGCCAACTTTAACCAAGATACCAGCAAGAACTGCGTGAGGAATTTGCGCTGCTAGCGGGCTAAGACCTAACACAATTGCTAGAAGAACTAGTGCGTGTACCATACCTGAAATGTTGTACTTACCACCGCTACGGATATTTACAACAGTACGCATCGTTGCGCCTGCACCTGCGATACCGCCGATAAGACCAGCAAATGTATTACCAATACCTTGGCCGATTAGCTCTTTATTACTATCGTGACGGGTACGCGTCATGTTATCAGCAACAAGAGATGTAAGTAGACTATCGATGGCTCCCAGCACAGCTAGAATAAACGCGGCTTCAAGAATAAGCAGTGCTTTGCTTTGGTCAAATACTGGAAGGTGAAGGCTAGGTAAACCCGTCGGGATATCACCAAGAATTGGCACAGACAACGCTAAACTTACAAGCGTGCCAATGATAAGTGCAGCCAGTGCGCCAGGCACATACTTGCCTAATTGCGGTGGCCATTTGTAGGCAATAACCAAGGTACCAAGGCCTAACGCTAAGGTTGCAAAATCAATATCGGCAAGCGCGGTTGGCAAGTATGTCAATGCGCCGATTGTTCCGCCTGGCGGCTCATGGCCCAGTAAGCGGCCGATTTGAAGAATGATGATGATTGCACCGATGCCCGACATAAAGCCCGATATTACCGGGTAAGGCACCAGGCGAATGTATTGGCCAACACCAAGGACACCAAAAACAATCTGGAATATGCCGGCCAATATCACAGCTGTGAATATAAGGCTGGCGTCGCCTGACAGACTTGCGAACAAGCCTGCAAGAACAACAACCATAGGCCCCGTTGGACCAGAAATCTGTGCTGGTGTACCACCGAAAAGTGCGGCAAAGAAGCCAACCGCAATAGCACCATACAGACCCGCCATTGGGCCTAAGCCTGACGCTACACCAAGTGCAAGCGCCAGTGGTAAAGCAACGATACCGGCTGTTAAACCGCCGGTAAAATCGCCTCGTAGGTTTGAAAGGTTAATTTTTACCATAGTTATAGACCTTATTCACCGCGAGCAAGTTGTGCTTCGGCAGTAGACTCGTCCATTACATCAAATTCACCAGACTCAGTGTTGTAGTAAAGCACTTCACCTGAACCAATGTTATAAACCCATCCGTGAAGTTTAACCTGACCTGTTGCAATTTTTGCAGCAACAGCAGGGTGAGTGCGAAGGTGCTGAATTTGCTGAACAACGTTCTCTTTCGTTACCGCTTCTAGATCGTCAATAGAAAGGTCTGAATGGCCACAGCGCTCTTTAACAACTTCAGTTGCAACACGGCAATGACCTAGCCACTCTTTTACATGCGGAAGCGCACTTAAGCCTTCAGGGTTGATGGCGCCTTTCATTGCACCACAGTCAGTATGGCCACAAATAACAATGTGAGAAACGCCCAGTGCAGCAACTGCAAACTCAATAGACGCTGTCATGCCACCAGTTTGGTTGCTGTGAGGAGGTACGATGTTGCCCGCATTACGGCAGATAAATAGCTCACCCGGATCAGTTTGTGTTACTAAGTTCGGGTCGATACGTGAATCAGAGCACGTAATGAAAAGCACTTCAGGGTTCTGCCCAGTAGCTAGTTTTTGAAACGTAGCTTTTTTGTTTGGGTAAACTTCTTTCTGGAATTTGGCAACACCTGAGATAACGTGATCCATATATAACTCCCAATTTTTTAATAATTGTAATGATTATGTAATTACGCCAGTTTCACCTGATAGATTAATAGTTTAATATACTAACTCGCGATAGCTAAATACTATCACTGCTTACGTAACACTACCCATAAGCATAGTAAGAGAGAGCCATTTTCACCATGCAATTCAACGGAAAGACCCCGTCAATTAACCAAATCCGCTATTTTGTTGCAGTGGCTAAATACCTAAGCTTCAGGCAAGCAGCGGGAATACTGGGAATTAGTCAGCCTACTCTGACCAGTCAGATCAGTGCGCTAGAAAACCTCTTAGGGCTAACGCTTTTTGAACGATCACGCACGGGAACGCTGTTATCTCCCCAAGGTAAAGCCTTGCTTGATGCAGCGGAAGAGGTGCTGCAGGCCTCTCAACGGTTCAGCGAAATTGCACGAGACTTGTCCGAGGGCGAAGTTGTAACCTACCGGTTAGGGATACCGCCAACACTAGGGCCTTATTTACTTCCCTTTGTGCTACCAGATCTGCACAAACGGAAGCCCGGCTTGCGCTTCTATGTTCGAGAAGGCGCCCCTAACGCATTGCAACACGGTCTACTGCGTGGTGAATATGACCTAATACTTTCCCCACTTTCGGGCGAAAACTCTCAATTGATCACGCAACCACTCTTCAAAGAGCCTTTAAAATTCGTCACGCCTTCTGATCACAAATTGTCAGGAAAAGCCTATGTCAAGCCAGAAGAAATAAGCGGCGAGAAAGTGTTAACACTCGAAGACCGACATCACTTTCATCATCAAGTGCAGCGCATTTGCGATGAGATTGGGGCAGATTTACAGCGTGATTATGAGGGCACCAGCCTCGATACTTTGCGTCAAATGGTAGTAATGGGCATGGGTGTAGCCTTCCTACCAGGGCTTTATATTCATTCTGAGTTGCACAAGCCTGAAGCGTTACACGTGTGTGAGATTGCCGATATGCCTATTGAGCGTCAGCACTCATTAGCGTGGAGAAACACTGCGCCTGGACGAAAGACCTTTAGAGAAATATCAATTATCATAAAAGAGATAATTGAAACTCGCCTGTCGGACGCCGTGACTATAGTCAGTGCTGCCCCAAGCCCTCTTCAAAAACGTTAAACTGGTTGTAATTTATTATGATTGATAGACAACATTTACGAATAGTAAGAGCGATAGATGCTGAAGGCACGATGACAGAAGCGGCAAAATCGCTTTTTCTAACCCAGTCAGCGTTAAGTCACGCAATGAAAAAGTTGGAAGCCCATTTTGACGTACCGCTTTGGAAAAAAGACGGCAGAAGACTCACGCTGACTCAGGCGGGTCAGAGTGTATTGGGCTTAGCTCACCGAGTTTTACCCCAGTTTGAGCATACTGAAGCCCAATTACGCAGATTCGCCGATGGTAAACAGGGCATATTACGTATTGGGATGGAGTGCTACCCGTGTTTTGAATGGTTGCTGAAGGTAGTGGCGCCTTTTTTGAAAGCCTTTCCAGATGTTGATGTAGATGTACGCCGCGCGTTCTCTTTTGGCGGTTTACAAGCGCTTCACGGGTACGATATTGATATATTGCTCACGCCAGACCCTCTTTCACTTGAAACCATTACCTACACGCCAGTGTTCGAATATGAACAAGTGTTGGTAATGGATAAGCACCACCCTTTGGCAGAGAAACCATTTATTACACCGAAAGACTTAAGCAATGAGACCCTTATCACCTACCCCGTAGAACTCAGTCGACTGGACGTATTCACGCATTTTCTTACTCCTGCCAATTGCACAGTGAGGCAACATAAAACGATTGAAACCACAGAGATCATCTTACAAATGGTAGCAGCGGGACGTGGTGTTACTGCGCTACCTAAATGGTTAATTGATGAATCAAAAGAAAGCGATCTCCTGACTTGTCGGTCGCTTGGTGAACAAGGCGTATCAAAAACGCTGTACTTGGGTCATAGAAAAGCGCAGGACGTATTGGGGTTTGTAGATGATTTCATTGCCCTTTCGCAAACGCACAAGCCATAGGTTTTCCAAACTTTATTTCGGAAACTTATGTCAAACTAAGGAATAAAACAACTCGCTTGCCAACAATGTTGGCAAGCGACAACGCTCTAATTAAAGACTATTGCGCATTATGTGCGGTTAACGGTATGAATGGCGCTAAATTTTAAACTGCCCCACCAATTCTTTTAAGTCACCAGAAACGGCACTTAACTGCGTAGCTTCCACAGCTAACTCTTCTGCATGCTGACTAGTTTTATCACTTAAACCAGTGATAGCTACGAGCGACTTATTAATATCTTGCGCCACCTCCGTTTGCTGCTCGGTCGCAAGTGCTATGTGAGTACTTTGCTCGTGAACCAAACCTATAGACTGGGTAATGTCTTTAAGCGTTTCGACCACTTTCTCTGTTTTATCGACACCAGATTGAGAACGGGTTTGTCCTTCCTGCATAACACTGTTGGTCTGCTCAGACATCGCCTGCAATCGCTCTACCATTTTTCGTATATCAGTCGTCGATTCTTGTGTACGACTTGCTAATGAGCGAACTTCATCTGCAACAACGGCAAAGCCGCGCCCCTGTTCACCGGCTCTCGCCGCTTCAATGGCTGCGTTTAATGCCAGTAAATTAGTTTGTTCAGCTATGCTGTTAATTACATCGACTACAGCACCGATGCTGTCTGACTCTTTGCTCAATCCGCCTACAACTTCAACACCCTGACTGATGGCGTCAGCCAGCGCGCGAATTTCCCTCATGGCATCTTGCACTTGCTCACTGCCGGCTTGTACCAATTCATCTGCTTTAGTCGCAGCGTCACTGGACTGTGCCGCATTTTTTGAAATTTCAACGACGGTAGCAGCCATCTGCGTCACTGCCGTAGACACATTGTCCACCTGACTACGCTCTTGGTTAATTTCCTTGCTAGTGGCGTGACTCACATCTCGAAGGTGATCCGCTGCATCAGAAACAGCCTTAGTGTTAGCGGCAGTATCTTTTAGCAATGATCTTAGTTTATCGGTAAAGGTATTAAACTCTATGGCAAGCGCACCGATTTCGTCGTTACTCTTAACTTCCAGACGCTTGGTTAAGTCGCCGTCGCCATGCGCTATTTCCGCCATTGCGTTGCGCATTTCGACCAAAGGCTGAGTGACTTTAGCACTCGCAAAATAAGTAATAAGCGCTATTAATCCAATAATCACAAAGGCGACGATAATTGCCGTAGTAATTGCATTATTTATAGGGCTATCAATGATGCTTGCAGGGATAAGAATGCCCAGCGACCAATTCATTTGTGGGTTAGTTAACTGAGCGTGCTCAAAAACCGCAACATAGTCTTCCCCCTTCCAGGTTACGTGCACAATACCAGATTCATTAGCCGCTATATTACTTGCCAACTTGCCAAACCCTTCAGTGCTATCAAACACGCTGCCAAAGTTGCGAATAGAGGAGCTTAGTGGCAACGCTTTGCTCTGTTTTGGAAAGTAAACAATGTTTTGGTTTTCATCGAGTAAAAACGCCGTGCCTTGTTCTTCATAACGAATGGCATCTATGACCTTACCCACCGTGCTAATAAGAATATCGACACCGCCAACGCCTAGTAACGCTCCATTTTTGTATATCGGGGTTTGTACTACTGCAGATACGCTTCCATCTTGGGAATCGACAGCAGGAGGCGTTACATATAGCTTCCCTTTTTCAACGGCAGTAGTAAACCACGGACGCTTAGTTGCAAAGTAACCGGCGTTAGGATTGCCAGCATCAGGACCCGAAGTGTCGACGCCGACTCGGCCCTCTTCGTAGAAGTATTCACCCGTCTTAGCAGAACCAAAGAACGCCGATTTAATAATGGGATCTTGACTGCTGATGCCCTCAAATGTGGCATAGATATCTTTGGATTGAGTCAGTTGGCTTTCGGGCGCCCCTCGCGTGTTATGGCGCGTAAAAAAATCTTGTAGAAAAGGACTACTTAGGAATGCTCTAGCAACGCCGCCATAGGTTGCGAAGAAACCTTCGACATCATTTGCTTCACGCGCAACTAGGGATTTAACTTCTTTTTCAACGCGGCTTCGGGTGTTGTCTGCAACGGTATTGACTAGAAAAACGGCCGTGATAAGTAACATCAGAGCTATGCTACCGCCAACGATAAGCATAAACTTCTTTTGGAGTGATATGGATTTCATTTGTACTTCTCATTGTTTACTAAACGCCACAACGTGTGAAAAGTGTATTCCAGCACTAGGGCCTGTTGACCTTTGTTGTACATTTTTGCAGCGGTCTTTGTGCCATCTAGACAAGGCGGATGTTTGACGGTTTCGTGGTTCTAAGTCGAAAACACTCAACGCAGTATAGATGGCACAAAGGCGCTGCCCGAAGGGGTCGTTATGGAAGCCTTTTACTCTTTGTCACAGCCCTTTAACTTAGCCCACTAGGCTTGCAGGACTGTTTCGCGATTAAAAGGCTTCCATTTAGACCAAAATTCGTACATTAAAGGTCAACAGGCCCTGATAATTCGCACACATTTTAGGTTTAGTTTTATTAGTATAAAAGCGCAAGTGAGCCGAGCTCACTTGCGCTTCTAATACTTTGAGATATACAGAGAAATTTTACAACCTCTGAAAGTCAATTCTACGAAAGTTTAAATACAGAGTGAATTAAACGCTTTTAAAAATTAGCTGTAAAAGCAAAGATAAGCGGTAGGCGTAGACACTTTTACGTCAAAAGATGCATCGGCAGGCACATTAAAGCTGGTGCCTGTAGCAAAAGATTGCCATTCGTCACTTCCCGGAAGCTTCACAACTAGCTCACCTTCAACCACTTTCATCAGCTCTTTTTGAGAGGTAGAAAATGTATATTCACCCGGCGACATCACGCCCGAGGTGCAGGGGCCGTTTGCAGATTCAAACCCAATCGAGCTCACTTTATTGTCGAAATAATGGTTTACTTTAAAGCTCATAGTTACTCCTTTGATGTGAGTGCTGACTTTCTTTGCTTTAACTGTTTTTAAAGCAAAGTGCTGCAGCCTTGATACTTCTTTAGCGTTTTTGCCAAATAAGCATATGGTTGTTGGCGGGCATGTCGATTATTTCTTGCAAGCTTAACTCGCCTGCCCAAGCAGTAAGCTCATTGATATCGCGGTAGCCACCATAACCACGCGCTAAAAGCGAAGTATGGAAGGCTTGGTTACTTTCAGAAGTAAACTTACCACTATGTGTAAAAGGGCCATACTGACAGAATACGCCCCCTTTGGGTAAGTGCAACGCTACTGATTCCATGAGTAGCTTCGCCTCTTCTTTTTGCATGATATGCGCGGTGTTTGCTGTAAAAATGCCGTCTATGTCGAGATTGGGAAAGTCATCTTGCCCAACGGTGAATGCAATGGGAGGTTTCACATTCCCCGTATTTGAATCATTCAGCCACGCGGCAATGCCTTCGTGATAGTGTGGTTGGTCGCTTGTGTGCCAAATAAGATGGGGCAAATGCTCAGCCAAAAATACGGCGTGCTGACCTGTTCCACTCCCTATCTCTAATACCTGTCGGCAATTGGCAAATTTACGTTCAAGCACGCTCAAAATGGCGCGCTTGTTGTTCTCACAAGCCTGACTAAAAGGCTTTTCGATTTGCATACACGTTACCTGCCTAATCAGCATTAATCACTTAAGTTTGGACCCAACCACTTTTCAGCCTCTTCTAAGGTCCAGCCTTTACGTGTGGCGTAATCTTCTACTTGGTCGGCTTGAATTTTGGCGACAGCAAAGTATTTGGCATCAGGGTGAGCAAAATACCAACCCGATACTGACGCCCCCGGCCACATGGCGTAACTTTCCGTAAGCTTCATACCTGTATGCTGCTCTGCTGACAACAAATCCCAAATAAGCTGCTTTTCAGTATGCTCGGGACACGCGGCGTAGCCTGGTGCCGGTCGAATGCCTTGGTATTTTTCGCGAATAAGTTCTTCGTTACTTAGTGATTCGTCAGCGGCGTAACCCCAGTAATGCTTACGCACTTGCTCGTGCAGATATTCCGCAAACGCTTCGGCAAGCCTGTCTGCCACCGCTTTAACCATAATGCCGTTATAGTCATCGCCAGTCTGAATATAGCTATCAGCAAGCTCGTCTTCACCTATACCGCCGGTGACGGCAAAAGCGCCCACATAATCATTTATGCCACTCGACTTTTCAGCTACAAAGTCTGCTAAACAATAATTAGCGAATTTGTCTTTTAGGGTTTGCTGACGCAAGTGATGGGCAACACCTTGAATCTGGTTTCTCGACTCATCGGTATAAATTTCGACATCGTCATTAACGCGGTTGGCAGGAAACAAGCCGATAACGCCTTTCGCCTGAAGGCTGTTCTCTTCGGTAATTTTATCCAGCATGGCGTTGGCGTCGTTAAACAATGACTGTGCCTGCTCTCCCACCACCTCATCTTCAAGTATACGTGGGTACTTGCCTGCCAAAGACCAGGTTAAGAAAAATGGCGTCCAATCAATGTAGTTGCGCAGCGTAGCCAAATCGGCGGTTACCGGTGTTACACCCAGGTTCGCAGGCTTTACTGGTAAAGTCGTAAAATCTGGCTTAAAAGCGTTTTCTCTGGCTTGAGCTAATGTCACCGGCTTGCTGCGCGGCTTTTTACGGGCGTGCTGTTCACGTACCGTATCGTATTCTTTTGCCAATTCCTGCGCGTAAATCTCGCGGGACGTTTTGTTTAGAAGGCGCTGACATACGCCTACTGCTCTACTAGCATTTGGAACATAGGCTACAGGCGCATGGTAGTTTTGTTCAATTTTTACCGCAGTGTGCGCTTTAGACGTAGTGGCCCCGCCAATAAGCAGCGGGATATCAAAGCCCTGACGCTCCATTTCTTTGGCAACGTGAACCATTTCATCTAGTGAAGGTGTAATAAGGCCCGACAGGCCTATCATATCAACGTTTTCATCTTTAGCGGTTTGTAAGATTGTCGCCGCTGGCACCATTACGCCAAGATCAATCACTTCAAAGTTATTACACTGAAGTACCACGCCAACAATATTTTTACCGATATCGTGAACATCGCCCTTTACCGTGGCTAATAGAATTTTGCCGTTACTTTTAGCGTCGTCTGACTTTTCTTCTTCAATGTATGGCTGTAAATGGGCTACCGCCTTTTTCATTACACGGGCCGACTTTACCACCTGAGGAAGGAACATCTTACCTTCACCGAATAAATCCCCTACCACGTTCATGCCATCCATTAATGGCCCTTCGATAACGTGTAACGGACGCTCAGCTTGCTGACGCGCTTCTTCGGTGTCATCAATGATGTAGTCGGTGATCCCTTTAACTAGGGCGTGCTCTAAACGCTTATTAACCTCTTGCTCGCGCCAGGATAAATCTTCTTTTGCGGCAGCCTTTCCATCGCCTTGATAGTTCGGTGCAATATCGAGTAAGCGTTCAGTGGCATCACTTCTGCGGTTTAAAATCACGTCTTCAACCGCATCTCGAAGTTCAGCCGGTATTTCGTCATATACCTCTAGCTGACCTGCATTCACAATAGCCATATCCATACCCGCTCGAATAGCGTGATATAGGAATACCGAGTGCATAGCTTCACGAACCGGATTGTTACCTCTGAACGAGAATGAAATATTAGAAAGACCGCCGGAAATATGAGAGTACGGGCAGGTTTTACGTATCTCACGGGTAGCTTCAATAAAATCAACCGCGTAGTTATCGTGCTCTTCAATACCCGTCGCTACTGCGAAAATGTTAGGGTCAAAAATAATATCTTCAGGTGGAAAGCCGACTTCTTCTGTCAGCAGCTTGTAGCTACGCTGACAAATTTCTACTTTTCGAGCCTGCGTGTCAGCCTGACCAGTTTCGTCAAACGCCATCACTACGGTTGCTGCACCATAGCGTTTTATTAGCTTGGCTTGGTTTAAGAAGAGCGCTTCCCCTTCTTTTAAGCTGATAGAGTTAACAATCGCTTTGCCCTGCACGCACTTAAGCCCTGCTTCGATAACATCCCATTTAGACGAGTCAATCATAATGGGAACTCGGCTAATATCAGGCTCAGAGGCGATGAGGTTCAAAAAGGTGATCATGGCCTGCTTAGAATCAAGCATGGCCTCATCCATATTGATATCGATGATCTGCGCGCCGTTCTCTACCTGCTGTCTTGCGACATCAAGTGCGGTTTCATAATCGCCTTCAAGAATAAGTCGTTTAAAGCGAGCGGAGCCTGTTACGTTGGTGCGCTCACCGATATTAATAAATGTGGAAAATTCTGCGCTCATAATGCCCTCCTAGTGTACAAACGGCTCTAGGCCTGACAAACGCATTTTGGGTTCAAACTGTGGCACTTTTCTTGGCGCAATTCCATTGACCGCGTTAGCAATTTCGCGAATGTGTTCTGGCGTACTGCCGCAGCAGCCACCTACGATATTCACTAGCCCTGACTGCGCCCATTCTTTGATGTGCTCGGCCATTTCAGGGCCTTCCATGTCGTATTCACCAAACTCGTTGGGTAAACCAGCATTAGGGTGCGCTGAAATTAAGCACTCACTAACAGTAGCAACTTCATCTACGTATTGGCGCAGTAAGTCTGGCCCAAGAGCACAGTTTAAGCCGAATGAGAATGGGCTGATGTGTCGCATGGAATAATAAAACGCTTCCGCGGTTTGACCAGACAGCGTGCGCCCTGAGGCATCGGTAATCGTGCCAGACACCATAACGGGCAGCGATATACCTAGCTTTTCAAAAACCGACTCTACCGCATAGGCTGCCGCTTTCGCATTAAGTGTATCGAAGATGGTTTCCAGCATGATTAAATCTGCACCGCCTTCAATGAGCGCTTCGGTAGACTCGCTATACGCTTCCACGAGTTCGTCAAAAGTAACATTGCGTTTGCCCGGGTCGTTAACGTCAGGCGAAATTGAAGCAGTGCGGTTTGTTGGCCCAAGTACGCCCGCCACGAAACGGGGTTTGTCGGGTGTCTTTGCTGTGAACTCATCGGCAGCTTTACGCGCCAATTTAGCTGCAGCTAAATTAATATCACGGGATTGAGCCTGCATATCGTAATCGGCCATAGCGATAGTCGTAGCATTAAACGTATTCGTTTCAATAATGTCCGCGCCAGCTTCAAAGTAATCACAGTGAATTTGATAGATGATATCGGGCTGGGTAAGAACCAACAAATCGTTGTTACCCTTAACATCGCAGTGCCAGTCGGCAAACTGTGTTCCGCGATAATCTTCTTCTTCTAACTTATGGCGCTGGATCATGGTGCCCATGGCACCATCTAATATAAGGATGCGCTCTTTAGCGGCTTCTGTAAGCGTTGCTTGCGCGCTAGAATTTGGTCTTTGGCTCACGTGCTACCTCTTTGGCTGTGACTTTTCAGCAAGCTGACTTAAATCGTAAGGCGTGGTCTGATAGACATAATAATTCAGCCAGTTTGTAAACAATAGGCTGCCGTGTGAGCGCCACTGTACAATAGGAGACTTGGCTGGATCATCCCCTTCAAAATAGTTTTTTGGAATTACTGGCGTTTGTCCCGCGGCAATATCTCGAAAATACTCGTCTTTAAGTGTATCTGGATCGTATTCCGGGTGACCCGTTACAAATACCATGCGCTTATCTTCTGACGCCACAATATAGGCGCCTACATCGTCAGACTCTGCAACAACACTAAGTCCATCGACGCTGTTATACAACGAGGTGTTAATATGTCCATAACGGGAATGTGGTGCGTAAAAAGAAGGATCAAAGCCTCTTAATAGCTCATTGTTCGGGTCATTCACTTTATGTTTAAAGACACCTGAAAACTTTTCGTCTCTAAGCTCTCGTGTAATGCCGTAAAAGTGATACATGGCGGCGTGAGCAGCCCAACATAAGTAAAGGGTCGAGTTCACGTGACGCTGCGCCCACTCCAATATGGTGGTCATGGTTTCCCAGTACTTTACTTCCTCATAATCGATAAGCGCGAGAGGCGCACCGGTGACAATGAGGCCATCGTATTTCTTATTCGCTACCGCTGAAAAGTCGTGATAGAAAGCATCCATGTGCGATTGGGGGGTATTCTTCGGCGCTTGATTATCAATTCGAATTAAATCCACGTTTATTTGCAGTGGCGTGTTCGATAACAGGCGGAGTAACTGTACCTCTGTTTCTATCTTGTTCGGCATTAAATTAAGAATACCGACTTCAAGAGGACGAATATCCTGATTGGCAGCCCTGTCCATGTCCATGGTAAAAATATTTTCACCTAGTAGTACATTCTGCGCGGGTAACTGCTCAGGAATACGAATTGGCATAGAGGGCTCCAGTGATAAATTACAATATCTGTATTGTGTCTATAACTGGCGATATGTCAACATCTTTACGTCTAGACGTCTAAACGTTTTTTTCTCTGGTGTTCAAAAATACTAATTATTTTGTTTATGCACCATTACCAACATCTCAGCTTCGGCACGAGGAATGTCGCAGGCTTCAATAATTTCATCAATGCTAGCGCCTTGCTTGACTAAGTCCGCCGCACGCTGATATAGGCGTAGGGAAGGATCTTGAAGCTTGAGTTCTCGAAGCTGGTTTTCAATATCAGTTTGCTTTTCGTCTAACTCTTGAAGGTGTCGAGTGATCACCAAGGTGCGTGCTTGCGCCTCAGTTTGTTGATTATTTGCATTTTTAGCAAGGGCTTCAGTGCGGGCAATAGCCTCTGCGTTAGCATGTTCGCTTTCGCTTAATGCAGAACGCAACTGCTTAATGTGTGAATACAGCACACCCATCGCGGCGATGAGTATAACTACAAGAATACACAGTATGAGTTCTAATAAGGTAGGTGCAGCAAGCTGCCAATCCATGGACATAACCCTTGGGGAAATGTAGGCAGTATTATAATCAATACCGCCTATTCATTTATTTAGATGTTGCTAAGCTCATCCCACTCTTCGTCGCTTAACAATTTATTAAGATCTACAAGAATAAGCAGTTCGCCGTCGCGGTTACTTACACCTTGGATAAACTTAGCACTTTCTTCAGTACCTACGTTAGGGGCACTGTCAATCTCTGAAGATTTCAAGTAAACCACCTCAGCGACACTATCCACCAGAATACCAACCACCTGCTCGTCAGACTCAATAATAACGATACGGGTATTGTCAGTAATTTCTGTTGGCGGTAATCCGAAACGAGCACGTGTATCAATAACCGTTACTACGTTACCACGCAGATTGATAATACCAAGTACATAGTCAGGTGCACCGGGTACAGGGGCTATTTCGGTATAACGCAAGACCTCTTGAACTTGCATCACGTTGATACCGTAAGTTTCTTCACCTAAGCGATACGTTACCCATTGAAGGACTTCGTCGTTGCTGTCGGTGGCGTTATTATTTATTCTTTCGTCGCTCATGAACCTGGCTCCCAATACTATGGCGTCTGGTCGTTACTGCCTAAGCCTTTGTTAAGCATAGATATTAATTCTTCAACGTCAATTAACGCGCACATTTTTTCTTTAACCATCCCTGCTAACCAGGGACGCTTACCTGTGGACTCGCGCCATTTAACATCATCGGTAGTCAAATTGACCGTATTGACTAGCTTTTCACTAGCCAGACCCCACGCACTTTCCCCTAACATTATAAGATATCGGTAGTTAAGCGATTGTGCGAGGTTTTCGTCATATTTTTCTGGCATTACCCATTTTGCAGAGTCAACAACACTTAGTTTAGACTCTCTGTGCAACATTACACCCATAAACCAATCAGGTTTTCCAAATAAAGGGCCAATCTTCTCAATTTGGTGGATCCCACCTAGCGACGTCAAAGGCACCGCAAGTGTTAACCCTGCAACCTCAAAGAATAGCGCCTGAAAGCGAAAACCGAGAGTATCCTTTAGTGGAACTTTTGTTTTTTCAGCGCGGTTTAACGCAGCTTCTTGTTCATTTTCTACTAAAGTTTCTGCGTGAGACTGTTGCTGTTCATCTTCAATTGTCTCTGCTTTTTGCGTTTCAATTAACGATGTAACCTTTTCCGCTATCGCTTCTTGTTCATTCGATTGCGGCTCACTTTCATTGGCGGTAGAAGCAAGCGCCGTTTCAGCCATCTGCTGAGAAGCCTGTTCGAGCAATTTTGCCGTGCGCGCAGTCACATCTTCCGGTGCTTCTGGCTCTTTGAGGAGACTATCAAGGTATGCCTCCATCACTTCTTCACGGGCAAAAGGCGATTGCTTGCTCATGTTCTCGTTATTTCTCCAATACCGCTAATAGTTTCTCGTACGCAGACACACCACGTGTTTTGGGGTACGCTGCGGAAATGGGAAGCTGTACTAAACTTGCATCCCTGAAGTGCGTGTCGACGGGAATAACCCCTTCCCACACGCGCTCACCATAGTCATTCATTAAGCGCTTTCGCGATGCAAGCGCCGCGTTAGTGCGCTTATCAAACATAGTTGGAATAATCACAGTATCAAAGGATTTGTCCAACGAACGTCCCATGATTTCCATGGTACGAATCATTCTGTCTAGCCCTTTAAGCGCCAGATATTCCGTTTGGGTAGGCACGATAACCTTGTCACACGCTGCAAGAGCGTTAACCATCAGCACCCCAAGCACTGGAGGGCAATCGATGATAGCAACATCGAATTCCCCTGCGATTTTTGCCAACGCTTTTTTTAGGACTAGGCCCATACCTTGTTCGCTACCCATCGTTCTATCTAAGGTCGCGAGCGCCATTGTTGCAGGAAGCACATATAAGTTGTCTAACTTTGTCGGGCACAGACAATCCATAACATTATCGGCCGTTATGTCATTAGACTTAATAAAAATATCGTAAACTGAATGACTCGACGCTTCTGCATCGATACCGAAGTAATAACTCAGCGATGCATGTGGATCAGTATCAATCATGAGCACTCGCTTGCCTTGCTGTGCAAGCAAGCCGCCAAGGCTCACCGTAGTGGTAGTCTTTCCTACACCACCTTTCTGATTCGCTACTGTCCACACTTTCATATTTGCTGTTCCATTACTGTTCAAACTGCTATCGCATTTCGGTTTGAACGCAACTGCTCATATCATCAATATTTATATTTTTACTGGATATATTGGCAACGGCGACAGCTTGAGGCATACCATACACAACACAGGAATCTTGGTCTTGAGCCCAAATCGTTGCGCCTTTTTCCTTGAGCATTTGGCATCCTTCTCTGCCGTCAGCCCCCATACCCGTTAATATAATTCCTAATACATCCCCACCATAAGCTTTAGCCAGAGAACTGAAAGTGAGATCAACACTGGGCTTATAATTCACCTTGTCACTCGCATTTGCGTCAACAATGGCAATGCGTTTATTCGCACCTATGGTTTCTAGCAACATTTGCTTCCCACCGGGAGCAAGATACGCATGACCTGGTTTTAGAATGTCACCGTGCTCGGCTTCTTTTACTCTAATCTTACAGTTTGTGTCTAAACGCTGTGCAAATGCCGTAGTAAATGTTCCAGGCATGTGTTGTACAAGCAAAATGGGGTAAGGAAACTCTGCAGGTAAAGGAGACAGCACTTTTTGAAGCGCCACAGGCCCGCCTGTAGAAGCCCCAATTGCCAAACACTTGTAGTGCTTTCCCGTCGCTCTTACAGACGAAACGGTTGGTTGTTTGGCTGCGTCTTTATGCCCTGATAGCAACCCTGATGTTTTAAAGAACGCCTGCTTTGGCGCATTATCAGGAAGCTTTCTTGCCTCTGTAGAGCGAAACGACGGACGCTTAAGACCAATACCACGACGCGCGATTAAGCGTACTTTTGTACACAACAAGCGCGATGCGTCTTTTCTGTCCTGCGCGATATCTTCAAATTTCTTAGGTAAGAAATCGAGCGCGCCCGCTTCTAACGCATCTAATGTCGCTTGCGCACCATGATGCGTAAGCGAAGAAAACATAAGAATAGGTGTAGGCCGTTTGTCCATTATGGCCTTTACAGCTGAAATGCCGTCCATGACAGGCATTTCAACATCCATCGTTATCACATCCGGCTTAAGCGCTTCTGCTTTTTCAAGTGCATCGCGCCCATTTCTCGCTTCCCCAACAACTTCAAGTTCCCTATCGCCATCGAGTATTTCTTTTACTCGACGACGATAAAAAGTCGAGTCGTCCACGACAAGGACTTTAAAGACCATGGATTATTATTCCTGTTAATTCATCGCCTTACTTGATGGGTTTACGCGCATACCGTTTTAGCAGGCTCGGAATATCTAAAATTAGTGCAATTCCACCGTCTGATGTAATCGTGGCTCCCGCCATACCAGGCGTGCCTTGCAATAATGCATCAAGAGGTTTAATAACCACTTCTTCTTGGCCTATTAGCGCGTCTACTACGAATCCTACTTGTTGTGTACCAATTTGCACTACAACAACGTGTCCCTTTTCTCTATCGATGTTTTTGGGACCTCGAATCAACCATTCACCAAGGAAGAACAACGGAATTGCTTTTGAACGAACTATCATTGTTAGCTGGCCATCGACCGTGTTGGTCTTTTTGATGTCCATATTTATTATTTCGTTCACCGCACCTAATGGTAACGCAAAGGTTTGTTTTCCTACAACAATCATTAGCGTCGGAAGAATGGCTAGCGTTAGCGGAACTTTGATATCCAGTCGCGTGCCTTTTCCTAGCTGTGAATCAATGTTCACGGTGCCGTTAAGTTGGTTAATTTTGGTCTTAACCACGTCCATGCCCACACCGCGACCAGAAATATCACTAATTTCTGTTTTGGTTGAGAACCCTGGCGCGAATATCAAGTTAAACGCTTCAACATCCGACATACGTGCAGCTGCGTCTGCGTCTAGTACACCGCGACTAATAGCAATTTCTTTAAGCTTTTCAGGATCCATTCCTTTACCATCATCTTCGATGGTTAGAAGAATATGATCGCCTTCTTGAGATGCCGATAGCTGAACCGTACCCATGCGCGGCTTACCCGCTGCAGCACGGTCATCAGGCATTTCAATACCATGGTCGACGGAGTTTCTCACCAAATGCACAAGTGGATCGGCCAGTGCTTCAACCAGGTTTTTGTCTAAATCAGTTTCCTCACCCACAAGCTCAAGGGTTATTTCTTTTTTCAAGCTTCTAGCGAGGTCTCGAACAACGCGAGGGAAACGACCAAACACCTTCTTGATAGGTTGCATGCGGGTTTTCATTACCGCACCTTGCAAGTCGCCCGTTACCACATCTAAGTTGGCAATGGCTTTGGACATGCTTTCGTCGTTACTGTTGATACCCAAGCTTATTAGCCTGTTTCTCACTAGTACGAGTTCACCCACCATGTTCATAATTTGGTCAAGGCGCTTGGTATCTACACGTACTGTAGTCTCAGCAGGGGGCGCAGCTGGTGCCGCCTTCTTCTCATCTTTTTTAGGCGCTGCTTTTGGTGCAGCAGGCGCGCTTGCTTTAGCTGGCGCTGCGGCGCTAGGAGCAGGCGTCGCTTTTGGCGCAGCTGGCGCTGCTTGTTTCGCTTTTTGAACCGCTTCTGTTGCTGCCTTATCTACAGGAGGCTCTGGCGCCTTTGAAACGGCTCCCTGCTTGGTAGGCCCTTGCCCTGAGCCATGTAGTTGGTCAAGCAGTGCTTCAAATTCGTCATCGGTGATTTCTTCATCACCAGCTGCACTCGGCGTAACTGGTGCTGGAGCTGGTGTATTTGCCTTTGGCGCAGCTTCTTCACCACCAAACTTGCCTTTGCCATGTAAATCATCGAGCAGCGCTTCAAATTCTTCGTCGGTGATATCGTCGTTATCACTAGCGGCAGCAGGTGCAGCAGCCTTTGCAGGTTCGCTTTTAGCCGCTGAGGACTGTCCTGGTGCCCCAGAGCCATGAAGCTCATCAAGCAGCGCTTCAAACTCATCTTCAGTGATTTCGTCAATACCGCCGCTATCACCAGAACTTGGGGCCTGTGCAGTAGGCTCTTCAACAACTAATTCTGGCTCTTCAATCGCGGGTTCAGGTTCTGACGCCGGCGCGCTTTGTTCACCAAAAATATTCTCATCTGGAGATTCCGGGCGACTTAGTTTGTGTAACAAGTCTACTAGGTGTGCATCTGCTGGCTCTAATGGATCCCGAGCTTTCACTCGTTCAAACATTTCAACCACCACATCTGTGGCTTGCAGAATAATATCCATCAGTTCAGGGGTTAGTGTTCGTTGACCGTTACGCATTACGTCAAAGACGTTTTCCGCACCGTGACAAATTTCTACTAACTCGGTAAGAGACAGGAACCCTGCTCCCCCTTTAACTGTGTGATAACCACGGAAAATTGCATTCAGCAAATCCGCATCTTCAGGATTGTTCTCAAGATCAACGAGCTGTTCTTGTAATTGTTCAAGTATCTCTCCAGCCTCAACTAGAAAGTCCTGTAATATATCCTCGTCAACATCAAACGACATGCGCCCGCTCCCCTAAAAACCTAAGCTAGACAGAAGATCATCTACATCATCTTGGCCTGACACGACGTCGTCGCGCTTATCGGCATCAATGATAGGGCCTTCTGCCTCTACACCATCAACCTTATCGGCCTTAACGCTAGATGGTTTAGTTTGTTCTGCACCGTCGCGTTCACCAAACATGGTAAGCATGTTAACTAAGCTGTCTTCCACTTCTTTAACCAAGTCGATAACGCGGCGAATAACCTGACCAGTTAAGTCTTGATAACCTTGAGCCATCAATACTTCTGTAAGTAACTGTGTAAGTTTAGCTGACTGTGCCGAACCTTCTTCCAACAATTCGTCTAAGTCTGCGCATAAAGCCTTGAATTCACCCAACTCTATTTGGCGATTCATCAGCTTCTTCCACTCAGGCATAACCTTTTCGATGCGCGCCGACAGCATTTCAGCTATAGGCATGCTCGCTTCAACGGCATCCATTGTAGTATTAGCAGCTTTTTCAGTTTCTTCAATTACGTAGGTTAGGCGGGATTGTGCATCGGGAATATCATCGGTCGCGAGATTTTTAATGCGGTCGTCTATTTGGAAATTATTCAGCGCGTCATGGAGCTGACGCGTCAGTTTCCCTACTTCGGCAAATAACTCAACGTTTTCTTTCATTGAGGCCGCTTCTAATAGGGCATTGGCTGAAGCGTTGTCACCCTCTTCAAGGTAGGTGACAAGCTGTTTTGCTTCTTCCAACGAAATTGGAACGTTTACATTCGTTGACATCCAGTAAACCTCATTTCTCTGGTGAGCGTCTGGATCAACCTAAACGTTCGAATATTTTATCTAATTTTTCTTTAAGTGTTGCTGCAGTGAACGGCTTAACAACGTAGCCATTAACACCTGCTTGCGCGGCGGCAACAATTTGCTCTTTCTTCGCTTCAGCAGTAACCATAAGTACTGGTAGGTGCTTGAGCTTGTCATCGGCTCTAATCGCGCGAAGCAAGTCAATACCCTGCATTCCAGGCATGTTCCAATCGGTAACTACGAAATCGAAATCACCTTGCTGCAACATAGGCAATGCAGTACTTCCGTCATCCGCTTCCTGGATGTTGGAAAAACCCAAATCTTTAAGTAGGTTTTTGATGATACGTCTCATGGTAGAAAAATCATCGACCACGAGAATTTTCATGCTTTTGTCCAAAATAGCCTCCAGTGAGGGGTTAATTGTTATTAATTTCTATTCTTCGTCAGCTTGCCACGACTTCATTCGTGATTTGAGTTTTAACATGGCCTGACTGTGAATTTGACTGACTCTCGATTCACTTACATCAAGAACCTCACCAATTTCTCTTAGGTTCAGCTCTTCATCATAATACAGCGAAAGTACAATCGCTTCTCTTTCAGGTAATGTCGTAATTGCATGGGCAAGCGCTTTTTGGAAAGCGCCTTGCATCAAATCTTCCAGTGGTGCGTCGCTACCTCGATTTTGCTCTGTCGAAATAACATCTTCTGACACACCTAAATCTTCAATACCTACCAGCTTTCCGGCATTTACTTCATTAAGCATTTGGTGATAGTCCTGCAAGCTTACATTAAGCTTATCAGCAATATCAGAATCTCTAGCATCGCGGCCTGTTTCGCTTTCTACTTGCGAAATTGCTTCAGTGATCGCTCGGCCATTTCGGTGGACTGAACGCGGTGTCCAATCCCCTTTGCGAATTTCATCTAGCATAGCACCGCGAATGCGAATACCGGCAAACGTTTCAAAGCTGGCTCCTTTTGAACCATCAAAGTTTCGTGCGGCTTCTAATAATCCAATCATGCCTGATTGAATTAAATCGTCTACGAGAACACTAGCCGGCAATCGCGCTATCAAGTGATGCGCTATACGCTTAACCAATGGCGCATGTCTTTCGACTAACTGCGCTTTATCGGTTTGTTGTTGATAAGCGGCTGCCTTGCTGTTCAACGCTGACTTCCTACGGCTTTTTCTGCAACTAACTGTTCAATAAAGAACTCTAAATGGCCACCTGGCTGCGCTGGAATAGGCCATGTTAAGGCTTTACTCGCCAACTGTGTTATTGCAACGGCTGCCGGTGAACCTGGGTAAGCATCGACAATGGCTGTTTGTTTACGCACTGCTTTACGAATGTTCTCGTCAAACGGTACTGTCGCCACTAATTCTAGTGCAACATCTAAAAAACGCCCTGTCACTTTGCTTAATTTACTAAATAGCTCTTGGCCTTCTCGCACGTCGCGCACCATATTAGCCACAACTTTGAAGCGGAAAACACCGTGCTCTCTATTCAGAATTTTTATCAATGCATACGCATCTGTCAATGAAGTAGGCTCGTCACACACAACGACCATGATGTCTTGTGAGGCTTTTGAAAAGCTCAACACCATGTCTGAAATACCTGCCGCTGTATCAACGATTAGCACGTCAATTTGCGAGCGAAGCTCACTAAAGGCACGAATTAGGCCAGCGTGTTGCGTTGGCGACAATTCTGCCATCGACTGCGTGCCTGATGTGGCAGGGGCAATCTTTATTCCGTGCGGACCGGTCACTAATACTTCATCAAGTGTACATTCGCCGGAAAGCACGTGGGATAAGTTTTTCTCAACACGCAAACCTAACATAACGTCTACGTTAGCAAGACCGAGGTCCGCATCGAGAACCATTACACGTTTACCTTGCTTCGCCATGGCGATAGCGGTGTTCAATGTAATGTTTGTTTTACCTACGCCACCTTTGCCACCGGTGACGGCGATTACTTTGATTAACCGTGATTGCTTCATTTTTCTTAAGCTACTCGCTTGGTCGTCAATCATACTGCTTATGCTGTTTTAATTGCGTTGTTACCACTAGTATGATTCAAACCGTACTTTTTATAAAGCTTTGCAGCAGCGGAAACCAAAGATTTCGCTTCTGCAATCTTAATGTCTTCAGGTACTTTTTGACCATCGGTGACATAACTAACCGGTAATTGGAATTCAACCGCTGCACTAAGCACCTCTCCTAAAGAGTAGCACTCATCTAACTTTGTGAAAATACAGCCACTTAGTTCAATATCATCATACGCTTGAATGATTCTCTGCAAAGCAGGATATTGCGTATTTGCTTGCGCTACCAAATATTTTTTAACATTTGGCATTTGTCCGTTATCAAACTGCTTAATTTGTTTAATTAATCGACTGTCTCTTTGACTAAATCCAGCCGTATCAATCAATACTAGTCGCTTATGACGAAGTTGGAATAATAAATCCGCAAGTTCTTCACTAGTCTGCGCTTTTCTCACCGTGCAGCCAATAATCTTTCCGTATGTCGCTAGCTGCTCATAGGCGGCAATTCTATACGTATCGATGGTAATCATCGCAACCGACTCTGAACCGTATTTCTGCGCATAGCGGGCAGCAAGTTTCGCAACGGTAGTTGTTTTACCAGTACCTGTTGGTCCTACTAATGCAACAGCACCTTGTGCGCTAAGTATATCGTTTCCTGTCACATTTATGCGATTAGCCAATAGGTTAAGAAGATATACCCATGCATCTCGTTCGTTGTAATGTGACGGCGTATAGCTAATAAGCTGTTTCGCTAACGCGTTGCTTAACCCCATATCGGTTAAACGGGTGATTAGATATTGATGAACAGGTTTTTGACGTTTGTTCTTAGCTTCCATCAAGTCGGCCACTTGATATTGCAATACATCGCGAAGAGACGCTAGCTCTTCCTTGATTTGCGCAAGCTCCGCTGACTGCGTCACAGCGGTATCATCCATACTCGACGCTTGATGCTCTGGGAAAGCGTTCTGACGAACTGGTTCATGAGAAGACTGCTGGGCTTCTACGTCGTCAATAAAGGCTTCTGAGAAGTCTAAGTGCGAAGCAATTTCATTGGCGTGCTTAGCATTTGCTGTCATTGGTTGGTTAGGTTGCGCGGGACTCGCTACGCCATTATTTCCACCGTGCTGCTTTTCTAGCAGTGCTTTAAGGCTATCAGGACCGTCGTCACCAATGATTTCGCTCAAGCTAGGCACTGCCTTTTGGCCAGGTGTTTTTGCAGCGGCTTGTGGAGACGCTTTCGGCGTAAACAACTTCGCTTCAGGTTCTTTGTCGTAGGCTGCGACAAGCTCAATACCGTCAGCGACTTTGCGATTTGACATGATCACAGCGTCACTGCCCAATTCAGCTTTAACTTGGCTTAACGCCTCACGCATATCTTTGCCGAAGAAACGTCTAATTTTCATTGCAACCTCTCCAATCACCCAGTGTCAGATTATTGACCGACCGAACTGACTATTTTTATTTGTTTGTCGTCAGGCACTTCTTGGTAAGACAGAACATGAAGCCCAACAACCGAATATTTTAAGAAGCGAGACAGAACGGGTCGTAGCATGCCTGAGGTAAGGAGTACTGCAGGCTCTCCTTCTAACTCTTGCTGCTGACTGGCTTGCTGCAATGATTTTTGCAGCTTGTCTGCCAGACCTGGTTCTATGCCAGCGCCATCTTCGCCACCTGCTTGAAGTGACTGGTGCAACATCTGTTCCAACTCTGGCGCCAAGGTTATGACAGGTATCTCTTTTGCACCTTGCGTAATTTCTTGGACGATTAAACGTTTAAGGGCAATACGCACTGCGGACACTAAAACATCGGGGTCTTGGCTGCGCGTGCCGTACTCACTGAGTGTTTGCACGATTGTACGCATATCGCGAATAGGCACGCCTTCAAACAATAAGGTTTGCAGTACTTTCACGACGGTGCTTAGCGGAAGAATGTCTGGTACTAATCCTTCAACCAATTTCGGATGCTGCTTGGCAAGCATATCAAGAAGTTGTTGCGCTTCCTCGTGCCCTAATAATTGATATGCATTGTTAGAGAGTAATTGGCTTAAATGGGTCGCTACAACGGTCGCAGCGTCTACTACTGTGTACCCAAGGGTTTGTGCATGCTCCCGTTTATTGGGCTTAATCCATACTGCGTCTAAGCCGAAAGCGGGGTCTTTAGTGGCACGCCCTTCTAATTTACCGAACACTTGCCCTGGATTAATAGCAAGTTCTTCATCGTGACTAATGATGGAATCGCCTATCGTTACGCCTAGCATAGCGATGGTGTAAGTATTGGGCTCTAAATCCAAGTTATCGCGAATGTGAACAGGCGGAATAAGGAAACCCAGCTCTTGCGATAGTTTCTTACGTACACCTTTAATGCGCGTCAACAACTCGCCACCTTGGGATTTATCGACAAGAGGAATTAAGCGATAGCCCACTTCCAATCCGATGGTATCTACCTGCTGAACATCATCCCAGCCAAGCTCTTTCACTTCAGGCGCAACCGATTCATCTTTTACCACATTGTCTGGCACTTTGGGCTCTGCGGCCTTTCTCTTTTCTTGGACCGACTGCCAGTAAGCAAAGCCTGCAATCAAGAATGAGAACCCTAAGAATGCGATATGAGGCATCCCAGGAATGATACCCATCACAAATAGAACTCCCGAGGCTATATAAAGGGCTTGATTATTACCAAGCTGACCGCGGATTTCTTTGCCCATTTCCTGGGTCTCGTTTTCACGAGTAACGATAATGGCTGTAGCGACCGAAAGTAACAATGAAGGAATTTGCGCCACCAAACCATCACCGATGGTCAATATGGTGTAGATTTCTATAGCGTTACCGAATGAAAGCCCGTGCTGAATCATGCCAATAAAAAGACCACCAACAATATTAATCAGCATGATGAAAAGGCCTGCGACCGCATCACCCTTTACAAATTTTGACGCACCGTCCATCGACCCGTAAAAATCCGCTTCTGCGGTAATCTCTTCACGGCGTTTACGTGCTTGGTCTTGATCAATATACCCTGCATTTAAATCAGCATCTATGGCCATTTGTTTACCGGGCATAGCATCTAACGTAAAGCGAGCGCTTACTTCTGAAATACGTCCTGCGCCTGCGGTTACAACTTTAAAGTTGATAATAAGAAGAATGGCGAAAACAACAATACCTACGGCGTAGTTACCACCAATCACGACCTCACCGAAGGCTTCGATAACTTTACCTGCTGCATCGCCGCCTTCATGTCCGTAAAGTAAGACAACGCGAGTAGAAGCCACGTTAAGCGCTAGTCTCAAAACGGTAGCGATAAGTAACACCAAGGGGAAAATGCCGAAATCTACTGGACGCTGGGTAAGTACAGCCACCAAGATAATGACTAGCGACAACGCAATATTAAAGCTAAACAGCACGTCCAGTAAGAATGGCGGCATAGGCAATATAACCATGCCCATAATTGCCAAAAGGACGATGGGTGCGCCTAAACCACTGGTAAAATTTTGCAGCTGATTTTTATCGAATCGCTGAAGATAACCGGATAACTGCATGGCTTGGTGTCTCTCTATCAGAAAATTGACGCTTTATGTGAATCTTCTAGTGAGTTTTCAACTAACGTGCCAGCTTTGTGTTTTACGCAAAAGTTATCCAAATCTGAGCTGTAATCATGCGTGATTACTGTCTACAGTGACTTGTATAGGGCGATTAAGATTTTGTATCCGAGGGGCATACGAACAGTTTATAATTACGTCACTATTCCTAGGGCCTACTCTTCGTTTTAAAAGGATTATTCATGGTAGTACTACAAAACCGTGTTGCAACGTTTTGTTGGGTCAGCCTTGTCATCATGCTGACTTTTAGTCATGTAGCTCATGCATCTAAACAACCTAACTTACGACAGCGCGTGGAGAATTTGCTAGTTGATTCAGTGGAGATATACGGTTCACAAAATAGTAACCCATCTCGTGTGCACAATAGAGTTTTGGTAAGCGAGGTCTACACTCAACAGGGCTACCAGCTTATATGGTTTGGTACTAGTGATGCTGAAAACCGTCTTCAGGAACTCCTCCATGAAATTGCTGATTCAGAGTTACATGGCTTCTCGCCCGAGTATTACCACGCATCAATGCTCGAAAGTCGCGACGCCAACACGGCACTCTTAGATGTACTAGCAACCGATGCCTTCATCAGTCAAACTCTGCATCGATTAAATGGGCTTGTTAGCCCCGCCAATGCAGATTCGCAGTGGTTCCTTAAGCAAAGAGAAGCGGATCCTGTGGCATCGCTAAATCACGCATTAACTAACGGTGTTTCTGCAACATTGCGGGCCATGTGGCCATCACACCATGAATACCAGTTACTGTTAGAAAAAAAGCGTAGTTTACTCACGGCAGTTTCTACAGTTACCACACAAATTCCAGTTGGCCCAACACTTAAGCTGAACTCAACGAGCGAAAGAGTTGTGTTGCTGAAGTCTCGTCTTTTAGGGCCAGGCACCTATTCAGAGTTATTCGATAAAGATTTACTGGACGCGGTTAAGCAGTTTCAAATGTCTGCGGGCGTAGAGCCAGATGGTATCGTGGGAAATTCCACTTTAGAAGCATTAAATGCCACCACGTTTTCTTGGTTAGAAAGAATTGATGCAAACTTAGAGCGTTGGCGCTGGCTCCCTCATCAAACTTGGTCAACATATTTACGCGTTAACATTGCGTCGTTTCAGTTGAGAGGATTTACTGAAGGTGAAGAAACATTGGGAATGCCTGTGATTGTCGGTACACCAGTGAGGCAAACGCCGGTTTTCGCTGAATCAATGAAGTATATGGTGTTTAACCCCTACTGGACCGTGCCTTTCAGTATAGCCACTAAAGACAAGCTGGCGAAATTAAAAACCAATCCTTCTTTATTGGTTGAGCAAGGTTACGAAGCCCAGCCCGCCGGTGTCAGCGGCTTCAGCCCTGTCGATGAGTTTGATTGGACAAATGTTAGCCGTGGTACGTTTCACTATACACTCAGACAAAAGCCCGGACCGCACAATGCCCTTGGTAAAGTGAAATTCATGCTTCCAAATAAGCATGCCATTTATCTTCACGACACGCCCGATCACAGCCTTTTTTCGAAATTAGAAAGGAACTTCAGCTCTGGCTGTATCAGAGTCTCCAACCCTTTGAAGCTGTCTCAATGGTTACTCACTCATTCAGGCCAGACAGAGGCAATACCGCAAGCTGAGCAATTACTTCAAAGTGAAGAGACCAGTACACTGTATTTGAAGAAACCGATACCGGTTCTTATTGTGTACTTCACAGCGTTTGCAGATGAAGCAGGAACCATTGTATTTCGCCGCGATGCATACAATCGGGACAGCCATATTATTGAGAAATTAAAGGAGTTTAAACGTGCGTAAGTGTTTGTTAGTACTGATTGCTCTTTTAACTGTAGTGCGCGCCAGTGATGCGTTCTCCTTTGACAATGACATGCTCAACTCTAAGCTTGATATTAATGGAAATACGGTCCCCCACCCTATTTTCTCTATTTTCGTAATGCCGAATAAGACGTTCACTGTTGAGTTTGACAACAAAAGCCATACTGGGAACTTTCAATTTCACCAAGCGAACGGTGAGGCACTAAAGACGAGTTCGAACCTTCCAATAGTTAGCGGGGTTGTGGGGAAAGCGCCAATAATGGCACCTAAGAAATCAGGGCACTATGTACTTAAAACCACCAACGCGCAGTCAGGTGAAACTGCGACGCTCAACGTCTTTGTGATGACATCTTTGGAAAAGGTAGACAAAACAGGTAAGTTAAACGGGTACACAATTGGTAAATATCCTGATAAGCCTTTAAAAAACAATCCCATTTATTTACCCCCATCAGGACTTATTGAAGTATCGCCAGAACAAACGGACGTAAGGTTGTCGCCCAATTTCACCCTAGGTCAATTTCTATCCAAGCAGCAACAAGGATTTCCCAAATATGTACATTTGCGAGCAGGCCTTTTGTTGAAACTGGAAAAAATACTGCACACCTTAAATGACGAAGGGCATGCTGTTGAAGGGTTAACCATAATGAGTGGATATCGCACTCCGTTCTACAACAAAGCTATTGGCAATGTTCAGTACAGCCGTCACGTTTGGGGTGGCGCAGCGGATTTCTATATCGATCAGTCACCGAAAGATGGGGTGATGGATGACCTCAATAAAGACGGTGTGGTAAACCGCGAAGACGCGGTATGGCTCGCGAACTTTATATCAAACATGTCTAAACAAGGCGCTTTCGGTCCAAGAGTCGGTGGGCTTGGTATTTACGGTGCTAATGCGGCGCACGGGCCTTTTGTTCATGTGGATGTGAGAGGAACCCTAGCGCGCTGGTAGAACTGTTGGTTCGGGGCACATACCTATGCCCCACCTTCAAAGTCAATTTTCACCCATTTAGCGGTTGGGTTAGTGTCGGTACTCTGGTGGGATAGGCAAATCCCGTTTAAGTGGCTTAGGACGTTTGCCCTTACCTGCTCTATGCGCTTTTAACTGATAAACATGTGCGAGCACCTGCGCTACCGCCATAAATAAAGCGTTAGGAATTTCGTCGTCCACTTCAGTGGAGTAGAAAATGGCGCGGGCAAGCATAGGAGAAGGAATTAACGGCACATCGTTGGCGGTAGCAATTTTTCTGATGTGCATGGCTAGTTCATCAGCACCTTTCGCGACCACAACCGGCGCCCTCACTCCCTTCTCATCATACTTGATAGCAACCGAGAAATGGGTCGGGTTAGTCACCACTACGTCTGCTTGTGGTACTTCCTGCATCATGCGCTTGGTTGCAGCCTGATATTGTAGACGGCGAATTCGGCCTTTAACCATAGGGTCGCCTTCCGCATTTTTCCGTTCGTCTTTAACCTCTTGCTTGGTCATCTTCATTTCTTTGTTGTGCTTATACATTTGATAAGGCACATCAATGAGCGCGATAGGGATCATGCCGCACACCAGAATAAGAAACGCCCACTTAAGCATGTCGAGTGCGTGAAAGATGTTTCCCGGATAAAGGTCCATATCAAGGTGGAGCGCTTCATCTTCAAAGAACAGTAACGCCCCGATGGCCATACCGATTATGACCACCACTTTCGCTATAGACTTGAGTAACTCAACCAAGCCGTTCATGCCGAACATACGCTTGAAGCCTTGAATAGGGCTCATTTTTGACCCCTTAGGTTTTGCACCTTCCCAGGTAAAGTTAAAACCGCCAAGGGCGATAGAGCCATAAATGCCCGCTATCATTGCCACAACCATGTATAACAGCACGGCAGGACCCACAGCCGAAAAGGCTTCACCCCATGCGCCAAACATGTGGGTGATATCATAGGTTTCGTCACGAGAGAGAATGAACATTCTCTGAGTAAGTTTAAAAACAGATTCAGCAATCCACCCGCCCACAAACAAGAACATAAAAGCACTGACGATAAGTACTAGGGTCGTAGAGAGTTCACGGGAACGAGCTAGCTGCCCTTTTTTTCGGGCATCTTCGAGTTTTTTCCCCGTGGGGTCTTCTGTTTTTTCGCTTGAATCTGCCATGTTTTCCTACGAACAAATATTCAATAGTTCACACATAAACTGTTCGGCTCTAAACCATTGGGTTTCGAAGTGTGCAGTAAAGTTATCAAGTGTTATCCAAATAATCAGTAACCCCATTACTTGAGCAATGGAAAAACCAATACTAAAAATGTTTAGCTGTGGTGCAGCTTTGGTCATTACGCCAAACGCCAAGTTCACGATAAGCAGCGAGACGATTGGCGCAAGGGAAAGGGTCACTGCCGATATGAACATCCAGCCGGCCCAATGGGCAATATCGCGAAACTGTTCACCGGTCCACCATGCTTCGCCTATGGGAAACGCCTCAAAGCTCATGACTATCATTTGGATCATGGACAAATGCCCATCCAAAGTCCAAAACAACAAAGTCGCCAATATCAGATAAAACTGGCCGACTGCGGGCACGTTAATACCGTTTACCGGGTCAACGATTGACGCAAACCCCAAACCGGTTTGCATTGCTATAATTTGACCTGCAAGCACGAAGGTATTGAGCACCATCATTGATATAAAACCAATAGCAATGCCTATTAGTAACTGCTGAATAACGATTAAAAATGTGCCCACATCCACCAAATTTTCTATGGGTGACGGGGGCACTACCGGCATGATAATGAGCGTGAGCATTATACCCAACAAGGCTCTTACCTGCGGAGGAATGGATTTAGCACTTAAGCCAATCATTGCCACAAACAAGCCACTAATGCGCATAAACGGCAACAGCATGTCTGCAAGGAATTGATTGATGGTCGCGAGTTCGACTTCCACAGCTTTAGCCTTCTATCCCACAACCTGCGGGATCATATCAACCATTCTGAAAGTAAAGTCCATAAGCTGTTGCACCAACCAGTTTCCGCCCCAACTCAGCGCGAGAAGCGTTACAAGTAAGCGGGGCAAGAAACTCATGGTCTGTTCGTTGATACTGGTCGCCGCCTGAAAAACAGCAACAACTAGACCTACGATCAAGCTTGGAACAATCACCGCAGATACCAACACAATAACCATGAACATAGCTTCTCGCAGTATTTCTACAAAGACTTCTGGTGACATAAGCCCTCCTAGACGCCCATACCGAAGCTGGTCGCCAACGTGCCGAAAATCAAGTTCCATCCATCAACCAACACGAACAACATGAGCTTAAACGGTAAGGATACAATCATAGGTGAAAGCATCATCATACCCATAGCCATCAATATAGACGCTACCACCAAGTCAATGATGAGAAAGGGAATAAATAGCATAAAACCGATTTGAAACGCGGTTTTAAGTTCACTGGTTACAAATGCGGGGATAAGGATGGTTAGCGGAACTTCATTGGTATCGGCATATTTTCCTTCATCTCCAGCTATCCGTACAAACGTTTCTAGGTCTTTTACCCTTGTTTGTGAAAGCATAAACGCGCGCATGGGGCCTTTGGCTTGCTCAAGAGCGTCTAAACTGGTGAGTTGCTCATTAAGGTAAGGCTGTAAAGCTCGCTCGTTCACCTCTTCAAACACCGGCGCCATAATAAACATGGATAGAAACAAACTAACGCCAATGAGTATCTGGTTTGACGGTGATTGTTGTAAGCCAATCGCCTGACGCAAAATAGACAACACCACAATAATACGCGTGAAAGAGGTCATCATCATGATAAACGCAGGAATAAGGCTTAGCGCCGTCATGATAAACAGCGCTTGAAGCGTCATGGTGTAGTCTTGAGAACCATCTTGATTGGTTGTCACCGTGACTGCAGAAATCCCCTGTTGAGCATAGGCGGGCTCAACGAGAAGTAATAAGGGCAGTATTAAAAGTAGCCAGGCAAACTTACGCATCTCTCGACTCTTCCTTTGTTTTATTCTTTTCTATATTCGGGTTGAGCTTTCCCGCCATGGCAGCAACAAGTTTTTGTTTAAACGCATCGGCACCATTTTGTTGCTCGCCTGTGGTTTTGTTCACACCTTTCACAGGCACATCGAGATTCTTATCTAATTTGCTTAAATGAGAGATGTTGTGACTGGTAACACCAATGAGGTGCTGCTCTTCACCTACCTGAATCACCATGATTTTTTCTTTTGTGCCAACAACCATGCTGGCCGCGACTTTCATTTGATTTCCCCCCATCGCAGTGACATTAAATCGACGCATCACATAAGCGAGAGCGAAAATGACGCCAACAACGACAAGTAAAGAAAGGAAAATTGACAGTACCGACGTGGGATTGGTGATTGACTGGGTCGACTGCGCGACAGCTATCTGGCTAAATAAAAGGGGCAGCATTGCGCAACCCCTTACTTTATAAGAAGTTTTATCTGAGCTTCTTGATTCTCTCAATTTGACTAATAACATCCGTTAATCGAATACCGAATTTGTCGTTGACCACTACTACTTCTCCATGAGCAATCAACGTGCCATTAACTAATACATCTAGTGGCTCACCGGCAACACGATCCAGCTCCACCACAGAACCCTGGTTCAACTGTAGCAGATTTCGGATACTTATTTGACTACGACCGACTTCCATCGAAATAGTCACGGGTATATCTAGAATGGTATCTAGCTTTTTCTTTTCTTCTTGCGTAATCGGCGCGTCGTCAGTTAATTCGTCAAGTTCAGCAACTTGTACGTCTTCGTTATCGCCAGCCTCTTGTTCCGCTTCAGATTCGGCTTGTTCGGCCATTGCCGCTGCCCAATCGTCCATACCGTCTTCACTCATGGGAACTCCCCTCTACCTTACAGGTCTTCTTCGAGTACTTGCAGTTCTGCGTCATTATCAATAATGCGCCCACCGCGGGTTAATAACTGTAGCTCAGACTTCACTGAAGTCGGTCTTGCAATCTTCTCTACAATTTTCAGTGCCAAATTGTCGCGACTGCGACCTAATTTAGCCCTGAACGTGGGTAAATCTTCAATTAATACTGTGATGGTTTCTGGCATCTCCACAGGGATGATATCGCCAGGTTTAAACTCCATCACATCGCGAAGCGGTACATCAACGTCTAGCATATGCGTAGTTAACGCTACTTTAACGTCCATGATTTCATCGCGAAGCGCCTTACTCCAACGTAAGTCTGTATCTTCTTTATCGCTTTGAACACCCGCATCAAGCAATTCGCGAATGGGTTCTAACATTGAGTATGGCAAGGACACGTGGAAGTCGCCACCGCCGCCATCTAGTTCGATATGGAACGAGCTGATGACCACCACCTCGGTCGGGCTCACAATGTTCGCCATCGCAGGGTTTACTTCTGAGTCCAAATATTCAAACGACACATCCATGACCGGTGCCCAGGCTTCTTTATAATCTTCAAAGATTATTTTAAGCAGCATCTGGATAATACGGCGCTCCGTTGGCGTAAACTCCCGGCCTTCAATCTTCGCATGATAACGTCCATCACCACCAAAGAAGTTGTCTACCAGAATAAATACCAAGCGGGCTTCCATGGTGATAAGCCCCGTGCCTTTAAGCGGACGGAAGCGCACCATGTTCAAACTCGTTGGAACGAATAACGTATGAATGTATTCGCCAAACTTGATCATCTGAATACCGTTAATCGATACTTCAGCTGAACGTCGCATCATGTTGAACAAGCTCACACGCATATGACGTGCGAAACGTTCATTAACTATTTCAAGCGTAGGCATACGCCCACGCACAATTCTGTCTTGCGAGGAGAAGTCGTACTCGAGCGTAGAAGCATCAGAGTCGCTGCCGCCGACCTCTTCTTCTTCTACATCATCTACCCCGTGTAATAGGGCATCGATTTCATCTTGAGATAATAAATCACTCACCGTCTTCTACCTTACTTAGTCAATGCATTACTGCATGACAAACCCAGTGAACAATACGCGCTCAACTACATCGCTGCCCGTAATGTCCTTTAATGCTTTTTGTACTTCTGTTACTGCCTGCTCGCGAAGCTCAATTTTACCGGCTTCGGTAACCAGATCGTCTGCGTTTGAAGTACTAAAAGCCTGTAGTAATGTCCCTTCAATTAGCGGTATATGCATCTTCGCCAGCTCTTCATTGTCAGAACCGCGCACAAGCAACTGCACTTTTATCTGAACCAATCTGTCTCTTCCTGCGCCCGGTACGTTAAAAACAAATGGTCGCGGCATCGCTACGTAAAGCGCAGTGCCCATTTCAGCCTTCCCTGCTGCTGATGCTGGTGCACTTGCAGCCGCTGCGGCGGCATCAGTCTCGGCAAGCTGTTCGGCTGCTGGCTCATCAGCGCCTGCAAACATTAAGAAATAGGCTGCGGCACCGCCTCCTAAAAGAACCACAGCGATAATGATGATCAACATCATTTTGCCTTTCTTTTTGCCGCCTTCTTCTACTTGTAATTCTTCTTCAGCCATGTGTAACTCGTCAGTAATGCTCGGAAAAAACGTATTATCAAGGTTCCGTCAAAAATGGCAATGCCATTATTTGAGGAAAACAATATGTGTACGGGTAATTTTTTGCGTCTTCACGCTTCCTATTTCCCTCTAATACCACCTACTGCTCACTCCCTTCATTCAAAACATAGCAGCGTTTACGTATTCTCTCTATGCGACCTATTGGTAATAATTCATACGGGATGTGGTTAAGCGTAAAAGTCTATACCGCCCTTGTCCGCGCGCGAAATCGACTGTTCAATAACCCGCATGCCATCCGTGTCGTCTACACCGTCATTTTCTCCACGATCCCCAGCTCCCTGACCTTGGTGACTGCTTCCTGCAAGTTGCTGGCCATTTTCTTGACCAGAAGAACTATCTTTCCTAACTTGGGCGTCGCCTAACTCAATACCTTGTTCTGAGAGCATATCCCTTAGCTTAGGCATAGCATCGGCCAACGCATCTTTAGCTTGCTGTGATTGCACAACAAAGCTCACGCTTGCAGCGTCACCCGCCACATTTACTCTCACCTGCATACTGCCAAGCTCGGGAGGATCTAAGCGAATTTCAGCCATGGTATTTCGCGCATTAACCATCCAGCGAATTTTCTCACCAAGCTGCTGCTGGCCGTCGCTCTTATGAATATTGACCGCTTTATCAAAACCTTCAAACTGCTGCTGAGTTTTTGACGCTTCAGCGCGAAGCTGAGAGTTTTCCTGCATAACCGATTCAGTTGGATTAACCAATCCAGCAATAGCGTGTTGAGCACTTGCTTGAGTTTGCGTCATCAAATTTAAGAATTGACTGGCTTGACCGTCTACACGCGCTGTCATTGAAGCAACCACATCAGCACTTACCGCAGCATCTTTTGCGGCATCGGCAACAATAGTTGATAAATCAATGCCAGGCTCTCTACCTTGCTGGACTTGTTGCTGAAACTCGTTAATGCCAGCGATAATGTTAGCCTTCACCGCTTGTTGCTGTGCACCACCAGGCAGAGCCGCGACTACACGCTCTGCAAACGCTTCTGTTGCCTTTTGCGCGCTTTGTGGCGATAGCTCACTTATCGCTGAAAGCAGGTCGCTTGAAATTTCTGTAGCACCAAAAGAATCAACTACCTTGGTTTGCTCACCGCTGTTTTCAACGTTTAACAGCCCCTCAGATGATGCTGACTTAGCGTCGTTTGATGCTGCTGTATTAACCGCCACGCTGCCGGCAACAGCTGTCTCTGAAGTTAACTCGGCCAATAACTCTTGAGCCTCGGCGAGATTGTCATCAAGAGATTTTGCCTGAATATTGTTAAGTTCATCTGCTAGTAGACTTAGTACGAGCGATTCATCGGCTGATTTTTTGCCGCTTTCAGATAGCCCATTTAACGTTTCTAACATACCGCTTAATGCATTTGCGGCTTCAGTGTCTGACACTAGACCTTGCTCAGGATTTTCTGTGTTCTCAGTCTGCATGAGCTTGGCAATTAATGCTGAAAGCTCATTGTCATTTTTTACTTTTTTATCTGAATTAGTATTGATATCGGTTTGCGCATTTGAAGACGCATTGTTCGCTTCACTATCACTTCCACTCTGTTGATTGTTAGCGTTGCCACCAATAAGAAGTGAAGTTAGTGCAGTGAGTGTTTGTTGTGCTTCAGACGACAGGGATTCGATGGCTAATTCACCATCATTGTTACTATTAAGTTGCGACAAAAGATGAGCCATGACCGATGGCATATCGCTCGCATCCACATCCTCCGGAAGCTTCCAAAGTTTTCCGCTTTCTTTTATAGATACGACGTTAACTGCCTCGCCCGCAGCTTCAGAGATACCCTTATCTTCTGCGGTACCTGATTCACCTGAAGATTCGTCACTTTTTCCAAAACGATTGGCTACCGTCTCAACGTAGGCAATCCAGTCTGGCTCGCCGTCGTCTTTGCTTGGCTTTCCGTCTGGCGTGCCAGGTGAGGTTATAACGCCAGCCTCGGCATCTTTCCTGCCGCCTTCTCCAATGACATACTGCGCGTCGGTCACGTTTTTTTGTTCAACGGCGCCTTCAGCGTCGTCAATAACGAGCTTGGTATTTTCACCGTCAGTTGAAGGCTGCGTTGTCGTTGCTGAACCTTGCGCAACCTCGTGTGCACCAAGCGTTGCATTTTCTTCTTGATTTGCATTATGAGAGTCAGCTTCAGACTCAGCTGGAATATCTGTCACTTCGTCACGAACAGGTAAATCCGTATGTCCCGCATCGCGGTCTTTACCATTTTTGATCGTGTCACTGGAGACTGAAGATTGGGGAGCCGCTCTGTCCGAACGGTTTGCTGTTCGAGATTGAGCAACCTGATCTTCTTTTTCGTTTAAAACAAAATCTGACTTGGTCGTTTTCGCGTCTTGATAAAGTCGGTTAAATGCTTGGTTATTTTCATTGTTCGCTTGTTGCTGAGTTCCGATACCCGTTCCAACGGCTTTCGCCGTACCAGAAGCAGAGAATGGTAATGCGGCAATGTCTGTTTTATGTGCGGCAACTTGTTGCATATTGTCCTACCGTCCTACATTTAAATCGTCTTTCACCAAGAAGACGTATCGTGATGCGAATGATTCACGTGGCGTTTTATTACAAAAAACTTGATGCCATTTCATCGCAAACCCACCAATGCTTACTTTAATTACAATCACTTAGCATTACTTAGTCAGCATGTATCGCTATGATTTTTCGCTACGGCCCTTAGTCGCCCTCGCTGAATTTCAAACGCTATACTGTGTGATGAAACTCAAAGAAACGATGATTTACCGTAGTAGCGATTGCAAAGTAATTACGTCGCGCTAGTACATTATGAAATGGTTTTTGCAAGGGTTGAGCCAAAGTGGCAGAGGCTCGACTAATTATCAGAAAGGCGAGCGCTTAGCTCTGAAAAATCGTTGGGTCGCGAACTCATCCATCATGGCCTGCTCAGCTCTGGCTTCTTTTTTCTGCTCTGCCAACTTTTTCTTATCTAGCAACAAGGTAACAGCTTTCACTTTTTGTTGTTGCTTTAGCCAAAGTTGCTTTCGCTGATCCGCCGCCATTTGTGCACGAGCAATCACTTGCATCTGTTGTTCGCATGCTTTATCCAGTTTTCCAACGAAGGATAAATGCTGCTGATAATAGGTGGCGGTAACACCTGCTTGACCGGTTTGTTGAATACCTTTTATGTAGTCAATGCGGTACTGCTCAAGACTGGTTAGCTTTTGCTTTTGCTGATTAACGTTCTGTTGGGCCTGTTTGTAGTATCGGGCTTCTCGCTGCTCTTTTTCGCGCTCGAATTCGGCTAAACGTTCTAGTTGTTTAGACATTATGCGATACCTTTTGGAAAGTTGACGACTTCTGGATCATAGGCAAGCTAACTTGCATTGCAGCACTATACATTAGCCTTGCCCCAGTCCTTTAGCCAGTGCAGCCATGCCTTCTAAGCTCTCGTCATACGGTATGACTTGTTTCATCCCTTGCTGCAATAAAGCGTTGATTGCAGGCTCTGCGCGAATTGCCAGATCAATACGCGGGTCTGATCCTTTCGCATAAGCGCCAATAGAAATGAGGTCTTGGTTTTGTTTGTAGTTTGAATAAACTTGTCGAATACGACGCGCCATCAATTGATGTTCTTCGCTCACGACCATAGGCATTACACGACTTATTGACGCCTCAATATCAATAGCAGGGTAATGACCGCTGTCGGCAAGGGTTCGCGACAACACCACGTGACCATCTAATATAGCGCGAGCGGCGTCGGCTATGGGGTCTTGCAAATCGTCACCTTCGGTTAGCACCGTATAAAAAGCCGTGATAGAGCCCTGTCGTTCGCTGCCGTTACCTGCACGTTCTACTAGTGCGGGCAGCCGAGCAAACACCGAAGGCGGATAACCTTTTGTGGCCGGTGGCTCACCCACAGCCAACGCAATCTCGCGCTGCGCCATGGCATAGCGTGTTAAAGAATCAATCAGCAGCAGTACTTTCATGCCTTTATCACGAAAATATTCAGCGATAGTTACCGCCGTCTCACAGCCCTTTAAACGCATAAGCGGTGAAGTATCGGCTGGCGCTGCCACTACAACCGCCCGTTGGCGTTCTTCTTCTGTCAGTATTTCGTGGATAAACTCTTTTACTTCTCGGCCACGCTCACCTACAAGCCCAACCACGACCACATCGGCTTCACAGCCTCGGGTCATCATGCCAAGTAGCACACTTTTACCCACGCCACTTCCTGCAAAAAGCCCCATACGCTGACCAACGCCAACCGTATTTAACGCATTGATGGCACGTACGCCAACATCCATAGGGGTGTTGATTGGACGGCGAATGAGCGGGTTCATAGGAGGACGCGTGGTGGGAGCTCGCGCTTCGGCATTGATTTCACCCAGTCCGTCAAGGGGCTGACCGTTGCCATCGACCACACGACCCAACAGTCCCATACCTACCGGCAAACCGCTTTGCCGGTTTAACGGCATAACGCGACTCCCTGGCACAATACCGCGAACCGCTTCAGTGGGCATCAAATAGGTAATATCATCACCAAAGCCAACTACTTCAGCTTCTATTTCGCCTTCGATGGTTTGCACTAAACATTGACTGCCCACCGGCAGCTGGCAACCTACAGCTTCAAGGGTAAGCCCTATGCCCCGGACTAATTTTCCCGCCGCAACAACGGGTGGCGATGTCACTTGTTTAGTAAGTGATTCAAAATGGGCATGCCAAGGGCTAGTCATTAGATAAACCTTGGTTTAAAAGAAACTTATCGATAACGTCGCGGCATCGACGCTCAATCGACACATCTACGGCATTTTGCGCAGTGGTAATGTCACAGCCACCGCGTTCCATTGCTGGTGCTTCAACCAAATTCCAGCCTTTTTTGGTAATTTCCTCTTCACCAAAATGCTCTTTAACCAATTCAATATCTTCAGGATTCATATGAATTTGATAGTCAGCTTGATTAATTGGTAGCGCTTTAATACCTTCGCTTAACGCCTGCATTATAACCTGTTGGTTAGTACTTACCTCTGTTTTAATAACTGCTTTTGCAAGAGTTACGGCGAGTTTTACCAATTGATCTCGGGTTTCATCGTTGGCTTGCGAGAGTGGGTCGTGAAATTTTTCAGCAAGCATTTGCCACACTTCGGCTTGTGCCGTCATTTGCTGGCGGCCTTCTTCAAGCCCTTGTTCAAGTCCTTCGGTGTGACCTTGCTCTTTACCTTCCGCTAAACCTGCTTCAAGGCCTTGCGCTTTTCCTTCTTCAAAACCTTTTTCTTTACCTTCCTGATAACCTTCATCATAAGCAGCCTGACGTATAGCTTCTATTTCTTCAGCGGTAGGCGGCTTAATCTCTTCCTCAACTTCAGGCGGTTCATACTTCCAGTCTGAACGTTTGTTTAACGCGTTGGTCGGCTCGTTTTCTCGGGGTGCAGTGGGGTCATCAACGAAAGGTAGGTCCCATTTTTTAGCTTCATTTACTTCGTTTTCGCTGAAACTTTTTTTGGCAGTCATATGTTTACCTAGGCTGAATGAGTGACGGGACTAACGTTCCTACAGGAACTCTTCGCCGCCGCCACCACCAAGCATGATTTCACCAGAGTCAGAAAGTCGACGGGCAACAGAAAGGATCTCTTTCTGCGCAGTTTCCACTTCACTAATACGCACAGGACCAAGCGCTTCCAAGTCATCATTAAGCATTTCAGCAGCACGCTTAGACATGTTGCGCATAATTTTGTCTTTAAGCTCTTCGTCAGCACCTTTAATGGCTTTAAGCAGCGCGTCTTGCTGTACTTCGCGCAGTATGGCCTGAATACCCTTGTCGTCTACATCGACTAGATTGTCGAATACAAACATCAGGTCTTGAATTTGCTGGCTCATCTCTTCGTCTTGCTCGCGAATAGCATCCATCAACTGACCTTCTATCGCGGTATCTAGGTAGTTCATAATGTTCGCTGCAGACTTCAGGCCGCCCATTTTTGCTGCTTGTGTACCCGCTTGACCTGCAAACTGTTTCTCCATGATTTCGTTCAGCTCTTGTAGTGCAGCCGGCTGAACTTCCTCTAGATTTGCTATACGCATTAGCAAGTCGAGTCGCACTTTTTCAGGGAACTGCGCCAATATTTCAGCACTTTGTTCAGGCTCTAAATAAGACAATACGATAGTTTGAATCTGCGGGTGCTCATTGCGAATAATGCTGGCTACTTGCTTAGAATCCATCCACTTCAATGAGTCTAGGCCTTTTGCACCGCTTCCCATCAGGATTTGATCAATTAGGTTTGCGGCCTTATCTTCACCTAACGCGGCTGTGAGCGCACGTTTAACGAAGTCTTGGCTTTGGAAGCCAATGGTACTGTAATTCTGAATTTCTTCGATAAAGTGCTTATGAACCGCCGTAATTTTGGTTTGCGTCATATCGTCCACTTTTGCCATTTCAGTACCGAGCTTTTGTACTTGCTTGGGCTCTAAGTGTTTCAATATCTGGGCGGCGTCTTCTTCAGAAAGACTCAGCAGCAAGATGGCCGCTTTTTCTACGCCTTCTAATTTACTGACGTCGTATGACGGCTCGTCAACATTGGCAAGTTCTTCAGCCATAATCTTATCTCACTACTCGTCTTGCATTAACCAGCCCTTCACTACTTGGGCTGATAACTCAGGTTCATTGGCCACAAGGGCACGTACGGCTTTAAGTACATCTTCATCTTTGTGCAGGTCAGGCAGCATGAGTGAACCATCTGGCGCAAAGCCTACCTGTCCTTCGTCAAAGTCAGACGTTAACATGCTAATGGTGTCGTCGCCTAAATCTAAGCCCTCGTCTGCATCAAACTCATCGGCGTCGTTCGACTCATCAGGATTAATAAGACGACGTAGCATAGGACGAATCACGAAGATGATAAGCACTATTATAACCAAGCCACCAACAACTAGCTTAAGAATTGGTAGAAATCCGGGCTGCTCCCAAATAGGCGCGTCTTCAATTTCCCCTGCGTCCATCCGAGTAAAGGGCACGCTTACAACTTCTAACGAATCACCACGGGTAACGTCAAAGCCAATGCCGCCCTGTAAAAGCCTACGTATGTTGAGAATCTCTTCTTGTTTACGCGGTGTTGGCGTCATCGCACCGTCTTCACCCGCAACTTGGGTATAGTCCACCGCCACAGATACACTTAATCTGCGAATAACCCCTGTCTGTTTCTTGGTATGACTGATAGTGGTATCAAGTTCGTAGTTGCGCGTAGACTCTTTTGCTGTGCGCCCAGGCATAGTTTGTTGACTGCCGCCCACTGCATTTTCTGGAATATTAGAATCTAATGGAGGTTGATTAGACAGTGCACCAGGAATACCGCCAACACCGCCACCTACGCTGTTTTCTTCCATGATCATCTCACTGCGAACCGCAGGTAAATCAGGGTTGTAGCTACGCTGTGTTTGTTCCATAGCTGTAAAGTCCATGGTAACGTCAGCTTGTGCTGTGTAGTTACCTATGCCCAATACTGGAATCAGTATCGCGTCAATTTTTTCTAAGTACTCTTGCTCACGCTGGCGCTCAATCTCGTATTCTTTTCTGGCACGAGCACTCATAGAATCTTGAGAGCCTGAGTTAAGCAGACGACCATTGCTGTCTGTTACGGTTACCTTAGACGGCTCCATGTTTTGCACTGCAGACGCCACAATATCGACAACAGCATCAACCTCTTCACCTGCAATAACGGCACCGCGCTTAGCCGTTAGCACAACGGTTGCCGACGCTTTCTTCTCTCTTCGCGCAAATACGTTCTCTTTAGGCATAGCTAACAAGACACGGGCTTTTTGAATGCTTGCGATATCTTCGATAGTGGCCGCGATTTGTTGCTCGCGGGCGTGTTTTAGACGTTCCATCTCAACACGCTGGCTCACGCCAAACCCCATATCCTGCATAATGATATCGGTACCGGCATCAGAGACCTTAGTTAACCCTTGGCGGGTCATGCCTAAACGAATATTTTGGAATTCGTCACTTCTTACGTAAACAATATTGCCTTCAAGCTTATAGTCGATTTGGTTCGCATCCATATAATCGAGGGTTTCAATAAGCTCTTGGGTTTCCATTTTCGCAAGTGGACGGTAATCAGGTTCTTGCGACCAGATAAGAATAAAAATAGCGATGGCGACGCAGATTACCAAAACAACCACAAGGGCCATTTGGCGCATCATATCTGCGCTACCTAAAGTGTCCATAAAACCAGATTTGTTTTCTGGCTCATTGTCCACTGCTTGATTTTGATCAGGAACCGTAAGGTTTGTACCTGTAGCTTCAGCCATAACCTACTCCACCTACACCGGCATATTCATTATTGTTTTATAGGCTTCAAGTACTTTGTTACGTACTTGAACAGTGGCTTCAAAAGCAATGCCCGCCTTTTCTTTCGTCAGCATAACTTGAGCTAGGCTTAAGTTAGGGTCGCCCATTTCAAAACGCTGCTGCGCGTCTTTTGATTCGAGCTGCATGCCGTTTACACCATCTACCGCATTCTTTAGCATGGTCGAGAAATCACTTGCCGAGCTATTAACTTCACTAAGCGGCTGCTGTTGAGGCTCATTAACTTGAAGACGAGTTTGCCCAATCATGTTCTGCATTTCTTGATACAAACTATTGGCTTTAACGTCCATAACCACTCCTAGTGCTTTTTCGAGACCGCCTGAACATCGGCGTATAACTTATGTATAGAGGGGATTTAGCAAAGGGCTTGCCAACTTTAAAAAGCTATACATATCAATAAGATAAATCAAAAATAAGAGGGTTAGCCAAATTTATGGCGTTTGACTTAGTGTGAGCAACAAAAAACCGCCGCCTTCTTTACTACAGAGGCGACGGATAAGGACGAGGAAACCGAAAGTGTAGAAAGCGACCTTATGCGGGCACTTCAATACCGTCTTCGCGCATGCGCGCTAATTTGTAACGAAGGGTTCTTGGACTAATGCCGAGCTTTTCTGCCACATCTTTACGCTTGCCGTTACACGACACCAATGTATCGAGGATAATTTGATGTTCTTGGTAGCGCAGCTCAGACCCTAACCTATTTTCTTCAACATGCTCTTGCAGTGTTTCAACAGGTGCCGTCATGTCTTCGTCAATCATTAAATCGCCAGCATCTATTTCATTGTTCTCACAAAGAATAAGCGCTCGCTGAACCACGTTCTCTAGCTCTCGAACGTTTCCTGGCCAGCTGTATTGGGACAATTTATTGCGCGCTGCAGCACTTAATCTGATAGTACCCAAGCCCTGTGAACTGGCGTGACGCTGAACAAGGTGCTCGGCAAGCGGAACAATGTCTCCTGGGCGTTCCGATAGCGGGCGCCACCCAATAGGGAATACATTTAAGCGATAGTACAAATCTTCTCTGAACTCTCCCGCATCCGCTGCTTTTCTCAAATCTCGGTTACTTGTAGCAATAACACGGACGTTGAGCTTAACGGTTTTACGTCCGCCAAGACGCTCTACTTCGCGCTCTTGTAACACGCGTAGCAGTTTAGCTTGAAGCGCCAAATCCATCTCGGTTATTTCATCAAGTAACAGCGTACCGCCTTGGGCTTGTTCAAATTTACCCGGGCAAGCCTGAATAGCGCCGGTGAACGCACCTTTTTCGTAACCAAACAAGGTCGCTTCTAGCATGTTCTCTGGTATGGCTGCACAGTTGATGGCGACAAATGGCGCATCGCTTCGCGGCGACTGATCGTGAATATAGCGAGACAGCACTTCTTTACCCGAACCGCTTGGTCCCATTACCATCACAGTGGCGTCGGACTTCGCGACTTTGCGAGAGAGCTCAAGTAACTTCAAGCTTGAAGGGTCAGCAACAATAGGCGTGCGTGACTCTATTTTTTGAGCCGGCGCGTAGCGTCCCACTAAATTAAGCAGTACTTCTGGGGCAAACGGTTTTGATAGATAGTCTGTAGCGCCATCGCGCATTGCCTGCACGGCATCATCAATAGTGGCATAGGCTGTCATCAATAGCACCGGCATATTGGGGTACTTGGTTTTGATACTCTTAAGTAGCGTTAAACCGCTCATTTCGCCCATTTGAATATCGCTTACCACTAAATCGACGGAGCGCGAAGACAGTACCATTAACGCTTCTTCAGCACAATCAGCGGCAACAACCTCATAGTTACCTAACAGAAGGGTGTCTAGGAGTGCTTCGCGTAATCCTGCGTCATCTTCAACAATTAAAATGGTAGTTTTAGACATTATTCTCTCCTATGACCTACGCAACATGCGTCAATGTTTGTGAAGATTGAGCGTTCACCACACACGGCAAAGACACACTAAAGCACGCCCCACCTTCTGGCATATTTGATACGCTAAGCAAACCGTTGTGGGCGTTTACGACGGATTTAACCACCGCAAGTCCAAGACCCGTGCCATGAGTTTTAGTTGTGAAAAACGGTTCAAAAATTTTGTTTTTGAGTTTATCCGGTACGCCAGGACCTTTATCTATAATGGCCACTTGCAAACGTTCATCAGACACTGCAGTTTCTACGTGCACGCACTCCCCTTTCGGAGTAACTTGGCTCGCATTGTGAACAAGGTTTAATAACGCGCCCTGAAGCGCTGTAAGATTGCCGGTGATAGATACGTTTTTATCGAAGCCGCTAAAAGTTAGCGTTTGCTGTGCTTGAGCCGTCATGGTTTGGGCACTGCCTTCAATTGAAGTAAACAACTCTCCCAAGCTAATTTGGCTGACCACTTGTTCTTCCCCTGACTTAGCGAAAAGCAGCATGTCGTTAACCTGACTCTCTAGCTCTTTAAGCCTGTCAGTTAGCTTGTTTGCAAATTGAGTTTGTGCTTCTTGTCCCAAGCCTTTGCGCGTTAAATTAGACGCATAGAGCATGGCCGCAGAGAGAGGCGTACGAATTTGGTGAGCAAGGGATGCCACCATTTTTCCGAGAGAAGACAGGCGCTGCATATGACTCACGCGTGCTTGCAGCTGCCGCGTTTCGGTTAAGTCGGTAATAACAATTAATTGCCCAGGCTCATTTTCTAATGGCGTGATAGAAAGCTTCACTCGGCGACCGTCAACAAGTGAGACTTCGTGGCCGTCGTCAGCGCGGGGCTTAAATGAGCGCGTGATAATACTTCGCCACACTTCCTCTTCCAGCGGTTCACCCAACAGTGCTTTCGCTTGTTCATTGGCTTGGCGTACGATCCCTTTGCCGTCTATAACGATAACGCCCGCAGGCATTACCTGAAGTAAGTGTTCAAGTCGACTCGCCTGCAACCGCAAAGACGAAATATCGTCACTGCTTGAGGGGTCGTATTCATCACGAGATATCGCATTATCAATACTATCTAACGCATAGCTTGATGCTGAGTACTCAGTTGATTGTGGTGTGCTGTCAAAAGCCATATTGCCCTCGTCAAATTGCAGACGCTGTTAAACTATGGCTTAGATAAAGCAGAAGATGTGCCAATTCATCATTGGCTTATTTATCAATTAGATAGAGAAGAATTTAAAAGAAAAGCGTAACGTCAATTACCTGACATTACGCTTCTTCAGTGCGCTGAATATCGTATTTCCGCATTTTCTCGACAAGCGTTGTTCTGCGCATACCAAGTTTGTCGGCAGCTCGAGCCACCACCCAATCTTGATTGTCTAACGCCTGTCGAATGAGGTTTACTTCCAACTCAGAAAGGTACTCTTTGAGATTAACCCCTTCCTCAGGTAAAGATGAAGAAACCATTCCGTTCAAACCCTTATGGCTTTGCTCGTTAAGGTCTTCTTCTGGCTCTTGCGCGGCCGCTTCAGCAAAGAGTGCATTGAATGCTTCACGCTCAAGAATTTCTTCGGGATAATCAGGCTCGTAAGCCTGTATATCACCGTATTGATATTTCTCAGGTAAATCGGCGATATCAACGATTTGACCAGGATAAAGAATTGTTAAGCGTTCAACCAAGTTAGACAGCTCACGAACGTTGCCCGCCCATTCGTGCTCCATTAACGAGGCGATCGCTTGCTCGGTAAAGCGCACACCTTCCACCCCATCACCTTGGATACGGCTATTTAGCTCTTGGAGCAGTAAGGGGATATCGTCTTTTCTTTGTCTGAGTGCAGGACTATCAATCGGGAATACGTTGAGTCAGTAATACAAGTCCTCACGGAACTTGTCTTCATTGATCATGGTTTCCAAATTGCGGTGCGTCGCGGCGATGATGCGTACGTTACACTGAAGGGGTTTGTTGCCACCTACGCGCTCGAAGGTACGCTCTTGTAACACGCGCAATAATTTAACCTGCATCTGAAGCGGCATATCGCCGATTTCATCCAAAAACAACGTACCGCCTTCCGCTAACTCAAAACGGCCTTTACGCGCGCTGATTGCGCCAGTAAACGCCCCTTTTTCGTGACCAAATAGCTCGCTTTCTAGCAGCTCGCCAGGAATGGCACCGCAGTTTACCGGAATAAATGGCCCGTCTTTGCGTTCAGATAAGAAGTGAACATTACGTGCAACAACCTCTTTACCTGTTCCAGACTCACCTAGAATCAAGACAGTGGCATCAGTTGGAGCAACCTGTTCAACTAATCGACGAACTATTTGTATTTGTTCGCTTTTACCAATAAGGCTTCTAAACAGTCGCGTCTTTGTTCCCGATGTACGAGACAAGCTCGGTTTGCGCCTTGAATATTCTTGGCAACGATGGATAGCTTGGGTCAAAACGGGATAGGTTAATGGCGTTGCAATAACGCTAACGAGATTACAACCTGCTGATGCTTGGCTATTATTTTCAACCAATGCTACAAATGGTATGTGAGGAAACTTCTCAACCAGTCCACTGACTATGGCTGGCGATATGTGCTCTATAAGAACAGCATCAGCTCCACTATCTTGCAAATACCGTTCGCAATCACTAAAGCCTCGCGATTGACACGATTCTCCCATGAAGGTAACGATAGTTTCCAAGTTTTGAATAAGTTCCTGGTTGTCACTAACCAGCAAAATGTTCTTCATCAATTCCCCGAGAACGCTTTGTTATTATTTACAGTTTAGCGCATTTATAAATTGTAACGACAAAAGATCGGAGCGCAACCGCTGTTTTCGGAAATGTATCAATAAAAAAAGCAGGTTACCCTGCTTCTTTCGGTTAATTTTAGCAAAATTAACGTACGTTGGTTTAACTCAACAGTGATAAAACCTGACTTTGCTGCTGATTCGCTTGCGCTTGAACGGTTAGCGCCGCCTGACCAAGCACATCGTTTGACGCCTGCTGTGACACAGCTTGAGCAAAATCAAGATCTTGAATGCGGCTACGCGCTTCAGCGGTGTTCACGTTAGCTTGAGTAAGAGAACGCGCCGCACTTTCGAAACGGTTTTGGGTAGCACCTAAATCGCCTCGCGCGTTACCGAGCGTTTCAATTGCAGCATCAGTTGCACCTAGCGCATCTTCAATGCTGGTTCCCGACGTAATATCGATAGCCAGTACATCGTTTAATTGAGCAGCAACATCCTGTGTGTTGACGCTTATTGATTGGCCCGCACTTGAACCTGATTGGAAGTCAAGTGAGCCATTTTCAGATAATAACGGCTTGCCAGCAAAATTCGTCTGCTCAATGGTTTGGGAGATATTCTCTTGTAGCTGTGTTATTTCAGATTGGATAGCACGGCGATCGCCACTGCTCAAAACACCATTACCAGATTGTAAGGTAAGTTCGCGAATGCGGTTTACATCGTCATTGATGCTGCCTAAACCACCCTCTGCAACCTGCGCCACCGAAATTCCGTCGTAAACGTTATTAATAGCCTGGCGGTTGCCTTCTACTTCTGAAGTTAACCGATCGATGATTTGCTGGGCCGCTGCGCCGTCAGTTGCATCGTTAATTTTCTTACCACTGGCAAGCTTCTCCATCAAGGATTCTTGCTTCTCTTGCACTTGGCTGAGAAGTGAGTTACCTGAATCGGAACCTATTTTAATCATGAGGCTACCCTATTAAACTTTCACTTAATATAGTGTAGTAAATAGACAGAAGAATAACGAGTGACTGTTTTTTTAAAGAGTATGAAAATGAATACCCAACGGCTCAACGGTATCGTTACTGTTGAGTATTTCACTTTTTATTTAAGGAAGACTCGTTAAAAACTAATGGTTTATGGCATTGTTGCCGACACATGATATATTTAAACGATAATCATAAAAATCGTGGGCGATCTATGTTTGACGGCAAGTCTATATTGATAACAGGATCTTAATTCCTCTTTAATAGGCTGGTAGGCCGCTTAAACCCTACACAAAACCCGCTCAATACGAGTCGCGTTCTGTTGTCGCTATTTAAACAGTTTTCCAGTATGAGCGGAACGGATACAGAGGCAGTATTACCCATATCTTCTAAGGCTTTAATGAGTTTATTCTCGCAACCTTTGAAACGTCTTGCTATTGCATTTACGATAGCCAAGCTTCCTTCAATGACATCTCTGCATCAATCAGTTCTGTACCACCTAACCAACTAGCATGAGGGCACCAACTCCCTCGTATTTAGCGGGCTCATCCACAAATAGCTCAGTAACCTTAAAACCTGCACCTCTTTCTTTATCTAAACAATGCTCCTTATGAAGCTGCGAGATAAAGATTATCGATACGCCACGTTCAAACAGCAACTTAGCCAACGTCAGGCAGAGCATGATGCGGCTTGTTCTTATGTACTCTGCAATATCCGCGCGGAACAGCACCGTAACAGAATTGCCCACCCTTACAATCCTCGATTCTGCATCGCGCTAAATAAAAGTTCTGCTGTTCCCCATCTCCCTCGGTATCAATATCTTGTACGCGGTATCTTGGCATCAAATGCGCGCTAGCATGGTGGGAGTAGATAAGCAAGTTTTGTAGAAAAGCGTCAGCTTTTCCCCAGTAAAATTGCCCTGCGTTATGATAGGCTTCTTGTAGGTCTGGATATCGTGTTTTCATGAGCTTTTTGTCAAACATCTCAATATCGCCTTGCGGCGTGAACTAAAACGCACGCTGAATCGGGAAAGGGAAACTGGTAGCTGCAAAGTAAGAGTCTTTCTTTGCACTTTTTAGCTGTGCAGAAACGCTAACCAAACCATTAGATGTAACAAAAGGGGCAGTGGCGTACAATAATCTTATCAAGTTGCGCAGAGTTTAAAGCGGCTTCAATAGACTAAGCAATGATAGGCTTATTGCAAAAAAAGCGAAGTTTTTTTCGCAAAATACGAATGCTTCCGCCTCACGCTGGAATTATTGCTACATTCATATATATCACTGCTGTTAGCGTATTCTGATTTAGTAATTTTTGACGCTAATGGCGTGATGACTAATCAATTTAATCACGCTAAGACGGCGCCTTTTTACCGAAAATGAGTTTTGTCTCACAAAGTGATGCTTCTAACGGTCTTGGGCATAACCAAAATCTATCTCCACCTTCATTCGTCATTTCTTTATCGGCCAGAGGTTCAGAAGCTAAAGCAAACATATTATAGGTTTCAAATGATGTCATACCGCAGGAAAGTGTAGAGAAGTAACTCTCAAAGAAGCTCCCCCAATCTTTCTGCTCAAGTTTAGGGAACACTATTTTCAATTTATCGCTCGATGTTAGCGCAAGCATAGCGATAAACACGGCTTTTTCTAGAGTTTTATCATCAACGCTTTCAAATGGGCTATATATAAGGATGTCGCTTTCAGCTGGTTTGGGCCGCTCGTGTAAGGTCAATAGAAGTTCAGGGGAATTTACAATATATGCCATTCGGCTGATATTAGACTTTCGCTCTTCCAATCCTGAAACACTCGAGATAAGTTCAATCTGATAGTGGCATTGGGTATTTTCAGTGTTTTGGTTAATTTCTAGTTCTTTAAGTACGTCGCTCACAGATTCACTAACGAAGGCTACGCTTTCTCTTTTGATAAACTCTTGAAGGGCGATCTCTTGCCTTTCTCTTGTAAAACTTGAAACTGTATCAAAGGCGTTTGGATACATCGAAATACTCGTTAACGCATCGTCGAGAAAGTTATGCCAACACTCTCTTATTGCCTCAAACTTTTCCATCACAAGTTTGTCGTTCTTGAAATGCGTTAATTTACTAAAAATACTGTTTATATAGTTCGATGTGCCATTGAAGTAAAAAAACAAAATAGAGCATTTACGCAAATACGCTTCGACCAAAAATTGCCTCTGGTCGAACACCAGCTTATCGATATCTTCGCGCCCGCTAAACTCTCTCTCAGATAACGCTTTAAAATTGGTGATGTCTTCGATTAGCGCTTCGTGGTTAAAACGTTGAGCAAATCTCTGTTGGAATTCATCGGCTGGAATAGAAACATGAGCCTGAGTTTGAATCCAGTTCATAGCTGCCTGTTTGTCTTTTACTGAATTAGTAATTATTAACGCATCTTGCTCTAGTGGAGGACTACCGGCAATTTTAGCGCCGTCGTTTAAGTTATAAACGTCGGCATCACTAAACGCTGCTAGAGTTTTCTCAATCACAGATTTAGACATATTGAATTCAAACTTGGTATTTACATAGGGTCTTAAATTTCCCGGCACGACTAACGACGTGTCTACTTGCTCTTCGTGGTTGAAGAGCTCCTTGCCGTCTTTTTTATAATAGCCCGACGATTTAGAATGATGATGTTTAACATCCACCATACCTAAGTCTACCCCAAATAAATAAACTTGTTTAAAGCCCATTTCTAATACGTAATTAACAACTAGATTAGACACGGTAGGATAAGAAAAGTGAAGGTAGGGTAAATCTAACTCAGGGAAGAGTTCTCTCATTAATACCGTTGACGACTCACCCTCTTTAAACGCGAGATATGTATTTTTATAAAGCTCTGCTGTATCAGGGTGTACACCATTACAGCTGATAAAATTGATTTGTTTTAAGTACGCCTTATCACCAATTCGCGATGCCCAATCGAAAGATGCTCGGTTCGACTCCACTTCCGCATGAAAGTCAGGAACGATCCCATTAATATACATTGCCTGAAGAGCCGTACCACACGAGATAACAATTGCGTTCTCCCTCTCCCCTTTTAAAAGAGGCATTAATTTGTCGAGAGACGGGCCATTTCCTACAACAAACACGGCGACATCACCTAGTTTTTTACCCAAGGCTGGCACTCCATCTTTGCGATAAAACCCTATATTGTTTTCTACTGCCCATTGGGTATGGGCTGTCCCAAAGCGAGAGTGTTCGAAATTTTCTCCCATAGCAACAATTAAGCGTAGGTCTTCTCTTAGCTTATCAACAGCAGGAAGAAGTACCTCGTTATCATAGCCGAGTGTTAAGTAGGTATTGGCAATGATATGTGTTCCGATAGAGTGGAATTGACTTAAAAGGTCCCGTACGAGGTTAGTTCCGTCATCACCGATGTTCAGGTAAATACGATGCCGTTTTTCCTCAACTTTGGTCAGAATTGCTGCCCAATCTATCGCATACAATGAAGCAAAGAAGTAATCACGATTAGGCTCACAAACAAAGAGCTTTTCAATGTCTCGGGATTTACTTAAGGCCTCTAGCTGATAGCCGGATCCCATTCCAAAGAGAAGCATCGACTTAACAGTTTCAGGTAACTCGCCTTCTTCCTCTTCCATCCCTGTCAAATATTCTTGGATTCTTCTAACCATTTTGTGATGCGAGTGATGAATCAGCTTTCCACCTGCGTAACCTAAAATCAAGTTATCTCGGTTGGGCTGTCTGACAAACGCATTATAAGCCAATTCAGATTCATGTTTCGGACTGTCGCCATGTAGTGGTGTACAGGTCTCTATGTGAAAGAGGTTTACCTCTCCTCGTTGATTCGCTTGAGGCTCCCATTTGAGCGGAGCATAATCTTTAAATTCGTGTGCTACGTCTGGGTAGTACTTAGCAAACGCCGCTATATTTTTATCAAATGTGTCGCGGCTGAGGTTGCTTTTATCCCAATTACTTCTCGTAACTATAGGACTCCATGGCACTAAATAATCGTCGAACGGCTGTGAAGAAGGGAAGGAAAATAAACGTTGTTGTACGTTATCGATGGTTAGCTCTGACAGGCTCCTTATTACTGAGTCAAAGCTCACACTATGATAATGCTGATAGAAATAAACAGTTGTAAAAGGGCTAGCTTGCTTTAATTCACTTAAGTCTTCTAAGATCGAACTTCCGTCACGCTGGCTTTGAAAGTAAATCGCCGTCCCTTTTTCAGCGGCAACCTTAAAAATTTCCGGCCACACACCTGTGTACAAAGAGCAATGTGTGTATTCAAAATTTGGCTCGTAAAGAACAATCCTTTTGAAATTGGCTTCTTTCACTAGCTTTAAAAGGTGAATACCTAACCCCAACCCCAGCAATACCAATACGTCAGCGTTATCATCCAGAGGATAGGCTTGCCGCGAAAAGCCGTTTTCATCTAAAACTAACGGAGAACGTAAAAAAGCATCAACATGTTTGTGAACATTTGCGGTTACTTTATCGCCATAAAGTACCTTACCACTATTAAAGTCGACGATATCAAGCTCTTTATCTTTATTGACGAACACAGATGTAGACGTGCTTCGCGATTGCATTAACTGAGCACAGATAACAGGCATCACACGTTTGAAGGCTATCAGGCTTTTTTCTTTGTTCTTTTTAATCGCATATGCAGATTCAACTTCTAGTGATGACTGTTGCTCTTCATCATCTAAAAGGTAAAATTTAATGGCTTTAAGCATTATTTTTTATATCTCTTTACCGCTTTTTGCGCTCTCGAAAAGCCAACTATCTCCTCTTTTGCTGCTAACTTCAACTCAAGTGCTAAAGCTTCCAGTTCTCGGTTAATAGTTAACTCCTTTTCAGCGAAAGCTGAGCGGGCATCGTCCGAGAGTCTGCGCAACTCTCGAAGCACTAAAGAATGTCGAAGGCTAATAAGGTGATAGAATTGTTCTGTGGAGAGCGCGGCAGACTCTGACGCCACGCAACCGACAATTGCTGCGTTAACTTTACCTAAAAAAAGTGGTGTTAAAGAATGATCTAATTTATCAACGTTCAAATGGCTTGCTTACTTTCTCGTTGAGCCCGAAATGCCTCATCTTTCGCTTCTTGAGGAATTTGTACCCACGCATCTCTAATCGGTGCTAAAAGAGAAGACACTTCGTCCAACAATGCTACGTCATTATTTACGTGAGCTTCATTTAGCTTTTCAATCATAAATTCATAAAGCGCAAACATGTTTTCAGCAACTTCGCCGCCCACTTTTACATCTAACGTATCGCGCAAGTGAATAATGATAGCCGTTGCTTTAGAAATGAAAGTCGCCTTTTCTTGCAACTCTTTTCGTTCCATTGCACCTTTCGCATATGCAATCCTGTCTAACGCGCCTTGAAGCAGCATCAAGGTCAACTTGTGAGGATCTGCATTGGCAACATCTTGCTTTAAATTACCTTTTTTGTAGGCATTAATACCTTTAAGAGACATACTTTCTCCGAAACTCGTACGTTATAGTGCGGCTAATAATGCCGAGCTTGTCTGATTCAATTGTGCCACGGTCTGATCTAAGTTTAGGTATTTGTCTCGCAAAACTTGCTCATAGCTAAACATACGAAGTTCCAAGGTTTCCCTATCAGCATAGACATCTTCTCTATTCTCTTTCGCTGTTTTTTCACGCAGTGAGATAAGGCCCCCAGATGACGTGAATTCATCAACAAAATCGTAGAGACGAACTGCTATACCTTCGTTTTCATCAGTAAACAATGTGGCGATATCGTCGAAATTATCTTCCAACGCATCTTTTAGTCTGTCTTCACCAGACCCGATCCCGAAGTCTGAAGAGCTAATTTCGAGCTTTCCATCTTTATCTAGTTCTATGCCAAGTCTGAATAACCCACCAAGCTGTGAAGTAGACACGTTATCGCCAATGATAGATGATAGTCCAGACTGGATTCCTCTTAGCAATGAGTCTCCAGCAAGCGCACCATCTTCTTCTAGCTCAGATTCACCGTAACGTGTCAATGTACCTATCTCGTCGATTATTGCATTGTAATTATCAACGAAATCTCTAATTTTTTGTTCTAGCCCTTCTTTGTCGAAACCAATTTTCAATGTTGTTGACAAAAAATTGCCTGCATTATCTTTGGGTGAAATTTCGTTTACGTCAAAGGTGACGTTTTGAATCGTATTTTCAAACTTGTTCGATTCGCTTTGAACTTCAATACCATCCACGAATGCGATAGCGTTTTTCGCCGACTCAATATTAGCTGCACTGATATTACTGGTACCGCCAGCAGTTGAAAGTCTGTCTAGTTCTGCAGCGCCTGTGTCATTGTTGATAACTAGATCATTACCTTCACCGGTCTCTTCAGACAAAAACACCAAACGAGGCCCTTCGGCAGTACCTGTATCTATAATATTTGCGGTTACACCGAAATTATCGTCTGCGCTGTTGATCGCTTCTCTGAGGTCTACAAGAGATGTGCTAGAATCGACGTTGATAGTAAATGAATCGCCACCAGGAATACTAAAGGTTAACGAACCTGTTCCAGAACTTAAAACAGGGTCTGTGCTTGAAGTAAACGCTCCCGCGTCTGTCGTTATGCGACTTCCCGATGCTAGCTGTTGCACGGTAATATCATAACTTCCGCGCAAGGCTGAGCTCGATGCTTCGGCCGATAGCACGTCATCATCTTCAGAAGGGTTAACGATTGTAGGCTCTCGACCGTTTATATCAGTATCGCTACGCAAATCGTCTACCGCATCTTTAAAATCTGACAGCTTTGACTTTATCTGACCAAGAGCAGATATTTCAGCTTCGATCTGTTCTTCTTTAGCATTTAGCCTTTCCTCTTTAGGCAACCTTTCAGCGTCTAAAAGCTGCTGAACAAGATCATCAAGGGCTAAACCTGAACCCACACCTAGCGACTGAATAGTCATAACCTACCTCGTTAAACCTGACTGTTGATAAACACCCCTACGCTATTCCCTACATCCTGCTGTAGTTCTTGGATTCTTTCGGCAAGCTTTAAAAGCTCCTCGGAAGGAATCTGCCGAATAACGTCTCCAGATTGACCGTCTTTAACCGTTACTACTGACCGATTAGTATTTTCGTCGATCGAAAAAATTAAGTCCCTGTTTTGAATAGTTAGAAATGATTCAACTTTTGTTACTGCCTCTTCGAGTTTAGCAGTATTCCTCTCTTCACCTTGGTTATCGGCGTCTTGAGATAAACCTTGAGACGAATTTTCCTTTTTTAATTCAGCATTCACTTGCTGAGTTAAAGGCGCCTTTGTAAGTTCATCTGTATTGATACCGCCGCTTTGCACTTCTTTAGGTGAACTTAGATTATCCCTTACCGATTGTGCAGTATTGGCAGCACTATCCGTCGATGCGCCTACTCGTCCCTTTGATGCAAAAGGCTGACCACTTTGAATATTCGGTATTTCCACGTTTCTACCCCCTTCTGAAACGACAAAACGGGAGCCTGCCTAAGCAAGCACCCGCTACATCTCAACTAAGGCTAAATTGTATTATAGCTTATCCAAGCAACGATAGCGCAGTTTGTGGACGCTGATTAGCCTGGCTCAGAACGGAAACAGATGCTTGTTGAATAATTTGGTTACGCGTTAGTTCAGCCGTTTCCGCAGCAAAGTCCGTATCTCTGATTTGAGAGCGAGCCGCTGACAGGTTTTCGCTAATGTTACTAAGGTTACGGATAGTCGATTGGAATCTATTTTGAAGCGCACCTAAATCGGCACGAACGCCCCCAACACCAGATATTGCAGCATCAACCGCACTTAATAACGCAGCAGCACCTGACGCAGTCACAACGCTATCACCATCTATACCAAGACCAGCTGTGCTGAACCCTGTGATTGAGCCTAGGTTACCGGTTGAAAGGTTTACTGAAATCGTTTGACCTGCGTTAGCACCCACTAGGAATGACGCTGAAAAATTACCATCTAAGATGTTTACGTTTCCAAACTGAGTATCCGTTGCGGTACGAGAAATTTCAGTTCTTAGCGCTGATACTTCTTTTTGAAGCGCCAAACGGTCAGCAGAAGAGTTGATGCCGTTTTGCGATTGAATTGATAGCTGACGAATACGCTGTAGGCTCGTAGTAATCTCACTGATCGCACCTTCAGCTGTTTGTGCTAAAGAAATAGCATCGTTCGCGTTGCGTACTGCTTGGTTCAAGCCTTCAACTTGCGACGTAAGTCTGTCAGAAATTTGAAGACCTGCAGCATCATCTGCGGCACTGTTAATTCTAAAACCTGAAGACAATCTTTCGAACGACGTGTTAAGACGATCATTTACGTCAAAAAGCTGACGTTGTGCGTTGATCGAAGACACATTTGTGTTAACGAATAAACTCATTGGAATACCTCCTAGGGACTCGTCGACCAATGTGGTACGATCAAATCCTTCCAGTTCAAATTAGCTTGGTCACTACTCCGAGCTAACGCCTCTGTTAAAAGTAAAGTAAATTACCCCTCAACTATTGGTATCGGCCAACCCTTTAGGTTCTTTAGTTTTTTTTTCGTTTTTTTATTTTTTTTCGAAGCAAAAAGGTAAGCCTCTGAATTAGTTGACAAATAAATTTATAAAAATTTAAAAAGATCACGTTTATTCGGTTGATTTATCGAGCAATGATTAAAACGAGTTAAAACGTTCAAGACGGTTTGTCTTTTTCGCAACAAAGCGGCAGTACCTACTTCTCATACGCAAGACAGAATCAGCTTATTTATTGAACAGGAAAGAATTGGAATGTAAGTGCTACTGTATGTCTCATCAATAAGACAGGCGGAAATCTTTTACTCTAAATTTAAAATTGGCATTGATGCTGCATGGTATATTTTGAGCAAATTGTCGTGCTCTGCAATTTGTTTGAAATTGGCGGGATGTTTCGGTATTACTAAAAAAAGGCCGAGACTATCTAATCTCGGCCAATTTGCTCACGTTAGGAGATTGAGCAAATTCAGTTTCTGTCGGCTGGCAGGTATTTAGTAGGATAAACTGGCCTCTCAACCAACACTTCTACACTCTCAGTCCTGTTAGTCGACGCTTTCTCAAAGGGGCGGCCTTACGGCCGCTATCCTTTTTCAGGGGATGGCCTCTCAACTCCTTCCCAAATTCAAGCGTCTTTTAATTAACCACCTAGTAGTGAAAGTGCAGCCTGTGGACGCTGGTTAGCCTGTGCCAGGATAGTAGTACTAGCTTGCTGTAAAATCTGGTTGCGGCTTAGTTCTGCCGTTTCGGTGGCAAAGTCTGCATCTTTGATTCGCGATCTTGCCGCTGATACGTTCTCTGAGATATTGCTCAGGTTTCTAATCGTAGATTGGAATCTGTTTTGAATAGCACCCAAATCTGCGCGAAGGCCACCAATTGCAGAGATTGCTGCATCTACATCATCAAGAAGAGCAGACGCACCTGCTGCAGTCAAAACGTCGGCAGATATAATTCCAAGCCCTGTAGCACTGAAGCCGTTAACCCCTGCTGCGGTTAATGCTTGAGTTGATAAGTTCACTGAAATTGTTTGTCCAGAGTTTGCGCCTACCAAAAAGCTAGCAGAGAACACACCTGAAAGAATACTAACCCCAGCAAACTCAGTTGTTGTTGCGATACGTGAAATTTCAGTTCTCAATGCAGAAACTTCTTTTTGCAGCGCCGCTCGGTCAGCTGAGCTATTAATACCGTTCTGCGATTGAATCGCCAACGTACGAATACGTTGTAGAGCAGTGGTAGTTTCAGCCATCGCACCTTCAGCAGTTTGTGCTAGTGAAATACCGTCGTTAGCATTTCGTACCGCTTGATCCAAACCTTGAATTTGCGAGGTCATACGGTCAGTAATTTGCAGTCCCGCGGCATCGTCTGCAGCACTGTTAATTCTAAAACCAGATGAAAGACGTTCAAACGCGGTGCTCAAGTTATTACCGGTAGTGAACAATTGACGTTGTGCATTCAAAGATGACACGTTGGTATTAACAAATAGACTCATGGGTCTCTCCTAACAGTTTCGAGTGTTGCGCTATTGGTTTTATTATTTGCGCGATTAGTTTAAATATTTGGCATAGCCTGTGCTTTGAATTACATGTCAGTTTAATCTGACGTTTCATTGGCACACTACCAATGGAACTTGCTAAGTAGAGAAGTTACTTCTCTTTGCTGGTCGGTGGGTTTGGTGTTCCAGAACCTCAAACCTCTCACTACCTCCTGGCTCTATTCTCGCCGGTCAGCAGCTCTAACCATTCATCAGCAAACTCCATTTTTTATCGACCTTTACTTGAATTTACTTTAGTAATTTTTTCAAATAATTTTATTCGATTTAACGCACTGTTTTTCCTAACTTTTAAATACAGTTAATTTAAAAAAACTTGTATTCAAACTGTGCTTTTTACGCTCTTAAACATAAGATTTAGAAGCGTAGAGAAAAGAAACATGGTTTATCTCCCCTTTGTAATAGTTATCGTCAAAGATCGAATTTTACTTTAGGTATTTTTTGCTAATTTTTAGAAAAACGGCGGATATAAATTAAAAATCTATATATTCCAAAGTGTTAGAGGGTAGTTTTACGTGCACGAATAGTGTAAATGAGGGGAATAACGCGTTTTAAAGGTCGGTATATTAGAAAAGCTGGTCTTCAAAAGACCAGCTTTGAACGCACGTGAACTAGAGCACTACCTCCTGACTTCACGTTAATGGCGATTAGCCTAGAAGCTGTAAAGCAGCCTGAGGACGCTGGTTAGCCTGAGATAATACAGTAGTACTTGCCTGCTGAATGATCTGGTTACGCGTCAAGTTAGCGGTTTCCGTAGCAAAATCTGTATCTTTAATCTGTGAACGTGCAGCCGACACGTTTTCAGAGATATTGCTTAGGTTACGAATAGTTGACTGGAAGCGGTTTTGCAAAGCACCCAAATCAGCTCGTAAGCTACCAATAGCAGAAATCGCGCTGTCTACGTTATCAAGAATTGACGATGCTGCGCTCGCTGTAAGAACATCACCAGTGCCAATACCAAGACCTGACGGACCAAAACCTGAAACACCCGCAGCGGTTAAAGTAGGTGTAGACAAATTAACTGAAATTGTTTGACCCGCATTAGCACCTACTAGGAACGAAGCAGAGAATGTACCTGATAGAATGCTTACACCGGCAAACTCAGTAGTTGTGGCGACACGCGAAATTTCTGTACGTAGTGCAGATACTTCTTTCTGAAGCGCTGCGCGGTCTGCAGAACTGTTGATACCGTTTTGTGATTGAATAGCTAGAGTACGAATACGTTGAAGTGCTGTTGTTGTCTCAGACAACGCGCCTTCAGCAGTTTGCGACAATGAAATCGCATCGTTAGCGTTACGAACGGCTTGGTTTAGACCTTCGATTTGTGAGGTCATACGATCGGTAATCTGAAGACCTGCAGCATCATCAGCAGCGCTGTTGATACGGAAGCCTGAAGATAAACGTTCAAATGAAGTACTCAAAGAATTACTAACATCAAATAGCTGACGCTGGGCATTCAATGAGGATACATTGGTATTAACGAACATAGACATAAAGTCTCTCCTACACTCTCAGTCCAGCGTGCGCTGGCTGTCGGGATTTCCGACGTTTTGTTTTAGTAGTCATCAAGACCTGAGGGGTAATTGATGAACTGGCTCTCTCAGAAACTGTATCGACAACATATAAATTCTCTTTAGAAAAAATTACGATATTTGCCGATTAGCGGTAATATATTGCCGCTCGACGAGACAAGAACTTTCAGTAACCATCAGATTTTTAAAGGAGATTTCAATTGAAACAAAAACTTCAAATAGTTGAAATTAGTCGTGTATCACCACCTGCAGTTCATGCAGCCTTTACTGATTTGATGGAGAATCCCTTCGACAAAAGTAGCAGTTCACTGCTGTGCTGCTATCGCCAAGCAACAGATCATGTGAGCAGAGATGGCGCTATTGTTATCCTTACTTTGCGTAAAGAAACGTTAGAGGTGATCAACAAAGTGTTGATTAAAGAGCTCGGTACCGATTTAAGAGATCCTAAATTGATGTACGACGGTCAAAGAGCAATAGTAACGGCCTACGCTAAGACAATTGATGAAAATGAACAAGCACATACTAAGATGCTAAGTGTTCTCTCCACAACTGGACAATCTTGGTCTAGCAAACACTGGTTCGGCGATGATGGCTGGTGGATATGGAAGCCGCAATGGATAAACAATAAGGCATTCGGCTTTGCTTATCACCGCCCCGCTGATTACATTTCGCTTTACGAAGGCGACCCCACCCGCGCAATGCGCGTCCACAAACCAAACGTTTTCGGTCTTGCTAAAAATAACAAGGGATTCCCAAATGAAAGCGCCCTCTTGTTTGACCACGACGGTGAAGCAACAGTATTTTTAAGACGAGATGCCGATACATTTTCTGCTCAATTTGGCACATCTACGCCTCCCTATACAAAGTGGTTCTGGCATGACTTGGGAATTTATATTGGTGGGCCTTGTGCCATAGCGCTCACTAAAACAACATTCCTTGTTGCTGGTCGGCATGTGAACTGGGTCACCAGAGAGTTTTCGACACGACTTTGGCATTTCGATAAGACAAATAAAACACTAACCGAAATACTAACAATGCCCAGTAGCGGTGATACGAGTTATCCGGGCCTGATATTAGATAATGATCTACTCTACATGTCTTACTATTCAAGCCATATAGATAATCAGGCTAGGGTCTATGTAGCCAAAATTGGTGGGGTTAAATCGTTATTTTAACCCCGACTAAATGTAGTTAAATAAGGAAAGGTTGGAAATTTGCGGAAATGTTGCCAGTGCCGCACTTAACGCGGTTTCCTGTTTCGCAAATTCAGTCGATGCTTCAGCGTAGTCAACATCTTGAATTGAAGAGCGCTGGGCTTTCGCTGCAATTTCCATGTCTAGGTTACTTTCATAAGTACTTTCTGCGATATTCAAGCGACTTCCCAAGGAAGCGCGCTCTAGAGATATTTTCTCTAGGCCGTTATCCAGACCTACCAATGCATCGGCGATAGCATCCTGTAGCGCTCCATGATTAATTGAAGTGTCTGATAGTAAAGACTGCACTTCATGGATTGTTTGAGCCATGCTTTTTTTCTCAGGTTGATCTAGAGAAAAACTGATCGAGTCGCCTGGTGACGCAACGGCTTCAAATTGCATACCTTTCAGCGTAAAGGGCTCTCCTGAGGTGTAGCCTACCGTTTCAATAACTGCACCACTGTTTTGATTAACAAGCTGAGCCTGACCTGTTCCGAGAAAATCAACCCTAAAGTCGTTGTTTGTTAGGTTAGCATTATCATAATTATTATTAAAAAAGGTATCGAAAGTACCTTGCTCCTTAATTGTCGCTCCCTCTAACGAAGTTACCGTATTCGCTGTTACTGAAAAGTTGAAACGAGATAGTACGTTCTCAAAAACTTCATACCCGTTACTGGTAGACTGAATCTTCGAGCTATTTGAAAGCTGAATGAAGTTTACGCCAGCATCGCCTGAAAAGGATATTGCATTACCTCCCGAAGCAGGGTTAAAAGTAAATGCTTGATTGCCAGATTGATAACCTGCGTACAGGTAATTTCCATCTGCATCCTGCGTGTTCATCAAATCAAATATTTCGAGCTTAATTTGCTCTAACTCTGACCCGATAGCTCGTTTGTCAGGATCATCCAAAATACCATTTCCCGCCTGAACGATTAATGTTCTAGCACGGTTAACCGAATTGGTAATATTCGTCAATACAGCTTCCTGCTGTTCGAGCGAACCTGTTACTAGATCATTGTTGCGCTGAAATTGGGTTAGCTCATCGATTTCTTCGGTTAAACGTAATACTTTTGCCGCACCAACGGGGTCGTCACTTGGAGTGATAATGCGTTTTCCAGAAGCTAGCTGCTCTTGAGTCTTTGCCAAATCGCCCTGATTTTGCATAATCGAGCGCATGTTTTGATCATAAATTTGATTCGTTGATATACGCATAACTCACCTACCTTGCTGACTGCAAAATGGTATTAAACAATTCTTGCGCCGTAGACAAAATTCGCGCTGCGGCAGCATAGCTCTGTTGATACTTTATTAAATTTGCGGCTTCTTCGTCTAAGCTAACGCCAGAGACAGACTCAAACCAATTCTGCGATTGAACCTTCATGGCTTCCGCTGAAGCAAGTGTTACTTTTGCCATCGAGGCATCTTCACCAATTCGGCCAACCATAGATGCATAAGCATCTTGGAAGGTACGTGGTGTATTCGTTGCCTCACTGCTCACTTGCACGGTATTTTCGTTTTGAATTGCAGCTAAATTAAGCGCATTACTGTTATCGTTAAAGCCATCTGTATTATAGCTGATCGAGAAGCTATCCCCAGCTTTTGGCACGCCATCCAAGCTCAAATCAAAGCCTGGATCTGGGCTTATTCCCGCTTGACTAATGAGGTTAGTTAAATCAGTTGTGCCAGTTACTGTAGCTAAAACATTACCGCTTCCATCTACAACGTCGTATGTATCTGCGGCCGTAAAGTTAATTTGAGCTGGCGCTGAATTTAACAGCTCACCCGCTCCGTCAAAAGCAGAAGCGCCGACTTCTGTGTTAGATACCGTAACGTCAATAACATTTGCGCTTCCCAAATTTGTATTATTTGCTCCCGCTCTCACCGGGCTTGCAAACGCCAAATCTTCAGGGCGATTTGTCTCTAGTGTAATCTTAGACGCGATATCTTTAGTTGGCTGAATGAGAAACTCATTACCCACGGTATAGGGATCGGTTCCTGAGAAATCAACTTCAATACCACCGGGCAATTCATTAAACCCAGCTGTAACCGCGTAATTGGAATAGATAATATCATTGCCAGAAGCGTCTTTTTTCGGTGTGCCATCTGCATTTAATAGCGTAATTTCTATTTGGCTAGGCACGCCCGCAGTTACTGCCGTAACCTCAATTTTGTAGTCAGCATCCGTTAGCTCTGCACCTTTACCTTCGGTAATCTGGGCAGTTACAACATAGTCACCATTGGTATCGCTATATGCTAATCCGCGAAACGAAGGTATATCGAAAATATTGCTACCAAGTTGACCGTCTAAGTCCATCCCCAATTTATTTTGCGTATTCATTGCATCGGCGAATGCTACTGATAGCTGACCAACATCCCGCATTGCAGGGCCTAAAATTTCGTTTCTGTACCCGAATAAACCGCCAAGTGCGCCACCTAAATCATCTTCCACTATACGTATTGAGGCATCAGCTTTTGTCTGTGAGCCAAAGTTTGTTTCTAGTTTAAGCTGCTTGAACGTTAAGTCAGCATTGGTATTCAGTTCAAATAAATTAAATGCGCCATTTTCTAATACCAATGACTCACCAGAAGTCAGATTAATTGTTACCGCTCCATTTTGCGTGGTGCTTTCTTTAACTGTTATCCCCATGATTGAAGCGAGCTCGTCTATCGCTTGATCTCTCTCATTAAGCAATGCGCTAGGCTGGTCGCTAGTATTGTTGCCATTGGCAATAACAATATTGCGGTTTAGATCGCCAATGTTGCCAATCAAGGTGTTCGCTCGGTTCACCATCGACGTGAACTCTAGGTTTAGTTCTTCTTCTTTCTCCAACATATAATCAGAAAGTGTCTTCATTCGTTGGTACAAAGACTCAGATTTTCCTAACACTTGGTCGCGAGACGCCAGGTTAGTAGGATCGTCAGCAGCTGTTTGCAACGCGGCGAAGTACTCGCTCAATCCTTGGGAGATTGAGTTAGCCTCACTCGCTAGTAGATTGTCAATGGCCGCTGTTTTACTAGAGAATGCCTCAAGCTCGCCGACAGAAGTAATGTCCCTGCGCAATTGATTTTGAGCAAATACGTTGATGATACGTTCGGTATTGCCGATCTCTACACCGAAGACTTGGCTGTTTTGAAGCTCAGTGCGCTCGCGAACATAGCCTGGCGTGTTGACGTTGGCAATATTGTTACTGGTCGTTTGTAATAGCTTACTACTGGCGTTAACACCACTGGTGGCTAATGAGAATAAATCGACAGAACTCACAATGTAATCTCCAATGCTATGGCATTAACGTGCTGAGACGATCGCTGTTATACACTGCCATTATCTTGCGCGCGTATTCAGGGTCGGTAGCGTAGCCCGCTTCTTGAAGCGCATGGGTATAGCGCGCTGCGTCAGAAGCATTCTCGACAGCATGGCTGTAGCGAGGCTGTGATGTGATAAAGCGTCCATAGTCTTCCATTGCGTCTTCTACTGACGAGTAGGACCTAAAAGCAGCCTTTTGTTTTTGCGGTAGTCCATTGTTAAATTCCAACGTGTCGACTACAGCCTGCTCTCCTTGCCATCCCTTATTTGCTTTGATGCCAAATAAGTTGTGCGAGCTTTCCCCATCCGCTTTATGGATAACAAATTTGCCCCACCCGGTTTCAACCGCGGCTTGGGAAATTATTGCTTTAGGATCCATTCCGTATTTTGCTGCCACTTTCTCAGCTATTGGCATTAGGCTCTCTACAAACTGCTCGGGACTTTCGAACATGGCATCTTTTTGTGCTGACTGGCTGCGAATAGACTGTGAAGAGAGGGCAATATCCTGCGCCTCAGTTACGTTGTACACACGGTTTCTGTTAAGTGATGATAAGTCTCCGTCACTTCTGATTACACTGGCAGGCGTATAGCTATCCTCAGTTTGACCTAACTGTTTAACAATGACATCAGCGAGACCTAAACCGCCACCGGAAGTGAGGTCTGTCGCTAGCTGTTGGTCGTGCATATCACGATAAAACTTAACTTGCTGTGAATTAAATGGGCTATTTTCGTCAGCAAGGGCATCTTGTGCTTTACGCATTGATTTCAACATCATTTGCACAAATATCGCTTCAAACTGCTGGGCAGCTTCTTGCAATACCGTCTCGTCGCCCGACGCAATGGCTTCACGCATTTTGTTTATGCTGCCCATATCGTGGACATTGCGAGCCATATCAAGCTGACTTTTTGTGCTAAGTGATTCCATCGTGCTTATTCCGCTGTGACTTTATTTTACTAACGTCTCGTAAATGCTCTTTCTCGTTTTAAATAATAACGAGCTCTCCACGCAATGCGCCTGCTTGACGTAATGCTTCCAAAATTGCCATTAAATCGCCCGGCGCAGCGCCCACCTCATTTACCGCGCGCACAAGCTGGTCCAGAGTAACGCCTGGCTCAAACTTAAACATGCGGCTATCTGCCAAATCGACATCAACAATCGACTGAGTGGTAACGGCAGTCTGCCCTTCACCAAACGCGTTAGGTTGAGAAACTTGCTGATTTTCAGAGATGGTCACCGTTAGCCCGCCGTGAGTAATTGCTGCTGGTAACAAGCGAACGTCACTGCCAATAACAATGGTGCCTGTTCGGCTGTTTATTACCACCCGCGCTGGCGCATCAGCTGGTGTAAATTCGAAGTTTTCTAAGGTAGCCAAAAAGCCCACGCGCTGACCGACATCTCGCGGGGCCGACACGCGAACAGACGCTGCATCAATGGGCCTAGCAATAACATAGCCATTTTCGGGCTGTGCACCTAAGCGCTCGTTGATCGTATCTGCAAGCGACTTAGCCGTTGAGAAATCTGGATAATGGAGGTTAAGCGTTAACGTGTCGCCATTGGCAAAGCCTGTTGGTACAGATTGCTCTACCATCGCACCGTTTGGAATTCTGCCTACCGTTGGCGTATTAACGACAATACGAGAGCCATCACCGCCTTGTGCGCCAAAGCCACTTACGACTAAGCTGCCTTGCGCTACAGCGTAGACTTTACCGTCAACACCGCGAAGAAACGTCTGGAGCAGCGTTCCGCCTTGAAGACTGGCCGCCTCGCCAACTGAAGAAACCGTAATATCAATGGTTTGTCCTGGTTTTGCAAAAGCAGGCAGGTCGGCGTGTACCGCCACTGCGGCCACGTTTCTTATTTTTGGCTTGGTGTTAGCGTCAAGACTGATACCAAAGTTACGCAGCATGGTTCTGAAACTTTGTTCGGTAAACGGGCTTTGTTCACCCGTTCCAGGCAAACCTACAACAAGACCATATCCCACTAACTGGTTACTACGTACGCCTTGAATACTCGCTACATCTTTAATGCGCTGCGCACCTGCCTGTAAAGATAAAAGCATTGTGAAAACGGCTAATACTACTGAAAACAAACGCATGTTCACTCTCCTATCCTAAAACCTAAAGAGGCCACCAAGCAGAATCAAAGAACTTGGTTAACCAACCCTTTTCTTGTGCTCGCGCAAAACTTCCCGTACCCGAATATTGGATACGCGCATTTGCAACCTTAGTGGACACGATTTCATTCTCGGGGCTAATGTCTGCCGGACGAATAATGCCGGTAAGACGGATATATTCATCGCCCTGATTCAGGGTTAGCCACTTTTCGCCACGAATAACAAGGTTGCTGTTAGGAAGTACGTCGACCACGGTAACGGAGATAGCACCGTTTAAGCTGTTGCTTTGGTTAGCAGTGGCATCACCGGAGAAATCTCGGGATGAACTTATTCCTAATTGTACGGACTCTCCGCCAATATTTATCGCTTGGCCAGCAAGCCCGGTAATAGGGTTAAGATTGACGTTTGAATCTTTCGCTGTGCTAGTGTCGGCTGATTTGCTCGCTTGGGTATTCTCGCTTAACGTTACAGTGATGATGTCACCGACTCTTCTTGCAGTAACGTCAGAATATAAGTTGTTAGCAAGCTGCGAACGAAAAAGCGAGCCATCTTCTACTACCGTTTCACGCGGGTAATCTGGCACTACCGGTGCAAACGACGGGTCGTTTGCCTGAACGGGAGGCTCGTTTGTACTGGCGCAACCGCCAAGTATCAGAAGTGCAGCAGATAAACCTAAAATACGCATGACGCTACCTACTAAAGTTGCTGAATAACCTGACCAAGCATTTGGTCGACCGATGAGATAACCTTTGAGTTCATCTCATACAAGCGCTGGCTTTCGATAAGGTTTACTAACTCTTCGGTCACGTTGACGTTAGACGTTTCCAACGTGCCTTGTGATATATAACCCAAACCTTGAAGCCCAGGGATACCTTGGATAGGTGCACCGCTTGATGCCGTCTCTACATAAAGGTTCTGTCCCGTTGGCTGAAGACCAGTAGGATTCACAAAGTCAGAGATATTCAATTGACCTAAAACCTGTGGCTCTGCTTGTCCTCGGATACTTACGCTTATTTCACCATCTTGCGAGATGGTGATTTGTTGCGCATCTTCGGGAATAGCCACTTCAGGCTGAAGCAAAAAACCCGCGCCCGAAGTAACAATTTGGCCTTGGTCGTTCAGTGAAAACTGACCATTTCTTGAATATGCAATGGTGCCGTCTGGCTGCAATATTTCAAAGTAACCACGACCCTGAATTGACATATCAAGCGCGTTTTCAGTGGTTAACAGGTTACCCTGCGTATGTGCTTTTTGAGTAGCAACGACCTTCGAGCCTGAACCAAGCATAAGCCCAGAAGGTAGCTCTGTGTCAGCAGACGAACGACCGCCTGGCTGATTGATATTCTGATAAAGCAAATCTTCAAACACCGCGCGGTCTTTTTTAAAGCCCACTGTTGATGCGTTTGCTAGGTTGTTAGACACCACTGCCACATCGGTCTGTGCGGCGTCTAGTCCGGTTTTACTTATCCACAATGCTGGATGCATGTTAACCTCCGACGTTGCTCATAGGGCAACGGTGATAAAAATTATTTTAAAGGATGCGTAGTAGCTGATTACCGCGAGTATCAAGCTCTTCTGCTTGCTTCATCATTTTGACTTGAAGCTCGTAGTGACGCTGCAGGCTTATCATGTCCACCATTTCGTCAACCGCATTGACGTTAGAACCTTCAAGCATGCCCGACATTACTTTTACGTTGGCGTTGGCTGGCGCTATTGAGCCATCTTCCATTCTGAATAAGCCGTCGTTCCCACGTTCCATATCTGCATAGTTTGGGCTAACTAATTTAAGTCGTCCCACTTCTTCAATAACATTGGCAGGGGCACCTAACTGTCTCATTGACAACGTGCCATCGGCGGCAATATTGAGATTATCTAAAGGAACAGGAAGGAATATTGGCCCATTGTCACCAAGCACGACGCGATCGTGGATATCTGTCAAAATTCCGTCATCGCCCAACTTGAAATTTCCATCACGCGAGTACGCTTCTTGACCATTTTGATCTTGTACAGCGAACCAACCATCACCTTGAATGGCTACGTCTAAATCGCGGTCTGTTTTAATCATCGGACCCGACTCGTAATTATTCGACGGGCTTTCTGTCATGGAAAACACGCGAGTCGGCAAACCTTCGCCGTAGGCCGGCATTGACCTTGCCTGCTCTAACTGCGCTCGGAATCCCGTTGTCTGTGCATTAGCCAAGTTATTGGCCCTAATCCCTGTTCCTAGTAGGTCTTGGGAGGCGCCACTTGCTGAAATATAGAGAAGTTTGTCCATGACTGACTTTTGACTCTGATTAAACCTTAAACAAGATTTTGCAAAGGCAGTGCCAATCTGTGGATATTTAGTGCAATTGAAAAATAAGGGTGGTATTAATTTGATATATAAAGAAAAATAAAAAGGTCGCATTGTTGCGACCTTTCTAAACTGGGTCAAATAACAGCGGTATCACGCGCCTGAAATTTGCCGCTTAGCCTTCTTTAAAAGTGACTATTTATAAACTATCGGATATTAAGGATAGTCTGGTTTAATGAGTTGTTCACTTCAAGCGCACGCGAGTTTGCCTGGAAGTTACGCTGGGCGATAATCATGTCGATGAGCTCAGTGGTAAGGTTAACGTTAGCTTGTTCTAGCGCCGAAGAGTTAATTTCGCCGAAAGTACCAGTTGTTGCTTCACCCGCTAGTGCCTCACCTGAAAGAATACTTTCCTTCCACTGAGTACTGCTCTCCTGAGTTAGACCTTGTTCATTAGAAAAGCGAACCAAAGCGACTCGAACAATAGGTTCAGACGTACCATTAGAGAACGTCGCTCGAACCAAGCCATCCGGACCAATGTCGATACCTGTTAATCGACCTACAGGTAAACCGTCTTGTTCTAGTGAAGTAACTTCAAACGCAGAGGCGAACTGAGTCGGCTCATTAGGCGTCGCGTTATTAACATCGAGGTTAAAATCTATGCTTATTTGCTGCGTAGGATCTGAGCCATTAGCAAGTATACCTGCGCCTAACGCTTCTGTTTGCATTTTGAAATCAAGTGTAGGTAGGCCATCAGGCGTTTCCATGCCAGCAAAATCACCACCTTGAGAGAAGATAAGTTTAGATGCTGTTACGGCGTTACCAGTGTTACCACCGACACTATTTACTGCTGTTGCTGGGTCTGTGTCATTACCCGCTGAATCTGTCATATCAACTAGCGTGTCATCGATTGCAGTAGCAACATACCACTCATTATCAACACCCGGTGAAGCATCCTTTATGAAGTAATAGGTCATTACGTGGCTATCACCTAACGAATCGTAAACGGTTACCGATGTTGCCGCGTTGTAGGTAAGTGGATCTTCAGGGTCAAAATCTTGTGGATCTAGGGCTGCATCACCAGCAGGCAAGTTCATTCGAATGTCAACTTCTGTAGTTTGTGCGGGAGAACCCGAAGAGTCTGGAATACGCACTGGCTCAGTAGTACTAAGTGCTACCGAGGCACTTGTACCATCAGAGTTAACGGGGAAACCCAATAAGTTATCGCCGTTACTGTTAACCACGAAATTGTCGCTATCTAACTTGAACTGACCCGCACGTGTGAACGAGAAGTCGCGAGACGTAATTTCAGGTACTGTCGCAAAGAAGCCATTACCCGTGATCGCCAAATCAAGCGAGGTGTTGGTAAACTGAAGGCTACCTTGAGAAAATTGCTGAGCAACTTCTTGAGTGAGTACACCGTCACCTACTTTAGTTTTACCACCTGAAAGCAGTGATGCCGCATAAACATCGCCAAATTCAGCGCGAGATTCTTTAAAGCCAACTGTATTTACGTTTGCGATGTTGTTGGCGGTTACATCCAAATCTTTTTGTGCGGCTGATACGCCACTCAGTGCAATATTAAAAGACATTATTGATTCTCCTACTAACTGCCGATTTGAATGACGTCATCAAGATTGATACTGACATCACCATCCAAATTCAAAATTACGCCTTGACCACTACCAGCCAAGCTTACACTTCCAACATGGCGATTAACGGCGGTATTCAGCTGAACACCTTCTCCATTCAACTCGCCAGTGGCACTGATAACATATTCACCCGGTGCCATCTGGTTGCCATGCTTATCTTTGCCATCCCATTCAAACTCAATGTTGCCAGCGCTTTGTGTGCCTGCATCAATGGTTTTTATGACTTCACCAAACTGGTTCTCAATAGTGATCGTCATATTCTGAACTGTTTTTTCATTCACGATGACACCCGAAATGCCATCGCCTTCATTGGCCATATAACCCACGTTACCTTGAACCAGCACGTTTTGCCCGATAAGACTAGAAGCTTGTAACGCTTGATTCGATGTCATTGAAGCTGCAAACGACTCAAACTTTTCGTTAAGCTGGGAAATACCGTCGGCCATCGTAAATGATGTCATCTGCGCTACCATTTGATCGTTATCAACGGGTGCAGTGGGATCCTGATTGGCTAACTGCTCAGTTAACATTGAGAAGAAATCTTCCTGGGTTAACTGCTGCTCGGTGCCGTCAGCTATTTTGACGGTTTCCTCTTGCCAATACAGATCAGTATTTAAGCCAGTATTGTTTATGGTATTCACTGAGTAATCCTCACATTATTCAAGCGGCAAGTTACTGCCCTTGACCTAGCTGCAGTACGCGACGGAAAATACGCTTTGTGGTGTCCGCAACCTGCACGTTAGTTTCATACGCTTTAGACGCTGACATCATATTCGCCATCTCTTCCACAATGTTCACGTTGGGTTTATAGATGTAGCCGTTTTCATCTGCCATCGGGTTGTTAGGTGAATACTCCACTTGCAAAGGGGCATCACTTTCTACAATCCCCTTTACTTGAACACCTGCACCTTTTGACTGATCGCGCATTGCATCTTGCAACGCCGTAGCGAAGACTGGATGGCGAGCTCGGTATGTTTCGTCATAGCTGCTGCTAACCGAGTTAGCGTTGGCAATATTACTTGCCGTTGTATTAAGACGTACATTCTCCGCCTCCATACCCGTACTCGAAATTTGCATTACATTAAATAAACTCATGACTACTGACCTCCTGAGCTAAGCGCTTTTTTCATGCCTTTAATTTTTCCGTTCAAAAATTCTAGGCTGGCTTGGTAGCGCAATCCATTGTCTAAAAACCGATTTCTTTCCGCTTGAACTTCAACCGTATTACCGTCGCCAGTGTCTGGTTGTGTTGGGATGCGGTATTGCATGTCAAAGTTTGCCGCTACTGACGTAGAATTGCCGCTTAAGTGGCGATCATTTGTCCGCACCATTCCTGAAGAAGCGTGATTGGCTGTACCACCTGATGCTTCTCGCATAGCCGACTGCATTGCTTTATTGAAATCAATGTCCCGCGCTTTATAACCAGGCGTATTTGCGTTCGCTAGATTTCCAGAAATCACTTCCATACGCTCTGTGCGTATAGTGAGTGCTGACTCATTAAAGCCAACCAGCTTATCTAGGTTAATAGCCATAACATGACCTCTGACATACTAAAAATTTGTTTCGTGGTGACAATGTAAGCGGACAATTAAATATCGAATCTTGCCGTTTTACTGTCGTTTGTAGAAATAGTTAGCAAGGCAAATGCCATAATGAGATTTTGACGGAGGGTGTAAGTCAAAAGTGTCGACCTGATCATAAAAAAAGTATTAGTTATCAGGCCGATAAGTTAGATCATTTTTTTTGATAGTAAAGGCCAGGGTGGCACTTAACCATACTGTAAATTTCACTCGCAGCACTTATAGACTCCGACGCGCCAAGGAAAAGCACACCTTGAGGCTGCAGCTGTCCGGCAATTTGTTGCAGGATGCGTTGTTTTACTTCGGCCGAGAAATAAATTAAAACATTACGGCAAAAAACGATATCAAAGCGGCCAAGTGCTGCATAGCTCGAAAGTAAATTTAGACTTCTAAAGCTTACCATCCGACGAACGTCGGGTTTTACCTGCATAAGCCCGCTATCATTTTGCTGGAAAAAGGCCTGTCTCCTTTGCGGGGACAATCCCCTTGCAAGGGACAGTTCGTCATAAATACCTAACTCACACTTTTGCAGCATTTCTGACGATAAATCTGTAGCAACAATTTCAACACCCGCTCTTAATGCACCTGGCCTTTGGCGCTGATATTCAAGTACAGACATCGCAATAGAATAAGGCTCTTGTCCAGACGAACAAGCGGCACTCCATATGCGAAGCTTCTGATTTTTTGCCGATAGTGTTGGTAGTAACTCTTTTACAAGTAAATCGAAGGGATAGTTGTCTCGAAACCACAACGTTTCGTTTGTGGTCATTGCGTCAATAACGTTCTGTAGTAAAGTTCTGTCGAACCCTTTCACAACCACGTCAATCAGTTCGTCAGCAGACTCATACTTATGCTTATAGAGTAATGAAGCTAAACGGCTGCGCACCAGGTATTGTTTATTATCACCTAATACTATGCCGCATTGCTTTTCCAAAAACTCTCTAAACTTGAGGTAACTTGCTGGCGAAACGTCTTTATTAGCCAATCCAATCTTGCTCCGTTATTCGCACTCAGTCATTAGCCACTTTTGTACCGCGGTAGCAAGTTCATCGGGGTGGAATTTCGCGATAAAGTCATCAGCCCCTACTTTCTGCACCATAGCTTGGTTGAAGACACCACTGAGCGACGTATGCAATACAACATGAAGCTTTTGAAGTTCAGGCGTATTCTTAATTTCGGCGGTTAGTGTATAGCCGTCCATTTCTGGCATCTCGATATCTGAGACCAGCACGCCTACACGGTTCGTTACATCGCCATACTCTTCCGCAATTTCTTTAAGCCTGTTTAATGCTTCAAGACCGTTTTTAGCTAGCTCAATTTCTAAGCCTAGTGAAGTTAGGGCCTTTTTAACTTGGTTTCTCGCTACCGCAGAGTCATCTGCAATAAAGATAATTTTATTCTCTTGGCCTTCGGTTGTCAGACCTTCTGCCACCTCTGAACTTACTTCGGCATTCAACGGAGAAATTTCATTTAAAATTTTCTCAACGTCTAGAATTTCAATAAGTTCATTTTCAACTTCAGTCACCGCCGTTAAATAGCTTGCTCTGCCGGTGCCTTGAGGTGGCGGCATGATCGCATCCCAATTGGTGTTGATAATACGCTCTACGGCACCCACCAAAAAGCCCTGAACTGAACGGTTATATTCCGCAATAACAATAAAGGCATTAGAGAGATCTTCAATTTTACGGCCGCGTGTTGCCATACTTAAATCAATGACCGATATGGTTTGACCACGGATGTGCGCCACACCACGAACCAACGGGTTTAATTTCGGCATTGCTGTTAGCGGAGGACACTGAAGCACTTCCCGCACTTTAAAAACGTTAATTCCAAAGCGTTGGCGGCCGTTCAGTCTAAACAGCAGCAACTCTAAGCGATTCTGCCCAACAAGCTGCGTGCGCTGGTTTACTGAATCTAAAATCCCCGACATAGGTCACCTCTAAGTAATACTGGGCATGATCATTGCCTCTTATGATAAAGATAGACAATATCACTAAATTTTTGCAGGTCAAACGACAGAAAAATGACACTAAATAGCATTTTTCAGTCTTTAGTAGGGTTTATACCTTAACTTAGTCAATGATCCTGCGTTGACGCTCGTGCTTGTAAACCTTATGGATTTACTTTGGCTGTTATTTATTTGCACTAAGCAAACCGGCCGTATTAAGCATAGTCAATAACTTGTAAACTGAACACGAAAAGTCATGATGAAAAATATGAACGCCAAAACGCGCCTTACATTCACACGATTACTGTCATTGACCGTTTTCAGTGTGCTTTCTATGAACTGCTTGGCGACACAAACCAATCACAAACAGGTTGAAGAAGGCGCAAAACAATACCTAATAACTCAACTTGCTGATAATACGCAGGATACTAGCATTGATGTGTCTATTGTGAAGATAGACGATAGGATAAATATTCCTGACTGCCCAACTGGGTTCGAATACAATGCGTCGCAAGAAGCGCTGAGCCAATCGTATATATCAGTTAGAGTGAGCTGTAGAAATAATGAATGGTACCTTTTTACCAGCGGGCAAGTAACGCGTACCAAAGAAATTGTTGTCACTCAAGGCGCAATAAGTCCAGGAACCGTACTGACATCATCGAATCTCTCTCTGGCAAAAGTTGATGTAAGACGATTACGCCATACCGCATTTACTGAGCTAGAAGCACTTATTGGGGCTAGAATAAAACGCCGAGTGACTGACGGACAAGCTATACAGTCAAATATGCTATGCTTTGTGTGCAAAGGCGACAGAATTACCATAACTGCTGAGGTAGCAGGTATGGAAGTGAAAACAGCCGGAATCGCTCAGCAAGACGGTGTTGTTGGTGACAATATTAAGGTAATTAATGCCAGTAGCCAAAAGGCGGTGATAGCAAGAGTCGCAAGCCCTGAAGAAGTCGTGATACACTTATAAACGAGGCAGCGAATATCTACTTTTTTGTTCACAATTTAGCTAAAGAAATTAGCCAAAAGGCCGATACACTTTACAGAGGCGAAAAAGTAGTGAGGACTAATTATGGCAATTAACAATATAAACAATGGGTTACCGAAAACACCCGTTGATAATGGAAAGGTTGCGCAGCAAAACCAAACGCAGCAATCTCCACAGCAGGCATCAACACAGGCTGCGCAAACCGCATCAGTTCCGCGTCAGGATTCTGTATCGTTGACGCAATCTGCTCAGCAGCTCAACCAGGTTCAGAAGAAAGGTTCGGAAGCGCCTGTGAACCAAGATAAAGTCGATCGCCTTAAGCGAGCGATTCAAAGTGGCGAGTATAAAGTTAATCCTGAAGTGCTTGCCAACAAGATTGCAAAACTAGAAGGTGAGATTTTTGGCGCTAAATAGTGAGCGACAAAACTCGTAACTAATAAGAAGAGAGCTAACGTGACTGAACAAGCAAGCCAATTGACACAAGCACTAATAAAGCAAGTGGAGCAACTGTCTTCACTTGCCGTATTGCTTGAAAAAGAATTGCAACTTATCAGTTCGCGAGACGCAGAATCTTTAATGAACTTATTAGACGAAAAGACAGCACTGTTAACGTCTATTCAGGCTCTCGATGGAAGCATTGAGCGCACAATTAGCGATCAAGGCTCAATGTCAGAAGAAGATGAAGCATTAATGACTAATGCAAAGAAACTTCTGGACGATTGCAAATACCACACACAGGTCAATCAAAAAGCCGTAGAGCAAGGACAGCTACGCCTCACACACTTACGTAACTTGATGATGGAAGTTCGTGCCAAAGAATCGCTCACCTATGACAAAAAAGGAAAGCCGAAAGGCGGGACTTTAGGGTCGGGAGTGAGCGCCTAATTTTTTGCGATTTCAGTAACCCCCACTCAGCGAGCTTTAACTATTAAGCCTTAACCGGTAAAAGTAAATTATATCTCTGTGAATTTGCGCATGTTTTAAGACTTCACGATACAGCCACTTGCGCAAACTCCCCTTTCGCTAACGTTTAATAATACTTAACATCCTTTACTCGGCGCGGTTTTGCGGTCGACAGATATATATCGTAAACCTGCTGCATATCTAAAGCGAGTTCGGTGACGTATGTATCTTCACCTACCGGATAGGCTTTTACGACTTCAGCGCCTCTAATGACCCCCTCTACAGATGCTCGCAATGTTTCGCTATCTATAACCAAGTGAGACAGAGACTGATTGCCTTCAATTTTTTGACCATAGACTTGTTCAGTGAGCTCTCGGTATGCATCTAATTTTGACGCTTTCATCGCCATTATAAGCTTCATGCTGTCGCTTTCGCCATGCTGAGAAGAAATCGGCGCATAGCCTACCGCCTTGAGCACGGGATAGCTTTCTGGTTCTATTGTTTCCCACTCAACGTGTTTATCAATAATGCCGCATCCACCAGTGCTTATTGTTAAACCAAGAAAGCAAGACAGCAGCAGCGATTTTGATTTATGTATTTTTTTCAAGCACATAGTTTCATTTCCAAATTACATTATTAATAAAATCAAATGTGTAGTTACGCTGCTCTCGTCGGTGGCAGCCTTGTAACTACGAGATACTGCCATACTCGCGGTAGCAGATTTTGACGTATTTAAACTGACGCTTTTTACAAACCTTTAGCAAGATACGCGTTGCAAGATATGTGCAAGATATGCGCCCGATTGATTTAATGGCGATGAAACCACATCAATTGGCACTCTTTTCGCATACTTCGCTTTATAAAGCGGGCGCTTTGCATAGCGCAGTTAGACAAAAACCTCCAGAGGTGTGCGGTGCGACATATTAGCAAAACAACGCTGGTAACTATTTTAAATGCTGTCGTGGCGGTAATTTGCCTGTTTGCATTTTTGGTTGGGCAAGCAAATGCCGTGTGGTACGAGGCTACAGGACAGGCAGTGGTGCGAAATGGCGATAAGGAAACTGCCAGACATGCGGCTACCCAAGAGGCACTTAAGCAAGCCATGCTTTTTGCAGGCGCATCAGTTCATAGTGTCGCGAAGCTTACAAATGGTCTTCTTAAAAATGAAGAGATGACCATTCGCTCTACCGGCGAAGTTGAACAACTGGAACTGGTTGATGAAGTTTATAGCGGCGATGTGATTACGGTAAGTATTCGCGCTGACATTTTTCCAAGAGGAAAAGTGTGTGCCGCACAAAATGACCAAAAACATTTCGCTACCACACATTTCAGGGTACGTAACAGAGCGCAACTAACACAGGGTAATATTCCCAACTTCGATGCTTCATTCACCCATCAGTTAGCGCAGGCCATGCGAAATAAAACTGAAAACCTAGATATTATCTATATCGCGCCACATACTGCAAAATTTGACAGTCGATATACTGACCAAAATGTACGCACGCTTTCAGCGCAAAGTAATACTCAATTTGTGCTGGTGGGCATGATAGATGATTTAAGCGTGACACGGGAAGAGGCTTCGGCTTTTACACCGTGGCGTGAGGGTACTTCTCGACGCTCCTTTGCTATGACCATTCAAGTCTATGACGGCATTAATGGAGGCCTGTTGTTGACTAAGTCTTATCAGAATCAAGGAGAATGGACATTCGACAGATTCGAAGATGTAGATGAATTTTCGACGAAATTTTGGCAGTCGCTTTATGGGCAAACCGTCAACGCGACAATAGCAGAAGCGATTGAAGACATAAAAGAAGCCACTGCATGCCAGCCAATGACAGGTAGAGTGATTAATGTTGCCGGCGATAAAATTTCTGTATCTTTAGGCAGAGACAATGGCATTTCTGAAAAAGATGAACTATACCTTTATCAAGCTAAAGAGATTGTCGATAACCGTGGCCGTAAATACTTACAGTACTCGCTATATCCTGGCAAATTTGTAGTGAGTAGTGCCTACGGTAATTCGTCTCTAGTAGTAAACGAAGGTGCAGGAATTATCGCAAACATTCAAGAACACGATTTTGTAGTAAAAAAATAGTCTTTCTCGATCTGCCTTAAACAGTTTAGAGTTCCCAGTTTATATAGTACTTTCGTCATCTAAGTGAAATAATTGCCTTTGGAAATGTATCGAACATCAATTACTTCAAGCATTGAATAAAGTGTAACTATAATCTTTTACTTCAATTCGTTTTTGTTAGAATCCAAACTATCGTAGGGATTTTGTTCAACAAAACATGCTGTTTTATCCAACAGCGGCATATAAAATTATCAAATTGAACAATCCCCATACACTGCTCTTTAGATTTACGAGACTAGCGGTACACTTTGATATTTAAAAATACGCTGACCATAGCCAAAGCCCTCGTATCTACGAGGGCTTTTTATATGCATTAGAAAACCAGGCCACGGGCTCATTACTTTCACGTCAATGACAGAGACATTCTTCTCATAGCGCTGCACCTTGTTGACAAAGGGTTTCGTATTTTCCCGAACTACGTATAATAAAACTCCCTACGCATTAGGTCCCCATAGTTTAATGGATAAAACAAGGCCCTCCTAAGGCTTAGATGTTGGTTCGATTCCAGCTGGGGACGCCATTAATTGCGCAACGTTTCTGCTTTTTAGTAAAGATGCTTATACACACCGTCGCCTGTAATATTGAAGAATTTATTATACTTTGGTTGTAATTTAGCCAATTTAAGTAATACTCTTCAAAACAGGAGAGCATTATGACTTTCGATTTCCCCCCACCTGATAACGCTGATAGTTGTGCCGAAACAGCTGTGCAGTGCCCATTTTCTGAAGAAGAATGGGATGCTATTGAAGCTTTAGCGGAACCTGGTGCCATTTACTAAACGATGATTTTTGGAATTTAATCCCCACTTTATAATTACACTGCAATCGGCGGTGCTGCTATTCGTTGCGACCGGTGATATATCAAGCGGTTATGCTCCATAGACCAACGGGGCTGAAATAGCGTATAAAAGATAGAGAAGTAGCTTATACGGGGATTAATATGAGCCAATTTGAAAACGACGATATCGATTCGTTTTTTGCAGAAATGCAAGATGTAAAACCAATCGCTTCAGATGATAAGGCTTTATTACACGATCCTGTAAAGGCGCTCGCTGAAAAACAAAAACGAGCGGCTAGGCAGTTAAGCGTCCGCGAAAAACTCGCTAACCCACTGAGCATGGAAGGCGTGAAGCCGGTACCTCCTGATAATTTCATACACTTCCAGCAGCCAGGTATTCAAGACGGCGTTTTTAAAAAACTTCGCCTTGGTAAATACCCTCTAGAGGCCAACGTAACACTTTCAGGGAAAACCTTAGAACAAAGCCGAGACCTGATTTATAGCACCATTAAATCTAGTCACGAACGCGGGGTTCGTGCACTGCTCATAAAACATGGAACAGGTGAAAATAGCAAACCCTTTCCCGCTTTGAAAAAAAGTTATGTTAACCATTGGCTAAGAGAACTAGACGAAGTCATTGCCTACCATACGGCTCAACCCATGCACGGAGGCTTTGGTGCTACATATGTGCTTTTGAAAAAGCATCCGCAGCAGAAATTAATTAACAGAGAAAAAAATAAGAAAGGATAAAATGAGAGGCAAGAACTAGTTGAGTCAGCTTTACCTTTTTGGACTTGTCTTTAGGTGTAACTTTTAGGCTTTCTCATGAAGCGCTATATGCTGAACGTTTTTATTACCCCCTAATGATTAACGCCCGTATCAAGCAACTTGATACGGGCGTTAGAATTTTTCTTTCAGACTACTTAACTGAAGACTGCACACTTAGCATTGTTGGAGCTTCGGCAGACTTCGCAGATGTGCTAAAAACAGCAGTTACGAACATCAGCACTACAGCTACAGCCACTCCGGTTAAGCCAAACCCTTTAGAAGAACGATTCATCGGTCGTCTCTTATTATTTAAACCAGCCGGCACATGCCTTTCACTGGTACAACCCTAACTCAACTCCTGTAACCTAATTGCATTCCTTGCTTGCACTACAATAGATCAGTGACAAACTGATGACAAGGGCAAAAATCAGATTTTTGACACTTTGCCAAAGCTTTGACACCTATTTATGGTATGAACGTTTATTAAACAGTATTTTTTCGAAAGATAAACAGGGGTTTCCCCCTGTTTTTATCGAACCAACAGTGCTTTGTTACCCAACAAATTTACGGGCATTTCTGAAGATACGCATCCACGCACCATCTTCTTGCCAATCGTCTGGACGCCACGAGTTTGCCACGGCTCTGAATACACGTTCAGGGTGCGGCATCATGATGGTGCTGCGTCCGTCTAGTGAAGTTAGACCTGTGATCCCCTGCGGTGAACCATTCGGGTTTGCCGGATATTGCATGGTTGGCTTGCCGTAGTTGTCTACGTAACGCATCGCCACCTGCGCGCCTACTTGTGACAGCGCGTTGTCATTGGCAAATTCAGCCTGACCTTCACCGTGCGACACAGCAATAGGCATACGCGAACCTGCCATGCCATCAAGCAGCACAGACTTAGACTCCATCACTTCGACCATTGCAACACGAGCTTCAAATCGCGCCGACTGGTTGGTCACGAAATGTGGCCAATGCTCAGTACCTGGAATCAGTGATTTAAGGTTCGATAGCATCTGACAGCCGTTACACACACCTAAGCTGAACGTATCGTTACGGTTGAAGAAGCCTTCAAACTGGTCGCGAGCCATGCTGTTGAACAATATAGATTTCGCCCAACCTTCACCTGCACCTAATACATCGCCGTAAGAGAAACCGCCACAAGCCGCAAGGCCCGCAAACTGTTCAAGGGTAATGCGACCAGCCAACACGTCACTCATGTGCACATCGATAGCATCAAAGCCTGCACGGGTAAATGCAGCCGCCATTTCTAGATGCGAGTTTACGCCCTGCTCTCTTAATATCGCCACTTTTGGCTTAACGCCTTTGGCAATATAGGGCGCTGCTACGTCTTCGTTTACATCATAAGACAACGCAGCATGCAAACCTGGGTCGGCAGCATCTTGCTTTGCCGCGTGTTCTTGTTCAGCACACTCAGGGTTATCACGCAGTTTCTGCATTTCAAACGTGGTTTGTGCCCACGTTGTACGCATTGATACGCGGCTATCTGCAAGTACAGCAACGCCACCGCGACTAAACTCAATCATGTCGGTGCTATTAAGCGTACCGATATCGTGAGTCAATTCAGTTAAACCGAATTCAGTCAGTACTGCGTTAACGGCATCCATATCGCTTTCAAGCACTTGGATTACGCCACCTAGTTCTTCATTGAACAATACGGCAATGTCGTTTCCAACTAGGCTATCAAGGTTAATGCTTACACCTGTTTTACCAGCAAAGGCCATTTCAGCAACGGTGGTAAACAGGCCACCGTCTGAACGGTCGTGATATGCACACACCAAACCTTTTTCAATTAACGTCTGCATTGCGTCAAAAAAGGCTTTAAGGCGAGTTGCAGAGACCACATCTGCTGGGCTATCACCAAGCTGAGTATAGACTTGTGCCAGGCAGCTCGCGCCCAAGCGATTTTTCCCTTCGCCCAAATCGAGTAGCAGCAAGCGACTTGCGCCTTTGTCTGTACGTAGCTGAGGCGTTAGGGTTTTGCGAATATCTTTTACTGCACCAAACGCTGAAATAACCAGTGACAGCGGAGAAGTCACCGCTTTATCTTCACCGTTGTCATTCCATGCCGTTTTCATAGACATAGAGTCTTTACCCACAGGAATGGTTAGGCCTAGCTCTGGGCAAAGCTCCTCACCCACTGCTTTAACCGCTTCATAAAGACCCGCATCTTCACCTGGGTGTCCAGCTGCTGCCATCCAGTTTGCTGACAGTTTAATGCGCTTAATATCGCCGATGTTTGCTGCGGCAATATTGGTTAACGCTTCACCCACAGCAAGACGTGCAGACGCGCCGTGCGATAGTAACGCGACAGGCGTACGCTCACCCATCGACATCGCTTCACCGTGGTAGGTGTCAAACGCTGTTGCAGTAACCGCCATATCTGCCACTGGCACCTGCCATGGGCCTACCATTTGATCGCGACTTACAAGGCCGGTAACCGAACGGTCGCCAATGGTGATAAGGAAGGTTTTCTCTGCCACGGTAGGCAAAGATAAAATGCGATTTGCTGCATCACTTAAGGTAATGCCTGCCTCGTTTAGCGCTGGCGAGCTAACCTTGGTCGAGCTTACGTCGCGGTGCATTTTAGGCGGCTTGCCTAAAAGTACATCAAGAGGCATATCGATAGGTTTGTTGTCAAACTGGCTGTCGTTCAGGTTGAGGTGCTGCTCGACAGTGGCTTCACCAACCACAGCAAACGGCGCGCGTTCGCGGGCACAAATTGCTTCGAACACTGGCATATTTTCAGGCGCGACAGATAAAACATAGCGCTCTTGAGATTCGTTACACCATAGCTCCAGAGGTGTCATACCTGGCTCATCTGACAATACTTTTCTAAGTTCAAAGTTACCGCCGCGGCCACCGTCATTAACCAGCTCAGGCAGTGCATTTGAAAGACCACCTGCGCCCACATCGTGGATAAACTGAATAGGGTTTTTATCCCCTAGCTGCCAACATGCATCAATCACTTCCTGACAGCGACGCTCCATTTCAGGGTTGTCTCGCTGTACTGAAGCGAAGTCTAAATCTTCGTTTGACTGGCCAGATGCCATTGATGAGGCTGCACCGCCGCCAAGACCAATGTTCATTGCAGGGCCGCCAAGCACAATAAGCTTAGCGCCTACCGTAATTTCGCCTTTTTCAATATGCTCGCGACGAATATTACCTAAACCACCAGCTAACATAATAGGTTTGTGATAGCCGCGCACTTCAACACCGTTGAAGCTATTGACTTCTTGTTCAAAGGTACGGAAATAACCCAGTAGCGCAGGACGACCAAATTCGTTGTTAAACGCTGCGCCACCTAGTGGGCCTTCAAGCATAATATCAAGGGCGCTTACAATGCGCTGTGGCTTGCCGTATTCGAATTCCCACGGCTGTTCAGCACCAGGAATACGTAAGTTAGATACGGTAAAACCAACCAAACCCGCTTTAGGTTTTGAACCACGACCAGTAGCACCTTCATCACGGATTTCACCACCAGAGCCTGTTGCCGCACCTGGGAAAGGTGAAATTGCCGTTGGGTGATTATGGGTTTCTACCTTCATCAAAATATCAATATTTTCATGATGGTATTCGTATTGGTGTGACTGCGGGTTCGGGAAGAAACGACCTGCTTGCCACCCTTCCATTACCGCTGCGTTATCTTTGTAAGCTGAATACACATGATCAGGTAACAACTCGTAGGTGTTTTTGATCATTTTAAACAGCGACTTCTCTTGGTCCTCGCCATCAATGGTCCAGCTAGCGTTAAAAATTTTGTGGCGACAGTGTTCAGAGTTTGCTTGTGCAAACATGTAAAGTTCAACGTCAGTCGGGTTTCTGCCTAGCTTAGTAAAGCTATCAAACAGGTAGTCAATCTCATCATCAGCCAATGCAAGGCCTAACGACACATTTGCATTAACTAGCGCGTCCTTGCCTTCGCCTAATACATCTACACTGGTAAAAGTATTAGCTTCGGTGTGAGCAAATAATACCGCCGCCTCTTCAGTGTTCGTAAACACTGACTCAGTCATTCTGTCGTGTAAGAAACTAGCGATAAGCGCAAAATCATCTTCACTCACAGTGTTTTCTGTTTCTATATAAAACGCGCATCCACGCTCTATGCGGTTGATATTTTTTAGACTGCAGTTGTGAGCGATGTCGGTGGCTTTAGAAGACCAGGGAGAGATAGTGCCGGGGCGAGGAGTGATGAGGAAGAAGGTTCCAGAAGGGGTTTGTGCTTGCCTTGCGGGGCCGTAAGTGAGCAGCTTCTCGAGTATCTCTATTTGCTGCTTAGACAAGTCACCTTGGGAATCGACTAGGTGAACATATTCGCTATATAGGTTTTTAACCCTAACGCCGGATTGACCCAGCTTTGCAATCAGTTTAGTTTGGTTAAACTCTGATAGTGCAGGAGCGCCTCGAAGGACCAACATATTGATTTACCTGGTTTGTTAGAAACAACGACCACCAATGCGACGCGTTGCCTCTTGGATTGATGAGTATTTCGGCGCGGATTATAGAGTAATTATGCGCAGTAAGTAACCTCATAACGCGCTTACATGAACTTTTTTTTAAACTTAGATGGTTTAATGACAACAAGTAAAGGTCTATGCAGTCACAAGACTATAAAAAACGATTAAAACTACAATTAATAATCATATTATCTATTGCTGTTATAAGTTGTGGTGTTCCTTCCGTACCCACTGCCCTTTCTTCATTATTGGAACGAGAATCGATCCGCGTGGGAACCGTTTATGGTGCAGGAACATTTTATAACGGCGCCGAGGGGCCGCAGGGTTTCGAATATGAACTGCTGGCAGGATTTGCCGATTACCTTGGCGTGACGCTCGACCTTTACCCTTTCTACAGCTATGAAGTCATGTTAGAACAGTTAGAAGAAGGTAATCTGGACATTGTCGCGACAGGCGATGCGGTAACGCCTTCACTTAAAAGTCGTTTTGCTTACGGTCCAGCCTATCAACACGTTCAACAAGAGCTCGTCTTCCAAGCAGGGACATCGAGACCTAGAGACTTATTAGAACTTGATGCCCCTATTATTACTGTGGCAGGTAGCAGCCAAGCTCACTTACTGTCTAGTTTATTAGGCCAGGTAACCGACCAAGCAAGTGATAGTGAAAGCCCAATAATAAAAACCCAACTTGTTACCACCGAAGATTCTGACTCTGAAGAACTGTTACAACAAGTTGCCAATGGTGACATTGCTTATACGGTAGCTGACAGCAACCGTCTAGCCCTTCAGCGCAGGCGATATCCTAACTTAGCCGTGGCAAAAACCCTTAATGAAGATATGCCGATGGCGTGGGCGCTCCCATTACATCAAGATGACTCAGTGAAAGCAGCGCTGATTGAATATTTTGGTACTGTACATCAGTCAGGCTGGTTTACGGTGTTAGAAGACAAGTACTTTGGCCATATTCGCCAGTTTGATTACGTCGACAGTCGTGCGTTTAATTATGCCGCCGAGACAGCACTTGCCCAATACAAACCCTTATTTCAACAGTATGCAGGTGAATTAGACTGGCGACTGCTTGCGGCCATGAGTTATCAAGAAAGTCACTGGGACAGTGACGCTATTTCAAGAACTGGCGTTCGCGGTCTAATGATGCTCACCATGGATACGGCAAGTGACTGGAACGTAGATGACAGAACCGATCCTGAACAAAGCATTCGCGGAGGCTCTCGTTATTTTGCCAGTTTGCTCAATCGCATACCTGCGCGAATTAGCGAGCCAGATAGAACCTGGATGGCTATGGCGTCGTATAATATTGGTATGGGCCATTTGGAGGACGCACGCATTCTTACCGAGCAACAAGGTGGCAATCCAGACCTTTGGGTAGATGTAAAGCGTCGCTTGCCACAGCTTAGGCAAAAGAAATATTACCGTACTACTCGCTATGGCTATGCAAGAGGCGATGAAGCGTTACAGTATGTGGAAAATATTCGTCGTTATTATGACAGCTTAGTATGGTTGGACGAACAAGGAAAAATTTAGAGTAACTCGTTATTCACTGTCTTGAAAATTGTCATTTCGATGTCATCTTTGTACCGTACCCTTAGAAACAGTTAGCCAAATGCTGGCTCACTTTCTCAAAGACAAAAAAGAGCACTCAACGTGAATACGTGTCTACGACAGGAAAAAGAGAAAGGAGAACAAATGAAAAAAAATCGATTTATGAAAAAAGGAATAAAATTGAAAAACAACAACAGACGCAGACTTATGCTCAAGCGTTGTCACCAAAAAGTACTTCAGCGCCGCAAGCTATTTGTTACCAGCGATATGTTCACTCAGTTAACCCGTACGCCTGGCTAAGTCACCTCTATGCCATCTGGTTCACAATGATTGACCATGTAACCGGTACATACCAAATGGGCGAAAACACGAATAAGCACAACTTCAGGCAACGCTATAAATTAGCTTGAAGCATCACCCTCTAGCAGTCTTTTCGCCTTTTTGGCAGCCTTTATTTCTTTCCTGCGCTTGCGAAAAAAATCTGACAATTTGTTAGCACATTCGTCAGCTAATACGCCAGATACAACCTCAAGTTGATGATTAAGCGCAGGATGTTGCAATAAGTTCATGACCGAGCCCGCAGCGCCTGTCTTCGCATCCTTTGCGCCAAACACCACCCGCTTTACCCGTGCATGTACCAGCATACCTGCGCACATAGAGCAGGGCTCTAATGTCACATACAACGTAGCATCAATAAGTCGGTAGTTTTGCACCGCAGCTGCTGCTTCTTTAACAGCGCGTAGCTCTGCATGCGCAGATGGGTCATTATCCGTTATCGGCGTATTGAAGCCTTCACCGATAAGCTCACCGTTTAATACTACGCAGGCGCCGACTGGCACCTCACCAATCGACTCAGCCTTATCGGCAAGCGTTAACGCATGCCTCATCCACATTATGTCTTCTTCTGTCGCGATGTCTTCCATTGCGATTTCAGTCAACGGCTCCTGCACAGCCTCTTTTTCTTGCGTTTGCTTGTTTGCAAGGTCGAAGTTTGATGTTGGACGGTTGCTATTTTGGTCACTCATTCGTCAATTTTGCTACTTTACTTGGTGAAATTCGTTAACATTTATTTTGTATTAGCTTAGGTAAACATTCTAACTTATTAGAAAGTAATGACTTTTGTCACTTGGCAACCTACTTGCAATCTCTCATTATAACACTGCTGGTGTGAAGGACTTAACTGGTTACATTTTTTACTAAAAAGTACGTTAGATAACCGCTATAGTACATGAAGCGAAGCAGTAATTTTACCGATAAGTATTTAACTAAATACGGGGTGAATTAGGCAACAGGCCAAATTTTCACCTACACTGTTTTAAAGCCATTTGTGAGGGATACCACCGTGAATATGACCGCGATTGCAATAGTAGCCATTTGTGCCTGGGCCTTAGTTACCATTGTCGAAAGTGCAAAAGACAAAAGTAAGAAGAAACTTAGCAGCAAAGAAACCGATGCTTATAAAGCCGAAATTGCAGAGCTTAAGGAACGAGTTTCTGTGCTTGAGAAGATAGTGACAGACGAGCGCTACGACCTAAAAAAGCAATTTGCGGACTTAGAAAGCGACCGCGTAGCGTAAGCTTGAACTCACGTAATTCAACACACGTTCCATGGCAAGCGCGCTAGATTAAACAACGCTAAGTTTAACTGCGTGCTAGCTCCCTTCTAATAGTTTTCGCTCTGCTCGCTCCACACGCCGGGGTTTACCCGCAATCACTAGCACGTCATGGGCTTGCAAAATAGCGTCTTGGTCTGGGTCTTTAACTTCATTTCCATCCCGTCTTAGGCCCTTAATCGCTACTCGCATTCTCGAGAAATCGATATCTTTTATGGCTTTGCCAATACAGGAAGCGTGTTCGGACAACACCACAGCATGGATAAACTCTAACTTGTCTTCTGTGCCATAGGTGATCTCTGTTGTTTCTCCCGGGTAAAAGCCGTGCATATGATCGTAGCGACCTTTTCTCTCAGCTCGCACCCGCTTTAAAATACGAGACATTGGCACGCCGGCGTAATGCAGCACCTGCGATACCAACATCAAGCTCCCCTCTTGCAGCTCTGGCACGACTTGATTGGCACCCGCGCTGTATAGGCTTTCAAGCTGGTAGTCTCGTTTGGTACGCACCATAACATCTGTAGTGCTCGTAATGCTTCGGGTCTGCGTTATCACCTGCTTGGCCTTATCGACTTGATCAAACGTAACAAGCACAAGCTTGGCACCTTCTACATTGGCAGTAATCAATATATCTTTTTGACTCGCATCACCGAAGATGACGGGCTCTCCCGCGTTTCGACTCTCGTGTACTCTGACAGGATCCATATCTATGGCAACAAAATGAATGCCTTCCATTTTCAGCATGCGAGCTACCGACTGTCCAACGCGGCCAAACCCGCAAATAATGACGTGGTTGGTTAACGGCTCTGCATTACCAAAGCTCACATTGTCATCGAACGAGATATCCTTGTTAACAATACGCCTTGCTATGGTGACGCTGTTATTCATAAGCCACGGGGTTAACGCCATACTGATTACACCCATACACACAATCAGCGATGACTGCTCTGACGTTAACACGCCGTGTGTCGTAGCAAGCGCAGCAATTACAAAACTAAACTCGCCAATCTGACAAAGTTTAACCCCAGCAGACCAGCCATCTATTGCATCGGTTTTAACTAATAGAGATGCGCCTCTTACTAAAATGACTTTAACTATCATCAAAGCAAAAACGCCAAAAACAATCTCAAACAGGCTATTCCACAGTACAGTGAGTTCTAACTGCATACCCACGGTAACAAAAAATAACCCCATTAAAATATCTCGAAACGGACGAATGTCGGCTTCAAGTTGATACTTGTATTGGCTTTCCCCCAACATCATACCCGCCAAGAAAGCGCCTAGCGCCATGGATAGCCCGAAGTAATAAGTTAGCCCTCCTGCCAATAGGGCAATCAATATAGTGGTCAGAACAAACAGCTCGTCTGTCCTTGTTCTTGCTACCTCTCTAAACACCCAAGGTAGTAACCACTTACCCACTGACATTAGAAACGCAATGACAAACACACCTTTAAGCAACGCCTCGCCTAAAGCTAGCGCAATACTTACTTCACCAGTCTGGGCTAAAAGAGGAATAGCAATTAGGAACGGAACCACCGCTAAGTCTTGAAAGAGCAAGATACTTACCGCTAATTGTGTACGCCTGTTATTAAGAATGCCCATTTCGGTTGCTTGCTTAATTACAATAGCGGTTGAGCTTAACGCCAGCGTACCACCAATAATGATGGACGCACTCATTGGAATGCCGAGAAACAGAGGAACACAGGTAAACACTGCCGTGGTAAACACCATTTGCCCTAATCCTACACCGAATACTAAAGAGCGCATTGCCAACAATTTGGGTAACGAGAACTCAAGACCAAGTGAAAAGAGCAAAAACACTATGCCCACTTCAGCGAGCAGGTGCATTTCTTCTGGGTGGGCAAACACAAATAATAGTTGTGGACCCGCGAGTACGCCGGCAAACAGATAAGCAAGAATAGGAGGGAGATGAATGCGTTTAAATAATGCGACCGCGCATACCGATATGAACATCAATATCACGATATTTAAAAAGCTCGTCCCCACACTACCTCCTAAAGCTACATAAACTTCCATTTGTAAAACAGGCGCGATAAATCACGCGATTTTACGCTTTAAACTAAAGACTAATGCCTGAAACACTTTGTTGGCATCTAGTTTGCAAAATCCACTGTGCAAATGCAGATCCGGCAAGTTTTGCCGCTGTGATCGCCATAAATTCCGCGAAAATGCAGATGTGGCCACAGAAACGTCAGGGCTTTGACACTTGTTTCTTTGCATATCAACGCATTTTGTATAGGGGCACTACTGTGGATTTTTCAACGTCAGTCTACGATAGCACACAACATAACAATTTTTACCCTGCTGAGAGCACAGGTAAATCACTCTCTTTTAGTGAATTATCAGGCTTTATCACGCAGCTACTTTCTACTCTTGAACTACAAGAGCTAGGTGGCGTGTATTTTCAGCAGCTAAACACGTTGTTACCTATTGTCGGGTTTAGCTTGTCTGACTTTGACTCGCGTTGGGTGTACGGTAATGCAAAGATATCGTCAACACTCATTGATTTACCACTACAAGGTGCCAATGCCGTTAATGGCGATCAAGCTCATGTCTATTATTACATTAGTTCACCTTTGTCGTTATCGCAACGGGAGAGTCTATTCCAACTGCATGATTTATTTGGAAAACAAGTAAAGCACGCTCTTTCATTGATGCGTGTGCAACAGATGGCGACTAAAGATGTGTTAACTGGCTTAGGTAACCGAGCGGGCTTTGAGCAGTCAATGACAAGACAACTCGGCTGGGCGCAAAGACACGATGATCCTTTCGCACTTTTGGTGATCGACTTAGACAACTTTAAGTATGTGAATGATAATTTTGGTCATGGCGAAGGTGACAAAGTACTTGTCCATGTTGCATCACATTTATCTAATGTTCTGCGGGATGAAGACGAAGCATTTCGCTATGGCGGCGATGAGTTTTGTTGTTTGCTAGACTGTCAGTCGCAACAGCAACTAGCTTGTGCAGCCCAGCGTATTCAAATGAGTATCAATAGCTCTAGCTACTTATCTCGCTTAGGCGTATCAACCAGCCTTGGCGGCGCGATTTATCGCGACGGCGATACGATGAGTAGCCTATTTGACCGTGCTGACAACGCCCTGTATCGCGTGAAAAATTCTGGAAAAAATAGTTATCACGCAGCGTAACGTCGCGATTCGAATTTATCAGGATGGCGGCAAAGCAATGCCGCTTTTGCACATTATTGCCATGGATACCATAAGCAAGAGTATCTAGCCCTTTCAAAAAACGGCACTTTTAGTGCTACATAGATTCAGTCGAGACTAAAGGTTATTTCTATATCTGGCGCTTTGGGCTGCAGATAAACACAACGTCCTTCAACAATCAGTGCGACAGGCTCGTCGTTAATTAAGATTGCCGGCACGCCGTTTCGCTCCCATCTTGGCACGCGCCATACCTTAAACCATTCTTTCAGCAACTTAGATACGTTCGCATTTTCTGGCTTTACTTTAAGGTTGCGAGCATTGGTTTGCAGAGAAACGGTATCTTCTTCTCGCGCCTTTGGTACTGCAATTCGAATATGACCTCTAAGCCAAGGAAGCGCGATATTTTGGTTGGGCACTAATTTTAAGTTTTGCGGTACTTCATGAGTAGCGTTCACCACCCAATAAAGGTCTTGGTCAAACCGTATAACCCTCCCCCATTTAAAGTTCACTTCAGGGGTTGCATCATGCTTTGCTTTTAACATAGCAAGCACTTGGTCTGTCTGCGCTTTTGAGGGCGACAGCTCGCCTTGAGCTCGAAACCACGCGCGAATGACCATAGCCTGCCAAGGTAAAGACAATGCAGCGAGTTGTTGCCCGTCGAGCCTGAGATCTGTGCGTTTACAATCTTCAAAATATTTTTGGGCAGAATCGCTGACTAGTGCACTTTGCTCAGCACAAAGCTCGGCGCTGCGCCCCACGGTTTTGGTTAACTTAGGCCATCGCGCCAGCAAGTGAGGTATAATTTCGTTCCTTAAGAAGTTCCTATCAAAGCTATTTTGCTGATTAGATTCATCCTCAACCCACTGCAACATTTCCTCTTCGGCATAAGCCACAATCTCGGCTTTCTCTAGTGCTAGCATAGGGCGCATTATCAAGGTGTCACCTCGGTACTGAACTTCTCCCATACCCGCTAAGCCCTGAGGACCAGCACCGCGTTTAAGCTGAAGCAATACGGTTTCAAGCTGATCTTCGGCATGTTGTCCCAATAACAGTACACCGCCTATTTGGTCACACACTTCTAACAATGCGTTGTATCGAACCTTACGCGCTTCTGCTTCCAGGCTTTTTCTCGACCCCGTATCAACATCAACTCGATACAAATGAAATGCTACGTCTTCAAGACGACACTGTAATTCGCAGTGCTTTGCCCACTGTTCGGCATTATCACTTAAACCGTGATGTACATGTACAGCATGAATTGGGCTATCAAACTGCTCCCTATACGCAATAACGGCTTGGAGCAGAACTGTCGAATCCACACCACCGCTGTAAGCAACGACGAGTGGCGTTTGAAGTGGTAGCTCTACATCAGTGAGAGATGTCGCTATGCGGTTGACGATATGTTCGATTGTTGGGGATTGTAGAGGGGTCACAGACAGGTAATACCTTATTCTTTCAACGCTATATTTTACTGAGGTTTAACTTTGTATTTGGCTAAGCACTGGCTTTCTAATAACACAAGGGGGTTGGTTACCTTTGGTAAACAACCCCCTTGTTCGTATACGACATTACATGACCGACATGAATTAAGCCGCCGCTCGCTAGTTTTTATAGCAAGCGTTTAAACTGATAGAACGCAGCTGTACATAACGGCTAAATGCACCTTTCATGCTAGTTTTCTTAATGAACTTATAATGAGCTTAGCAATAACCGAACGACATCAAACGCTGGTAACGCTCTTCCATCAATTTAGTCTTATCTAGCTCTTTAAGCTGGTTAAGCTGCTGCTTAATGACCGCCTTCAAATTAGCCGCCATGCCATTATGATCGCGATGCGCACCACCTAATGGCTCTTCAACAATACTGTTAATCAGGCCTAGCTCTTTAATTTGTGGCGCACTTACGCCCATCGCTTCAGCAGCGAGTGGGGCTTTTTCTGCGCTTTTCCACAGAATAGACGCACAACCTTCTGGTGAAATCACCGAGTACGTAGAATATTGAAGCATATTAACACGATCGCCAACACCAATCGCGAGTGCGCCACCTGAACCACCTTCACCGATTACGGTACACACGATTGGAACGGTAAGCTCAGCCATCTCGAATAGGTTCTTCGCGATTGCCTCACTCTGGCCGCGCTCTTCAGCGCCAACACCAGGATACGCTCCCGGCGTATCGATAAAGGTGATGATAGGCATATTGAAGCGCTCAGCCATCTTCATAAGACGCAAGGCTTTACGGTAGCCTTCTGGTTTAGGCATACCGAAGTTACGCTTAATTTTTTCGTTGGTGTCACGCCCTTTCTGATGACCAATAATCATCACCGGCTGGTCATCTAGCATTGCTGGGCCACCAACAATCGCTTTATCGTCAGCAAACGCGCGGTCGCCTGCAAGCTCGTCGAATTCTGTAAAAATACGAGGAATGTAATCTAACGTGTATGGACGCATTGGGTGACGTGCAAGTTGAGAAACTTGCCATGCGCCAAGATCAGAAAAGATCTTTTTAGTCAGCTCTGCGCTTTTACCGCGAAGCTTATTGATTTCTTCTTCAATACCAACGTCAAACTCGCCACCTTGATTCACCAACCTAAGCTCTTCAATTTTTGCTTCTAGTTCGGCTATTGGCTGTTCAAAGTCCAAAAACTGTATACTCATTTCATGTCCTATTCGTACTACGCTCGTCTATGCAAACGCGAGATGTCCAATCTATCGAACTCTTACCCTTAATGGTAGAGAATTGAAACGGCTTTGTCTCCCAAACATTGTTTGAGATCGTGCAAAAGTTGGTCTTCAGGGGTAACGTACCATCTTGCACCACACGCTAAGATTACTTCAGCGTCTGGATGGGTTACCACTAACTGAACAGGACAACTTCCGCCGTTAAATGCCTGCAGGATAGATTGCATCTGACTCATTTTCTTCGGTTCAAGCAGCTGGGTATCAATATTAAGTGCCAGCGCTCTCGCGTTTTTCTCTCGTGCCTGAACAATGTCCATTACATCACGGGCGGTGATTGTATTGCCCCCAGAGAAATCATCAAAGCTGACCTGTCCCTTTATAAGCAATATTCTGTCAGTTTCTAACACACTTTCAAACTGTTCGTACATATCGGGGAAGAAACGTACGTCTATTCTGGCACTCTTATCATCCAGTGTCACTATGGCCCAGCGACGACCCCGCTTGTTCGTCATAACACGAACGCCAAGCACCAGTCCTACTGCACTGGCCATTTGGTCTTTGTTGGTTGGTTTTAAATCAACTAATCGACCGTCGGTGTAGTAACGCAGTTCTTCCGCGTACTGATTGATGGGGTGGCCGGTTAAGTACAAGCCTAGGGTGTCTTTTTCACCTTCTAGCCATACTTTTTCAGGCCACTCAGGGACATCGGCAAACGCTTGCTTCACGTCTTCTGGCTCGGTAGTCAGTAGGCCAAACATGTCTGACTGACCAAACGACTCGGCTTTTGCATGCTGTCCAGCGGCGGCAAGGGCCTCGGGTAAACTCGCCATAAGACTAGCGCGATGGGGGCCTAAGTTGTCCATTGCCCCCGCTAATACTAGCTTTTCTAGCACTCGCTTGTTTACCCGTTTAATGTCTATCTTGGCGCAGAAATCAAATAGATCCTTAAATGCCCCTTGGGTCTCCCGCGCTTCAATAATCGCTTCAATTGGGCCTTCACCTACCCCTTTAATCGCACCGATACCGTAAACAATGCGACCTTCGCTATCGACGGTAAATTTGTATTTACCCGCATTTAAATCTGGCGGCAGTATCTCAATACCCATGCGCTCACATTCATCGACAAGCGTCACGATTTTATCGGTGTTATCCATATCTGCCGACATTACCGCAGCCATGAATTCCGCTGGATAATGCACTTTCAGCCACAAAGTTTGATAAGACACCAACGCGTAAGCGGCAGAGTGAGATTTGTTAAACCCGTAACCCGCGAACTTTTCTACCAAGTCGAAGATTTTCATCGCTAGGTCTGGGTCAATATTATTGCCCTTGGCACCTTCGGCGAACGTGCCGCGCTGCTTCGCCATTTCTTCAGGCTTTTTCTTACCCATAGCACGACGAAGCAAGTCAGCGCCGCCCAGTGAGTAGCCCGCCATTTCCTGGGCTATCTGCATTACCTGTTCCTGATACAAGATAATGCCATAGGTAGGCTCTAGAATTTCTTTCAAGCACTCGTGCTGATATTCAGCATCGGGGTAGGAAATTTCTTCACGTCCGTGCTTTCGGTCAATAAAGTTATCTACCATGCCTGATTGCAGCGGGCCCGGACGGAACAGGGCCACCAGTGCGATAATATCTTCGAAGCAGTCAGGTTTAAGGCGCTTAATTAGTTCTTTCATACCGCGAGATTCCAGCTGGAATACCGCAGTTGTCTCGGCGTTTTGAAGGGTTCTGAAACTCTTAGGATCTTCAAGCGGAATAGCGCTGATATCGACATCAACGTTCTTCCCTTCTTTGATCATATCTATTGCCCACTGAATAATGGTCAGCGTACGAAGACCTAAGAAATCGAATTTTACCAAGCCCGCCGTTTCAACGTCGTTTTTGTCGAACTGGGTTACGGGGTTTTTACCTTCGTCATCACAATACAAAGGCGAGAAATCAGTAATTGTGGTTGGCGCAATAACAACACCACCGGCGTGCTTACCGGCATTTCGGGTAACCCCTTCAAGTATTCGCGCCATATCGATAAGGTCTTTCACTTCCTCATCGCTTTCATACACTTCTGGTAGCTGTGGCTCTGCTTTAAACGCCTTTTCAAGCGTCATGCCTGGATCTGGTGGAATAAGCTTTGAGATTCTGTCTACAAAGCCGTATGGGTGACCAAGCACGCGGCCTACGTCGCGCACTACCGCTTTTGCCGCCATAGTACCAAACGTAATGATCTGCGATACCGCCTGACGTCCGTAAAGCTCAGCAACGTGGTCGATTACCTCGTCTCGTCTATCCATACAGAAGTCGACGTCGAAGTCGGGCATGGATACACGCTCTGGGTTCAAGAAACGTTCGAATAGCAAGTCGAATTCAAGCGGGTCTAGGTCGGTAATTTTTAGGGCATAAGCCACCAGTGAACCCGCACCAGAACCCCGCCCTGGCCCTACCGGAATTCCGTTATCCTTACTCCACTGAATGAACTCCATTACAATAAGGAAGTAGCCTGGGAAACCCATTTGGTTGATAACTTCAAGCTCAATGCGAAGTCGGTCATCGTACTCTGGACGTTTCGCTTTGCGCACTTCTTCATCGGGAAATAGAAATTCTAGACGTTCTTCCAACCCCTCTTCAGACACCTTAACCAAGAAGTCTTCGGTGGTCATGCCGCCGGTTGGAAATTGCGGCAAGAAGTATTCGTTTAACCGTACAGTAACGTTACAGCGCTTAGCAATTTCAACCGTATTTTCTAAGGCTTCAGGAATATCGCTAAATAACTCAACCATTTCTTCAGCAGTGCGAAGGTACTGCTGGTCGCTGTATCGTTTAGGACGGCGGGTATCATCAAGCGTATAGCCGTCGTGAATACACACTCGAATTTCGTGAGCCTCGAAACCCTCTTGGTCAATAAAGCATACTTCGTTCGTGGCTACTACGGGTAACCCGCGCTGCTCAGCAAGCTCTACGGCAAGGTGTAAGTAATCCTCTTCACCTTGCCTACCGGTTCTAATCAGCTCTAAATAAAAGCGGTCAGGAAAATGGGTTTGATAAAACTCAAGGGCACTATCTAGAATTTTGGCGTTGTTTTTCATTAAACCTACGCCAATATCGCCTTGCTGTGCACCCGATAAAACAATCACACCTTCACTATGCTCTGCTAACCATTCTTGATCGATAACCGCACGGTGTGCCAAGTGTCCACGAAGGTAGGCCTTGGAGATAAGAATTGTAATGTTCTTATATCCCTCATTGTTCATTGCAATAAGGGTTAGCCTGAAAGGTTCATCGCCAAAGACTTCATTGGTCACCCAAAAATCGGTGCCGATGATGGGCTTAATACCTAAGTTATGTGCCTCGGAATAAAACTTTACCAAGCCACACATATTCATTTGGTCGGTGATCGCCACGGCAGGCATGCCAAGCGCGGCCACTTTACCTAGAATAGGTTTAACCTTATTCAGGCCGTCCATCATCGAAAAGTCGCTGTGAACACGTAAATGAATAAATGGCGATGACATGATGTTATTTCTCTTCGAGTAGCGCTTTTACAGGTTTAAAACTTTTTCGATAGCAATCTAAGATGCCATATTCAGCGATGGCTTCAAAGTGTGCTTTTGTGGGGTAACCTTTGTGCCCGGCAAAGTTATATTGCGGGTAGGCCTCGTGAAGCGAAATCATATCGTTGTCTCGCTCTACTTTGGCAATAATGGAAGCCGCTGAAATTTCTGCGTGCAGGCTATCGCCTTTCACTACCGCTTCAGACTCAAAATTCCACGCAGGAACCCGGTTACCGTCTACGCGCACAAAGTCAGGCCTTACTGGCAGGCCTTCCACTGCGCGGATCATGGCGAGCATGGTAGCGTGCAGTATATTAAGCTTATCTATTTCTTCAGGGCTAGCTCTACCTATATTCCAGTAGAGTGCTTTTTCACGAATTTCTTGGGCAAGCGCTACGCGCTTTTTTTCACTCAGTTTTTTAGAGTCCGTTAGCCCTTCAATGGGATTTTCAGGGTCGAGAATGACCGCGGCGGTGACCACATCACCGACTAACGGGCCACGACCTACTTCATCAACGCCGGCAATTAACTTATGCAAACAATTCCTCCACGACAGCTTTTGCTGCTGTTTTATCAGCGTTGCATTTTAGCGTATGGTGGAGGTCGGTGAAACGGGAAATAAGGGCTGAATTATCACTTTCGAAGAAGTTGAGTAGCTGATTGCTCATATTCTCTGCATTTACTTCTTCTTGTAGTAATTCAGGAATAATAGCTTCATTAGCCAATAGATTTGGCAACGTGAAGAAAGGCGCTTTATACAAACGCTGCATAATTTTATACGTGAGTGGTGCAAGTAAATAAGCGGCCACCATGGGGCGCTTGCATAACATGGCCTCTAAGGTAGCCGTGCCTGAAGCAAGCAAGATAACATCGCTAGCTATCATCGCATCTCGCGATGTGCCTTGCGTTACCTGAATGGGTAAACGTTCCTCTGCATTATTGGCTTCCAGCAAGAGTGCTTTTATTTGTGCAAGACGATGTTCGTTAGCAGCAGGGATAAGAAATTGAATGTCGCTGCGTTTAGCATGAATAGCTTCTATGGTCTCCAGAAATACTGGAAGTAGCGTTTCTACTTCGCCTCTGCGTGAGCCGGGAAGTACAGCCAATACGGAAGCATTACTATCTACACCTAATTCTTGGCGCGCCGCATTTTGGTCGGGCTCAATTGCTATAGCGTCAGCCATTGTGTGTCCCACAAAGGTATAGGGAACATGGTATTTATCGTAAACCTGCTGCTCGAAAGGAAATAAACCCAACACACGATTAGTCGCTTTCGCTATTTTATGGATGCGCTTTTCACGCCACGCCCACACAGTAGGACTCACATAGTGCATGGTTTTGATACCGCGTGCTTTAAGCGCTTTTTCTACTCTCAGATTAAAATCAGGCGCATCAATACCCACAAAAATATCTGGCGGATTTTGCTCGAAGTGAGCAAGAAGCTGCTTTTTAACTTTCAAGATGGCAGGTAGATGGGAGAGAACTTCAACAAGTCCCATAACCGACAAGGTTTCCATATCGAACAGACTATGAAAACCCGCGTTTATCATATTTGGACCGCCAATACCTTCGATAACCGCATCAGGGTATTGGCGTTTTAACTCTGCAACCATTCCGGCGGCAAGCACGTCACCAGAGGGCTCTCCGGCAACCATGCCGATACGGATAGGCCTAGACATAATTAGCGAATAATGCCTCGCTCAGAGTCTTGTAAGAACTTCACCATAAGGGCCACACCAGGGAACTCCTGTGCGGGTTCGGCAAGTTTTTCAATGGCTTCGTCTACGGTATTGCCTTCACGGTATATTGCTTTGTAAGCGCGTTTAATGGCCATAACTTCTTCTTTGCTGAAGCCACGACGCTTAAGTCCTTCAGAATTAATACCCTGAGGAATATTTTTCTGGCCGCTGACCATAACAAAGGGAGGCACGTCGCGCAGAATAATGCCGCCAGCCCCCAAGAACGAATGGGCTCCAATCTTACAGAACTGGTGAATACCTGCAGCACCGCCAACAATGACGTGGTCGTCCATGTGAACATGGCCTGCAATCGCAACACTGTTTGCAATAATAATGTCGTTGCCAAGAACACAATCATGGGCCACATGAGAATTGGCCATAAATAAACAGCGAGAACCGATTATAGTAATGCTGTTGTCTTGAATAGTGCCTCGGTGAACGGTTACCCCTTCCCTAAACTCGTTATCGTCACCGATGACAAGTTCAGTAGGCTCGCCCGCATACTTCTTATCTTGGCAGTCTTCACCAATTGAAGAAAACTGATAAAATTTATTGTTTTTACCGATACGCGTTGGGCCGCGTACCACCACATGTGATTTCAGAATACAGCCATCGCCTATGGTGACGTTGTCGTCTACGACACAAAATGGGCCAATGGTGACATTTTCACCAATCGTTGCACTTTCTGAAATTACCGCAGTTGGATGGATCACGTTAAGCTATCTCTCTCATCGCACACATAAACTCTGCAACACAAGCGATATCGCCATCAACGCTTGCAGTGCCTTTAAATTTCCAAATCCCTCTGCGCTCTTTAACTAGAGCAACATCAAACTCAAGCCTGTCACCTGGAACAACAGGACGCTTAAAGCGTGCGTTATCAATCCCTGCATACAAGTATAACTTATCATTGTTACCCATTGTCTTAAATCCTAAAACACCGGCAGCTTGTGCCATAGCTTCAAGAATTAATACCCCTGGGAAAATTGGCTGTTCAGGGAAGTGCCCCATGAAACACGGCTCATTGATAGTGATATTCTTATAAGCCTTTACAGACTCACCCAGAACATAGTCTGTTACACGATCAACAAGTAGGAATGGATACCGATGAGGTAACAGTTCCAATATTTCCTGAATTTCGATGGTATTAAGTGAATTGGCCAAAAACTTTCTCCTGTATACAAGCATGACCTACAACTATTTTATACCAATACAGATGATTGATTGGCATTCTGGTCAAACTCGCCGTAAAAACTAAAAACGGCGGCAACCATACGCTGTTAAGCGCAAAAAACAAATCAGACCAACACCTTTGGGGAGTTGGTCTGATAAATTTTACAACTGACTAGTGCAGTTATTAGTTAGTTTTGCTTACTTGCTGAAGAACTTGCTCAGATAAGTCGTGCTCTTCTTTTGCAAACGCAACCGCACCAGCGTTAAGCACTAGGTCATAACCTTGCTTTGCTGCAACAGAGTCAATAGCTTGCTTGATTAGGCCAAGAAGCTTGTTGCGCTCTTCGTTGCTGCGACGTTGAATGTTTTGCTGCAAAGGTTGACCTTTTTTAGCTAGCTCTTCACGTACTGACAAGATTTTTTGTTCTAGTTCTTTCTTCTCTGCATCGCTCATTGTCGCTGCGTCGCGCTGAAGACGTTCTGCGTAGAACTGACCATCACGCTGCAGTTGATTCACTTCTTCAAGCTGATCTTTAAATTCAGCCTGAATAGCGTTTTGAATTTCAGCCGCTTGAGGCATCGCTTGGAAAATACCTTGCACATCGACAACTGCAACTTTCTGCTCAGCCATTACAGATGTACTAACTAAAGCGCTACCCAACATTGCTCCTGCAACGATATGTTTAACCAACTGTTTCAAAGGGAACTCCTTTTGTGAATCTTATTATAGAGCGCGCCTAAAAACGCGCTCGCTTTAATGTCTTAGAAAGTTTGACCAATGTTGAAAGTGAAGAATCTCGCATCGTCACCATCACGTTGCTGTATCGCTTTCGAGAAGCTGAATACCATCGGTCCCATTGGCGATACCCATTGGACCGATATACCTGCCGAGCTACGATACAGGCTCCAATCAGAATAGTCCAATAGCTCACCGCGTTGTGTAGATGCTATGTCAAACTGACGGTAATAGTCATAGTCGAACTCAGTATCCCACACGTTACCCACATCCACAAACAAACTTGTACGAACTGAGTTATCCATTTCTTCTTCAACAAATGGCGTAGGAACAATAAGCTCGATACCGCCAAGTGCCATCGCGTTACCACCTAGGCTTCGCGTCGACCAAGACAGCTGCGCATCAGCTGGATCGCCTGGGAACACTTCGCCATCAGGTCCAACTATAGTGCCCGTATTGCCTAGGAATACACCGCGAGGACCTACCGTGTTATTCTCGAATCCTCGTAGTGAATCAGAACCACCTGCCGTAAAGTTCTCTGTAAACGGTAATATTTGCTCATTGCCGTTAATATCACCGTAACCATTCCCGTAGCCAAGACGTACGCGCGCTAGGAAAGACCAGCGCTGGTTACGAGATAATGGGAAGTACCACTTACCGTCAAATACTGTCTTGAAGTAGTTCACGTCTGAGTTAGGCGTGGTAATGCTGAATGACGCACGCTGAGACGAACCAGCAGTAGGGAACAGACCACGGTTAAGCGTACTTCTGCTCCAGCTTACGCTTGCCAAGAAGCTATCATATTTAATAGCCGCATCAGGATCTTCACCGTTAGTAAACTGATTATAGAATTGCTCAGTTTGCTCGTAGTAACCACGGTTGAATAGCTCTACGTTGCTGTAGGTCAAACCGAAGTTAATACGATTAAACTCGTTAATCGGATAACCAATGTTCGCACCAATAGACCAGCGCTTAGAGTTGTACTGAATAACGTTAAAGTCAGAACCGTCGAACTCACTATAGCCCAAGCTTCCGCCCAAACTAATACCGTCAATGGTAAAATAAGGGTCGTTGTACGTGATTTGCGCACTGCGCTGATATGAAACCGTGCTTAGGTTAAGACCCACACGTTTACCTGTACCCAAGAAGTTATCTTGCTGGATACCCGCCTGTAGGCTTAGCTTCGTTCTGTCACCATAGCCGATACCAGCATTAAACGAGCCCGATGGCTGTTCTTTTACGTTAAAATTAACGTCTACTTTATCTTCTGAACCCGGGATACGTACCGTTTCAAATTCAACCTCTTCCATATAAGTAAGTCGAGAAAGCTGGTTCTTTGAAGACTCAAGTAAGTTATTCGACAGCCACGTACCTTCCATCTGGCTGACATTTTGACGCAGAACGCTATCGGCTGTTACTACGTTGCCGTTAAATTTAATGCGGTTGACGTAGATACGTTTGCCTGGGTCAACGGACAGCGTGAGCTTAACCGTTTTGTCTTCGTCATTAATTTCAGGAACCGTAGTTACTGTTGGGTAAGCGTACCCAAAGCGACCAAGATACTTACTGATAAATTCTTCTGTATACGTTACTTCTGCTTGGTTATACAATTCACCCGTAGTAAGCGGAAGCACGCGTTCAATATACTCTTCGTGCCCGAGTACATCGCCTACCAGCTCAACTTCAGAGATAGTGTATTGCTCACCTTCTGTTACGTTCATGGCGATATAGATACCTGACTTTTCAGGTGTCATTGAAACTTGTGTAGAGTCAACGTTAAAGCGAAGGTAACCACGGTTTAAGTAATGGTTACGCAGCGTTTCCATATCCCCTTGCAGCGTTTGCTGCTGGTAGCGAGTTTCCGACAGGAAATCCCACCAAGGCGTATCGTATTGCAGCTCGAAAGCCTCCATCAGCTCTTCGTCTGAGAAGATTTCGTTACCTACAATATTGATTTGTTCAATTTCAGCCGCGTCGCCCTCTTCGAAAAGTAATTTCAAGTCAACACGGTTACGCGGTAGCGGCGTTATAATAGCCGTCACGTCAGCATTATATTTACCTATGCTGTAAAAGAAGTCTTTCAGGCCATTCTCGATAGAGGTTAGTACGGTCTTATCGAGCGGCTCACCAATACGAACGCCGTTCCCGTCTAAGCTTTCCTGAAGTTGCTCATCTTTAATATCATCGTTGCCTTCAAAGATGATATTACTAATGGTAGGACGCTCAGCGACACGCACGACAAGCGTATTGCCATCACGAAGAATTTCAACATTTTCAAAGTGAGTTGAAGAGTACAACGAGCGAATAAGCTGCGTTACCCTGAATGTATTAAGCTCGTCGCCAACTTGAACGGGCAAGTAGGTTAAGGCTGCACCAAGTGCAACTCGTTGCAAACCTTCTACGCGAATGTCTTCAACGACAAATTCACTGTCTTGCGCCGCAGCATTGGCAAAGCTAGCACTGGAAAGAATGGCTCCGGCTGCTACTAACTGTTTTAACTTCATCTATTTTTCTTTTCCTGGCCGCGTTTTGTATTAGCTGTTTTGTACTTCCTGATTTGTATCAGGTTATGCGAGCGATATCGTTAAAAATTGCGATACCCATGATCATAAACAGAAGCACGCCACCTATTCTGTAACCCCATTCCTGAACCGCTTCAGGCACAGGTTTGCCTGTGATCCACTCCACGATAAAAAACATGAGGTGACCACCGTCAAGCATGGGCAAGGGTAATAAATTTATTATGCCTAAATTTACGCTTATTAAGGCAAGAAAACTCAAAAAGTACGCAAGTCCATACCCAGCACTTGTTCCCGCACCTTGAGCAATTGAGATAGGCCCACTCAAATTCTTCACTGACACGTCGCCCGTGATGAGCTTACCTATCATTTCGACACTGAGTGTCATAAGACGCCATGTTTTATCTAGCGCCTTCCCAATAGCCTCTATAATGCCATATTGATGCGTAAACACATACCCTTCTGGCCAAGGCTCAAATGTTGGGCTTACACCGAGATATCCACTTTGCCCTTGTGGTGTATCGCGGCGCGCTATCGTGGCATCTAACGTCAGCTCTTGTCCATCCCTTTGTATATCAAGCGAGATATTCTCGCCGGGACTTTCAACAATAACGTCAACTAATCGCTCCCACGATGACAACTTAGCGCCATTTAATGCAAGAAGCTCATCACCGGGTTTTAAACCCGCTTGCTGAGCAGCGCTTCCTTCACCTACAAACCCAACGGTTAACGTTGCATCTGGGCGATAAGGGGTTAACCCTAAGCTGCTTAAAGGAGACTCGCTATCTGGGTCAAAGTTCCAAGAACCCAGTGTAAAAGTCAGTTCTTTTTCAACATTTGACGAATTTTTAACCGTAACATTGGTTTTTTCGGCGCCAATGTTTGAGACTATTTCCAGGTTTACCGCTTCCCAATCAGGCGTATTCCTGTCGCCAACTTTAATAATTTCATCACCAGGTTGTACACCAGCAATGGCTGCGATGCTTTCTGGCTCAACTTGTTTAACTACTGGCTTAACCGTTTCCAGCCCCACCAGATACATCAACCACAATGCGAAGAACGCAAAAATAAAGTTAACGCCAGGTCCAGCAGCAATAACCGCCATGCGCTGCAAAACAGGTTTATTGTTAAACGCTTTGTCTTCTAACTCAGGCGGTACGTCATCAATGCGTCCATCGAGCATGCGCACGTATCCACCTAATGGGATCATAGCGATGACATATTCTGTGCCTGATTTACTTGTTTTACGCCATATAGGCTTTCCAAAACCAATTGAGAAGCGCTCTACCTGCACACCGCATTTACGAGCCACATAAAAGTGCCCCCATTCATGTACAGCAACCAAAATACCTAAGGCTACAATGAATGCACCAAGGCTCCATAAAAATGCTAGCACTGGAATTTACCTCGAATAATCTCGTTAGCTTTTGCTCTTGCAAGACTGTCTTGCTCTAGTATTTGCTGAATAGAATTCACCGACACATTGGGCAGAGCATTAAGCGTGGCGTCATTTACTTTAGCAATATCGCAAAACTGGATCTTACCTTCTAAAAAGGCCTCGACTGCCACTTCGTTTGACGCGTTCACTCGTGTTGTTGCACACTGCCCTTCCTTACACGCATCAATAGCCAGTTTCAAATTAGGATAACGTTCAAAGCAAGGGGTTTGAAAACTGAAATTGGCAATGTCAGAAAAATCTAGTGGCGTTACGCCCGCTTCGATTCGCTCTGGATGAGCTAAGCCATAGGCAATAGGGGTGCGCATGTCAGGGTTGCCCATTTGTGCGATCACCGAGCCATCAACATATTGCACCATAGAATGAATAATACTTTGCGGGTGAATAACCACATCAATATCATCTGCACCAGCACCGAACAACCAACAGGCTTCAATGAACTCCAGCCCCTTGTTCATCATAGTTGCAGAATCGATTGTAATTTTTCTGCCCATCGACCAGTTAGGGTGTGTACTGGCTTCATCAATTGTAATTGACGAGAAGCTATCAAGCGGTCTTTCTCTAAACGGACCACCAGAACCCGTTAAGAGAATTTTACGAATGCCGGATGCGGCAAAGTTACCGTATTCATAATCGTGCGGTAGGCACTGGAATATGGCGTTGTGTTCGCTGTCAATAGGAAGAATTTCAGCGCCGCTTTGGTTCGCAGCCTCGATAAATAAAGCACCAGACATGACTAACGCTTCTTTATTGGCAAGCAAAACCCGTTTACCCGCCTTTACTGCTGCCAGTGTGGGTAAAAGCCCGGCTGCACCCACAATGGCTGCCATTACAGCATCAACTTCAGGCGCGCTGGATACTTCTTCCAGCGCCTTAGCACCAGCGAGAATTTCTGCATCCACACCGTACTGGGATGCTAACTCACAGGCTAGTTTGTAGTTAGCGTCATCAGCAATTACCACATAGCGCGGCGCGCATTTCTGGGCCTGCTCCATAAGCAATTCAAGCTGTGAGTTGCCAGTAATAGCAAATACGCGATATTTGTCTGGGTGGCGGTTTATTACGTCGAGTGTATTACAACCAATGGAGCCTGTGGCCCCTAACACTGTTACTGTTTGCATTACGCCATCCAGGTTACATAGCAGAACGCAAAAACAGGGAATGCCGCGGTTAAGCTGTCGATTCTATCGAGTACACCACCGTGCCCAGGGAGAATTTTGCCGCTGTCTTTAATGCCCGCACAACGCTTAAGCATGCTTTCGTTTAAATCGCCAAGGGCGGAAACAGCCACCGTAATACCGCCGATAGCAAGGTGAAGCCAAATACGCGAAGGCTCTACCTGATAGTGAAGGGCCGCAAAAGCGATAATAGCGAATGAAGCTGCAATACCGCCTAACAAGCCTTCTAAACTTTTACCTGGCGATACGTTAGGGCGTAACTTGTGGCGTCCGAATTTTACGCCAACAAAGAATGCACCAATATCTGCAGCCCAAACAATCCCCAGCACATAGAAGATGAGTGAAGCGCCGTAGAAAGGATCAACATCGTGCAAGCTCGTGCGAAGCGCAACAACCGCTACCCATGTGGGTATAAGCGTAAGTGCCCCAAATAGGGTTCTAACGCTGCGACTGTCTTTCCAGAACTTGGAATATTTGGGATAGGCTAGCACCATAAATAAAGACGCTATCCACCATAATACGGCAACCGTTAATATGGCACGGTATAAACCATGTAATTGGCCTTGATACCAAATCGTGCTGGCATCAACAATAAGAGACAAGGCTATACATATGGCAAAGGCACCTGCCATATAAATGAGCTTTTTAGGACGTTCACATACGCCCGACATATTCGCCCATTCATAAGCGCCAATGCCGACAACACCAGCAATGGCTATTTCAAACCAAAAAATAGGAAGAAAAAGAATAGCGTAAAGCGCCAGTGGCGCGAGGATTAATGCAGTTATTATTCGTTGTTTTAGCATAATTTGCCCTTGGCTATCGTTACCAGGGCGAGCCTGATAATTGCCTGTATGGTGTTAACCATCGGCTGTGACTACCTGTTCACCGGTTAAACCGAAGCGACGTTGGCGAACGTTAAAATCGTCTACGGCCAATTGAAACACGTCTTCGTTGAAGTCAGGCCATAGTACGTCGGTAAAGTACAACTCTGCATAGGCACATTGCCACAGCAAGAAGTTGCTAATACGGTGTTCGCCACCTGTGCGAATAAGAAGGTCTAACTCAGGAAGGTTAGCTGTTGAAATGTGCGCATTCAGTGCGTCTTCACAGATGCTTTCCACATCAAGTTCGCCGCTTTTCACTTGCGTAGCAAGCTGCTTAGCCGCGTTTACAATGTCCCATCTACCACCGTAATTTGCGGCGATATTCAAGACCAAATCTTTGTTGTCTTTGGTCATGTCTTCAGCTTTACGAATTTTTTCGACCAGCTTGGCATCAAACGCCTCAACATCACCAATAACCTGTAGACGTACACCATTTTTGTGTAGTCTTTTTGCTTCGCTATTGAGGACAAGATTGAACAGCTCCATTAAGACACTGACTTCTTCCTCTGGACGTTTCCAGTTCTCACTTGAAAACGCAAATAGCGTAAGTGATTCAATACCGTTTTGACGTGCAAAGCGCACAACAGAACGAACAGACTCTACCCCGGCTTTATGACCAAAGGTACGAATTTTCCCTTTCTTTTGCGCCCATCGACCATTGCCATCCATAATGATTGCAACGTGCTTCGGGCCAGCAGATTCTGCTGGCACCTCTGTTTTTGTCGATTTGGCTGCGCTTAAACGCTTTCCAATCATAATACTTACTTATACTTCCATTAGTTCTTTTTCTTTGTCAGCAAGCATGCTGTCAACTTTCTTAATGAAATCGTTAGTAATAGATTGAATGTTCTCTTCAGCAGCGCGGCTCTCATCTTCACTGATTTCTTTTTCTTTAAGAAGATCTTTGATGTCACCGTTCGCGTCACGACGGATGTTACGGATAGCGACACGACCACCTTCCGCTTCATTGCGAACAACGCGGATAAGGTCTTTACGACGCTCTTCAGTAAGAGGAGGAAGTGGAATACGAATTGAACCACCTGCACTCATTGGGTTTAAACCCAAATCAGACTGCATAATGGCTTTTTCTACCGCTTGAATGGCGCTTTTATCAAACACAGTTAACGCTAGAGTACGACTGTCTTCTGCAACGACGTTAGCCACTTGCTTTAGCGGCGTGTCTACGCCGTAATAAGGTACCATGATGCCATCTAGAAGGCTTGGATGCGCACGACCTGTGCGGATTTTGCTGAATTGGCCCTTAAGAGAAACTAGGCTTTTTTCCATGCGCTCTTGCGCATCTAATTCAATTTCATCAATCACGATTTGTATCCTATTGTTCTTAATTAATCGTTGTCAGCGTGGCGAATAACAGTACCTTCTTTTTCGCCCATCACAACACGCTTCAGGCAACCTGGCTTATTCATGTTGAATACGCGAATTGGCAAGCTGTGATCGCGCGCCAAAGTAAACGCTGACAAGTCCATCACTTTAAGTTCTTTTTCTAGTACTTCTTGATAAGTCAGTTCTTCGTAAAGCGTTGCTTCTGGATTTTTCACCGGATCATCGCTGTAAACACCATCAACTTTTGTCGCTTTCAATACCGCATCGGCTTCAATTTCGATACCGCGTAAACAAGCCGCTGAGTCTGTGGTGAAGAAAGGGTTGCCTGTACCGGCAGAGAAGATAACAACACGGCCTGACTTAAGAAGGCTAATGGCTTCTGCCCAGTTGTAGGCATCGCAAACACCGTTTAGCGGTATTGCTGACATCATTCGCGCATTTACGAATGCACGATGAAGCGCATCGCGCATGGCTAGGCCATTCATTACGGTAGCCAGCATTCCCATGTGATCGCCAACAACGCGGTTCATTCCCGCTTTTGCTAAGCCTTCGCCACGGAACAAGTTACCACCACCGATAACAAGACCAACTTGAACACCAAGTTCAACCAGCTCTTTAATTTCTTGTGCCATTCTATCTAGCACTTTAGGGTCTATGCCAAAGCCTTCCGCCCCCATTAGGGCTTCACCACTAAGCTTTAACAAAATGCGTCGGTATGCTGATTTTGGTGTGATACTCATAGTTTGAATTGTCCTCGTAAACCCGTTTTGTCCTATGTCTTTCGACAAGCCACTGTTGTAAAAAACATAGGACAAAGCGCTTTCGTTTGTCAGGCAGGCGCGTACTTAATCTCGCCTAGCTTCACACTTACGCATTGCAATGGCAACACTAAAGACGTTCAGCTATAAAAAAGCACCTCCTAAGAGGTGCTTTGTAGTTTATCTAACTATTGCTTAATGCAAAAGATAAACACTCAATTATTTCTTAGCAGCAGCCATTTGAGCAGCTACTTCAGCAGCGAAGTCTTCAGTCTTCTTCTCGATACCTTCACCAACTTCGAAACGTACGAAGTTGATTACGTCTGCGCTGTTGTTCTTAAGAAGCTCAGCAACAGAGATTGAAGGATCTTTAACGAAAGGCTGACCAGTCAAGCTCACTTCGCCAGTGAACTTCTTCATGCGGCCTGCAACCATTTTCTCAGCGATATCAGCTGGCTTACCAGACTGGATAGCGATTTCGATTTGGATTTCTTTCTCTTTCTCAACAACTTCTGCTGGAACGTTTTCAGGCTTAACGAACTGCGGGCTTGCAGCTGCAACGTGCATTGCAACGTCTTTCGCTAGCTCTTCGTCACCGCCAGTAAGGATAGAGATAACACCAATACGGCCGCCGTGTACATACGCGCCTAGTGTATCGCCTTCGACGTTGATAACGCGACGAGGAGAGATGTTTTCGCCGATTTTAGCAACAAGTGCGTCACGAACTTCGCTTACTTTAGAACCGTTAAGTTCTGCATCGTTAAGCGCATCGATGTCGTTGATGTTGTTAGCAGCAGCTACCTCTAGTAGCTCGTTACCAAACTTAAGGAAACCTTCGTCACGTGCTACGAAGTCAGTTTCACAGTTAAGTTCAAGCATAGTCGCACGACCTGCTTCAACCTTAGTAAGGATTACACCTTCAGCTGCGATACGGCCTGCTTTTTTAGCCGCTTTCGCTTGGCCTGATTTACGCATGTTTTCAATGGCTAACTCAATGTCACCATCCGTTTCAACCAGGGCTTTTTTACAATCCAGCATACCTGCGCCAGTACGTTCGCGCAGTTCTTTAACTAGTGCTGCAGTCACTGCCATTTTTCAATTCCTCAGCATTAAATATAAATTCGTTAGGTAAAAGGGGCGATGTCGCCCCTCTCAATACGTTTCGTATTGTAGTACTGCCATATTATTAAGATATGACAGTAAGCAATCAGAATTACTCTGCTGCTTCTACGAAGTCGTCTTGCTCAGCTTGTACTTCAAGGTTGCTTTCGCGACCTGAGTTGATAGCGTTTGCAGCAGCATCCAAGTAAAGTTGGATAGCGCGGATAGCATCGTCGTTACCAGGGATGATGTAATCAACACCGTCTGGGTTAGAGTTAGTATCAACAACACCAACAACAGGAATACCTAGGTTACGAGCTTCTGTTACAGCAATGTGCTCGTGATCTGCGTCGATAACAAAGATCGCGTCTGGAAGACCGCCCATGTCTTTGATACCGCCAAGGCTGTTTTCAAGCTTGTCCATTTCGCGCTGAAGCATAAGTGCTTCTTTCTTAGTTAGCTTCTCAAACGTACCGTCTTGGCTTTGCTGCTCAAGATCTTTAAGACGCTTGATTGACTGACGTACTGTTTTCCAGTTAGTCAGCATACCACCTAACCAACGCTTATTTACGTAGTACTGGTCGCACTTAAGAGCAGCATCTTTAACTGCTTCGCCAGCTGCGCGCTTAGTACCAACGAAAAGGATTTTACCTTTCTTAGACGCAACACCTGAAAGGTAGTTAAGTGCGTTGTTGAAAAGTGGAACCGTTTTTTCAAGGTTGATGATATGAACTTTGTTACGAGCGCCGAAGATGAAAGGCTTCATCTTTGGGTTCCAGTAACGAGTTTGGTGACCGAAATGCACACCTGCTTTCAGCATGTCACGCATAGAAACATTAGCCATTTTATTTTCCTCTTGGGGTTAGGCCTCCATATACCCCTTGTATCGATTCAGACCAACCTAAATTGAACTGAACACCCCGATACGAAGTGTCGGTATATGTGTGTTTTAATAAAATAAATTTACCCTCTAAAACGGTCCCAAATGCACGTGGCAAAATGAGCTTTCCGTCAGGGCGCGCGCTTTATACCACAATCCCACCTAACCCTCAAGTTTTGAGGGTAAAAAGCGACAATTTGAAGTATTTAGGTTAAAGAAAGTATAGAACCCTTAATGAACTCGCTTTCCACCTCTGCCTTTAGCAGATAAAAGCCAACAATATCATCACCTTACTAAGAATGACCTAAATAGTGTTATAATGCGTAAGTAATCAAAATTCTTCATCAAACTAGTTTCAAACGATTTGAGAGGCGCTGTGACAGCTATTATCAAAACCCCAGAAGAAATCGAAAAAATGCGCGTAGCCGGTAAATTGGCAGCCGAAGTGCTTACTATGATAGGGCCTTACGTAAAGAAAGGCGTTACCACTGATGAGCTAAATACTATTTGCCACGACTATATTGTAAATGAGCAAAAAGCGGTACCTGCGCCTTTAAACTACGGCCACCCGCCTTTTCCTAAATCTATCTGCACGTCAGTAAACCACTGTATTTGCCACGGTATTCCTTCTGATAAGAAACTGAAAGACGGCGACATCATTAATATCGACGTCACAGTTATTAAAGATGGCTATCATGGCGATACGTCAAAGATGTTTGTGGTGGGTAAGCCTTCTATCCTTGCAGAGCGCCTAATTCGCGTTACCCAAGAATGCTTATATAAAGCTATTGAGCAAGTGAAACCGGGTATGCGCCTTGGCGATATCGGTCATATTTGTCAAACCCACGCAGAAGCGCATAACTATTCAATAGTTCGTGAATACTGCGGCCACGGTATTGGCGCTAGTTTCCACGAAGAACCACAAATTGTTCACTACGGTAAGCCAGGTACAGGTGATGTGTTAGAGCCAGGTATGTGCTTTACCATCGAGCCTATGGTCAACGCAGGCAAGCGCTACTCAAAAGTGCTACCAGACCAATGGACTGTGGTAACTAAAGACAGAAGTTTAAGCGCCCAATGGGAGCACACCCTATTGGTCACTGAAACCGGCGTTGAGATTCTTACGCTTCGCGAAGAAGAAACCTTGGAACGCATCATTTCTCACGGATAAATCGACTTCGACAATATTGATAACGTTTCGAATAATCGCGTTAAAAATATGATTTCAGAAGATTGAGTCTATCGAATTATGCAAAGCAGCCGTTGAATTCGCGGCTGCTTTTTTATTGGCTCGTTAGCTCAAATTCCAACTATCAAAGTTCGGCATCGTGTGCCCACTCCCCTCATATTTACTGCGCTACACACCTATAACAAAAAACCATAAATATTCACAATTCAACCTAACTTATGCATTAATTTGCTACTGCGAACTACTAGCAATTCATGCTATTGTTCTTAGCGTCTAAAAAGAAGGCTATTTCAAAGGTGTATTTTGACGCTGCAATCACTGATAAAGAATATCGACACAATTAGCTCTGTTGATGAAATTCCCGCCATTAAATCGTGCGTGGAAGCCAGTTATGCCTGGATAACGGAGTCCTTCGACGCTACGCCGGTTAATCAACTCGTTACCGGTCGTGCACAGTTCGTCGATGCATTGCTTTGTCATCTTTGGCAACTTTATGGTTTAGATACCGTCGATGAATTATCGCTTTGCGCCGTTGGTGGTTACGGCCGTGGTCATCTGCAACCTCATTCAGACATCGATTTACTCATAGTTAGTAAAAAGAAACTTAAGCCCGATGTACAAGAAAAAATTGGCATGTTCATCACCCTTTTATGGGATATCAAATTAGATGTTGGCCAGTCAGTTCGCACTATCAAAGAAACGGTTAAGCTAGCAAAAGACGATATTACGATTGCGACCAATTTAGTGGAAAGCCGATTACTTTGCGGCAGTGAAGCCACCTTTGATAAATTGTGGGATGAAGTTAACGGTCGAAACTCATGGTCGAGCAAAGCGTTTTTCTCAGCCAAGTATGACGAGCAGAAAAAACGCCACGCCAAATTCAACGGTACCGCTTATAACCTTGAACCTAACATCAAAGAAAACCCCGGGTGTTTGCGTGATATTCAATCTATTGGCTGGGTCGCCAAAAAGCATTTTAAAGAATATGACGGCTGGAATTTAGTAGGCCACGGCTACTTTACAGAACAAGAGCACAGTGAATTAATTGCTTGTCGCATGCACCTTTGGAAAATGCGTTGTGCACTGCACCTGGTTGCAGGCAGAAGCGAAAACCGACTGCTGTTTGATTACCAACCTGACGTTGCAAAAATGATGGGGTATGGTGAAGAAGGTAAATCGTCTGTCGAAAAAATGATGCGGGACTTTTTCCGCACCGTAGCGCGGGTGTCTGAACTGAATCAAATGCTGCTTCAGCGCTTCAAGTACGACATGCTGAACCAAAGCGTTCAGAAAAGCGTGATCATAAACGAAGATTTCGAGCTGCTCGATAACATGATATCGCCACGACACGAAACCGTTTTCTCCTCTCCCGAAGCAATCTTGGACTTTCTGCATTTGGTGGCCAACACGCCAGAAGTACAAGGCCTCAGTACGATTTGCATACGTCAGCTGCGCAACGCTCACCGCGCTTTTGAAGCAGAATACTATGTTGAGCGCCCGCTGTGCCGCGAAAAATTCATGCGCTTAATGAAACAGCCTGAGTTCTTTGATTTTGCATGGGACATCATGCATCAATACGGCATTTTACAAGCTTATCTTCCTGAATGGGATGCCATTGTAGGTATGATGCAGTTCGATCTGTTTCACGCCTACACGGTGGACGAGCACACTCACCGGCTAGTGAAGCATGTTAACTACTTTTTCTCAAAGGCAAATAAAGATTTCCCGCGCTGCGGCAGAATTTGCAGAAACCTTGATAAACCAGAAGTGCTTTATATCGCTGCTATTTTCCACGATATCGCCAAAGGTAGAAATGGCGATCATTCCACGCTAGGGGCCCAGGATGTAGCAAAGTTCTGTCAGCAACACGATGTTCCCAGTGACGATGCTGAAATGATTGCATGGCTTGTAGAAAACCACCTACTGATGTCAGTGGTAGCCCAACGCCGTGATATTTATGACCCTGACGTTATAAGCGAGTTTGCTGGCGCAGTAAGAAGCCACAATCACCTTAATTTGCTTTATACGCTCACCCTTGCCGATATTCGTGCCACCAATGACAATCTTTGGAACGACTGGAAAGCATCTTTACTTCGCGAATTATATTTAATGACGCAAAAGGCATTGGATAATGGGCTACAGTGTCAAGTAACATTGAACGAGCGAGTAACTACTCACAAACACCAAGCAAGGCAAATTTTGCAAGAGCGCGCTATTGAGCCTGTTGCTATTGATGCATTGTGGGCCCGCCTGGACGACGATTACTTTGTTCGCTTTAAGCCTACTCAAATCGCGTGGCATACTGACGAAATTATTAAAGCTCAGAATGAATGGCTTACACCAGAGCACGATGGCCTGTTAGTAAAAGCAAATGACAACAGTGCGAAAGGTGGCACTGAGGTGTTTGTTTACGGCAAAGATAGAAAAGCATTGTTTGCGCAAGTCGCGTCAGTGCTGGACAGTCGCAACTGTTCAATTCACGACGCCCACGTTACCGTGACCAGAGATGGCTATGTGTTCGATAGCATGCTTATTCTTGAAAATGACGGCAGTCGTATAAGCTCAGAGTCTCGCATTGCGTCCATTGAAAATGCTATTTCTGCCCAACTTGAAAAGCCGGGGCGTTCGCACGAAAATAAGCGTAAATTGCCTCGGCAAATGAAACAACTTGACGTGCCTACTAAGGTACGCTTTTTCAATATCAACGATGAAGCCACGCTTATTGAGTTAGAAGCCCTAGACGCTCCGGGCATTTTAGCTAAAATTGGTCACGCATTCGTTGATACTAATATGACGCTTAAGCTTGCGAAAATTGCCACCATTGGCGAGCGAGCCGAAGATATTTTTATCGTCAGCAATGAGGCTGGCAAAGCATTAACCCAAGAACAACAGGTGAACCTTAAAAAGCGTATCCTGTTCAAACTCGACCAACTTGAAGATATCACAATACCATGAATGAATTGAAAGCCATCATTGAAGACGCCTTCGAAAATCGCGATAGCATTAGCCCTTCATCTGCACCTGATGAAGTAAGAGATGCAGTAGCACAAGCTATTGACCTTTTAAACACAGGTAAAGCGCGCGTTGCAGAAAAAATTGCTGGCGAATGGGTAGTACATCAATGGCTTAAAAAAGCTGTTCTACTTTTCTTCCGTCTTCACAACAACGATGTGATTGAAGGCGCCGAAAGTAAATTTTATGACAAAGTACCGCTTAAGTATACAAACTATACTGCTGAACAGTTTGCGGCTGACGGCGCGCGTATTGTTCCACCAGCAGCGGTACGTACAGGTACATTCGTAGGCAAGAACGCGGTTGTTATGCCTTCTTACGTAAACATTGGTGCGTTTGTTGACGAAGGTACTATGGTTGATACATGGGCGACCGTAGGCTCGTGTGCGCAAATTGGTAAGAATGTTCACCTTTCTGGTGGCGTGGGCATTGGTGGCGTATTAGAACCGCTTCAAGCAAACCCTACAATTATTGAAGACAACTGCTTTATCGGCGCCCGTTCTGAAATTGTAGAAGGCGTGATTGTTGAAGAAGGTTCTGTTATTTCAATGGGCGTTTACATCGGTCAGAGCACGCGTATTTATGACCGCGAAACCGGTGAAGTTCACTATGGCCGTGTACCAGCAGGTTCAGTAGTCGTGGCGGGTAACCTGCCAAGCGCAGACGGTAAATACAGCCTTTACGCCGCTATCATCGTGAAGAAAGTAGATGCGAAGACCCGCGCGAAAGTAGGTATCAACGCGCTACTTCGAGGCGTAGAATAAGCAGTATTTCTGGCTTATCGCTAACGGCTCGGGTTAATTTCAATTAGCCGAGCCACATGCTGAAAGACTCACAAATTAAAAGAGGCGCTTATGCGCCTCTTTCTTTTCGTAATCACCACACTTCTAAGACTTAAGCCAACAGCTTATCTTTAATGGTGTTAACCCACTCTACTACGTCTTTTTCGGGCTCTAGGGTTTCAATCGCGTCAACCTCTAACATATCGGCAACTGCGTTACCTTGTAGCTCGGTCAGTAACGCTTGAAACTGTTTACCCGCACCACAGAAACTATCGCCATAGCTGCTATCGCCTAGGGCTGCCACCGCGAATGGCTTGCCGGTTAGCATAGGCGATTCGTCTTTCAGATCTGAAAACACAAACTCAAGGTTTGGTGGTACATCGCCCTGCCCTGTTGTAGAGGTAATGATCAAAAGTGCGTCAGCATCAGTAAAATCTGCAACCGACGGGTCGCTTTCTAGTGAGCAATCCACGCCCTGTTCAGCTAAGTTCTCTTCCACCTGCTCAGCTACGTGTTGCGCATTGCCGTAAACTGTACCCGCAATAATTTTCAATGTTGCCATTTTTACCTCTTAAACCAATGATCGTCGCCTTTTTCGACAGGCGGAAATTCTTACTATTTTATCAACCTAAATGCAAAACGGCGCTAATTTTTCGAGCCATAGTCGCATTTCACTGTGCATCTGTGAATTAATCGTTACCCACTTTCCAGTGATAGGATGAGAAAAGCCCATTTGAGTACAACTTAAGGCCAAATTGTTAAAATTAAAGTGCTGCTTGGCGAATTTGTTTTGTTTGCCGTCCCCGTGGGTCGTGTCGCCGATAATGGGGTGACGAATATGAACCATGTGCCGACGAAGCTGATGTTTACGACCGGTACTAGGAGAAAGCTTAACTAGCGAATATCGTGCACTTTGGTATTTGCCCACAGGCTCAGGCACTTCGAATTTTGCCACTGACTGATACATAGTTGATGCAGGTTGTGGCGGCTGCTGCGGGCGCTTATGCTTGTCTGCAATTTTGTCGTAACGGTATTTTAGGGCGTAATCGATATATCCGGTATGGTGCACAAAACCGCGAACTATAGCGTGATACGTTTTTATTACCTGCTTGTCCATCATCTGCTGCCCAAGCTTTGCAGCAATTTCTGAGCTAAAGCTAAACACCAGCACACCTGACGTGGGTCGGTCTAATCGGTGAGCTGGGTATACGTGCTGGCCTATTTGGTCTCTAAGTGTCTGTACTGCGAACACCGTTTCATGTCTATCAATCGGGCTTCTGTGTACTAGTAGGCCAGGCGGCTTCTCAATCGCGATGATATGTTCATCTTGGTACAGCACAGGTAAATGAAGAGCATTAACGCTATCTTCCTCACCAACGTCTACCTTTCCTATTGTTTGCTCATCTGAATGCACAGTTAATTGGCCTTTTAAATCGTTCTGCATAGTGCGTTGTGTTTACTCACCCAATGTCTCCATTGGCAATATTATCAATAACTTGAAGCTGGGACAGAGTGCGCTGATGCGCCGATGACAGATATATTTCTGCTGCGGGCGCAATTTGCATGGGTGGTAAAGGCATTTCCTGTTTCAACAAAATGCGCATTTTGGGTATAAAAATAAAAGCCAACCAACTCTCAAACGCTAAACAGTCGACCGCAAAAGGAACCGCACTTTCCATAGCATTATTTAGGTCTTGTTCCGAAGGCTCTTCATTTGGCCAAATACCATCCTGATACATGTCTGTTTCTAATTGTATCAATGCTTTACTTAATGCTATGTGATGAGTGCTATTCGTTTTAATCACATCCTCTCCGCAATTCAAAAACGCTTCTATTTCGAAGCGCGCAGTATATCAGGGGCTAAAGGTCAACATAAGTCCGCGTGTCTTATCGTTGAATTTCTTCTGCTGTGATACCATTACCCGTCTTTGTTGGCGGTATCTCATCGATGTGCCCCTTTGAATAGATGTGACAGCCTGGCAAATTTTGATTAAAGCAGTATTTTGGAACGAGTTATGAGCGCTAACGGTATTAATTCTATCAGCGAGTTTTTGTTACATGCAGGCACTGAATATCAGGTTTTTGATTTAGGTCGTCGCCTTGAACCCACCGATAGTCAAACCTTTCTAGAAATAGAAAACGGCAGTGCTTACGCGCCCTACCCTCGTCAGCAGCATGCGTGGTTCGGCATCGTCTTTTGGAATAAAAATGCCTCCACGCAACACTATATTTGGTTTGTGAAACTGCCGCTTGATGAGCAAGGCTTAGTGGTGGCCGCAGCAAGAAATCATTTTCTAGAGATCATAGTTGATGCACTTGGTCAGTCTGTTGCTGAAGATACTGAAAACGCGCAAACTTTGCCTGATAATCCTTATTCGTTTGTTCCCAATCAATCGCAGCTCGCTCAATTTAACGCATTAGTTAAACGCACCCTAAACCAACCTTTAAGTGAAGAGTCGCAGAAAGTTGAGGCCTACATTCAAGCCCCGCAACTTGTTGATTGGCAGCAAATATCCATGCAGAGCGTGGCCGACTTTGTACATAGCCTAAGCCATCACCCCAAACAAGATGTATTAGCGCAGGCAATTAAAAACAACACCTCACTTTACTCGGACGTTTTCCTTAACACATTGATGGAAATGAGTGAAAGCGTTTCTCTGCCTGAAAATTTATTAGCGGCGTATTTGGATGAGATAGATAAAAGTGACGAAATCAATTTAGCGGCGTTAAGAGGCACGTCAGAGGGTACCTTTAACCCGACCATTAACAACAAACTACTCGAACTATTAAAAAGCGAAAAGTCGCAGAGACTTGATATTTTAAGCGTTATTGCAGCACGTCATTTCGAGCAAATGGAACCACTACTGCTTAGTGCCTTTTTAGAGCAGGCGGCAAACGTTGATGAAAAAGAGGGTCATAAGGGCGCCTTATTCGCAGGCTTCTTTTCAGATTTAGTACAAGTCCCGAAGTTACGCAGACAAGTGCTAACACTCCTGCATTCCAAAGCCAACCCTCAGATTCTCAGCAATGCATTTCAACAATTGTTTGCACAAGCGAGAAAGTAAATGACGTTACTTGAGTTAGTGGTGTGGATGGTTATTGGGTTTACTGGCTATCAGTTTTGGCGCATTCGAGCCATTTCTGAGCAAACAAACACTTACCTAAAGCAATACTGCGATAAACACGGTTTACAATTGCTGAGTGTGGCAAGAGCTAAAACACGATTTTCATTCAAATATGGAAAGCCTGACTGGCACAGTGTATTCAACTTTGAGTTTTCGAGTAATGGTGAGGATCGATATACTGGGGAAGTTGAATTGATAGGTGTAAGGGTTATGCGAACAGAGGTGCCGCCGCATAGAGTTTAAGCTTCTATGTCAAAAAAGCGTGAGCGGTTCTTAATTCACCATTCAGGTCAGGTTTTACATAACAAATGCATACGGATTGGTAATAAACAACGCAAAAAAAAGGGGAACCTAGCTGAATTAGTCTCGACTTAATCTGACACTTCTTCTTGAAAAGATGAGAGTTACCCGTTTTGATAAAGGTGTCGAATCTTTAATCAAAACAAAATAGGTAACTCTCATGTTGCATACTAACAATCCAATCATTAAACACAAAGCAGGTTTGCTTAATCTCGCCGAAGAACTCGGAAATGTATCAAGGGCGTGTAAAGTCATGGGCGTTTCGCGTGATACTTTTTACCGTTATCAAGAACTTGTTGAGGATGGTGGAATCGACTCGTTAATCGATAAAAGTCGCAGAGCACCTAATCTTAAGAACCGCGTTGATGAAGTAACAGAACAAGCTGTTATTGATTACGCTATCGAGTTTCCAGCGCACGGCCAGCACAGAACGAGCAATGAGCTTAGAAAGAGAAGTATATTTGTTTCTGGCAGTGGCGTTAGATCTATTTGGCTTCGTCATGACTTGGAGAACTTCAAAAAGCGCTTGAGAGCACTGGAAGATAAAGTCGCTAGTGATGGCATAATCCTCTCGGACTCGCAGATTGCCGCGTTAGAGAAAAAGAAGAATGATGACGAGGCTTGTGGCGAGATAGAAACCCTCCACCCAGGCTACTTAGGCTCGCAAGATACGTTTTATGTTGGAAACTTGAAAGGTGTAGGCCGTATCTATCAGCAAACCTTCATCGATACATACAGTAAGGTCGCCTTCGCCAAACTCTACACTACCAAGACGCCAATAACGGCCGCTGATGCTCTCAATGATAAGGTACTACCGTATTTCGAGCAGCATGACTTACCTATGCTTAGAATACTTACCGATCGTGGTACTGAGTATTGTGGGAAGGTAGAGCACCATGATTACCAGCTTTACCTTGCGATAAACGATATCGACCACACGAAAACTAAAGCGATGTCACCACAAACTAATGGAATCTGCGAACGCTTCCACAAAACGATATTGAATGAGTTCTATCAAGTAACCTTCCGCAAAAAACTCTATGCTTCGTTAGAAGAGCTTCAAAAAGATCTGGACGTGTGGATGGATTACTACAACAATGAAAGAACTCATCAGGGCAAAATGTGCTGTGGTAGAACGCCACTGGAAACATTAATCGATGGGAAACAGGCTTGGGCTGAGAAGAATCTAGCTCAAATCTAATCTGACAGCGGCACCTTGAAAATCGGGTAACTGTCAGATCAAGTCTGAGCTAGTACAACCTAGCGGCTCCCCTTTTTCCTGGAATTTTGAGTATCCTTCTCCGCGATCCTTTGCGACTAAAATCTTCCCGATTAAAATCCGTATACGCCCCTTTCCATCTACTCTCGCGCCTTCCTGTGCGAGCTACACTTCCATGCGTAGGTCCCTTTCCTTTTTTCCTAAATTACTGCACATCCTACATGCAGTGTTCCTCATCCTGAGGCTGTCCTTGTCAGGCTCCGCTGACGATCCCTTCCTTCGTTCCATTTTTCGCTGCACATCCTGCTACAGCTTTGCTAATCCTTTAGCATGTCCTTCTTTCATCCTTGGTTTGCTCGTCCATGCAAACTAGAAATTCCTTGATGGCTCTCCTGCCGTTGGCTCCTTGCCTCTAGCTCCTTGCTAGCTTTAGTCCCTTTATCCCTGCAACGTCCTGTTTGTGATGTCCTATCACGTTTCTCGTCCTTGAATTCCTTTATTCCCTATCAAATCCGTTTTCAACGTCCGTTTAATGCAGCATCCTATCTGCTTTCCCTTCCCTTTACTCACTGCCTTGTGAGAGTCTCATCCTTAAGTTGTCCTAACTTATTCCGTTGATGATTCCTTACTCAATCCGTGACTCGTCGTGTTTCCTTGTGACATGTTCATAGTATCCCTTCCAATTATTACCGCCATATTGAATTACAGGGATTTAAGAAAGTTTTTTGTACGACTTTCGACTACTTTTAAAAATATGCAATAGAATCAAAGACTTTATACTTTAGTATAATTTTTTCTTTCAGAATTTAGGTAAGATCACTCACAGCGTTTGTAGGAAATGTCTTACAAGCGAATGAGGCAAAAATGCATTTTTGTAAATATGCTAGGAAACGAGAGGACAACCAAGAAAGCGTTAACAAAGTTTACCTACATCTTGAGTTACTTTGAAAGCTAAGCTTGTGACTACAAGTTTAATGGACGGTACTTTTCCTCAATGGCATAGCAATGCAGACGACATATTAGTTATAAGCATATAAGAGCGAATATCTAATCGTGCTCCGTTTACGCTTGTCTAAAGCGCGGTGAAAATTTGCAATACCTTTTCCACTATCGATTAAAAAATAAACTATTCTTATATTGACTGGGATCAATATCATTAGCGATTAAATCTTGTTAACTATTAGCAGCTGATAAGTCAAAGCTTAGGTAGTTCGGCTCACCATAATCTACTTATTATTGCGATAGGAGACTTATTATGAGTAATTTACCCATAACTAATCGTTCCAGTGACAGTAAATCAAACAGCTTCTTGTCTAGCTTCTTTGGACAAAAGGCCCTTGATAACTTCTTTCAAGATTTTTCTAGTCATTTTCCCTTTTCAAAAGAGTTCTCCGGTCTTATAGACACCAAACTAGATTTCGTTACGCCCAAGGTCGATATTGTTGAGCGTAAAAAAAGCTATGAATTGACTGCGGAATTACCGGGGTTAGAGAGTAAGGACATAAAACTATCGCTGTCAGACGACATTCTCACTATAAGCGGGGAGAAGAAGTATGAAAGCGATGAAGATAAAGAAGACAACATACACGTGATGGAACGTAGTTACGGCAGTTTTCAGCGTAGTTTCAGGTTACCTGTGAGCGTAGAGCAAGATGCTATTAACGCAAATTTTAAGAAAGGAGTACTCAAGATACTTCTTCCTAAATCGGCTAAAGCACAGGAATTACAGCGTAAGATTGAGATAACAGACTAGATACAAATAGCGCCAGGGACGGCTGAATTCGGAGCCTGATATGAATGCTGAAACAGATATTTACCAGATAATGAAAGATACCTTAGTTTTAGTCTTGGCCGGTGGCCAGGGCTCAAGGTTGAAAGAATTAACCAAAATGCGCGCTAAGCCTGTACTAGAGTTTGGGAGCCACTGTCGTATTATAGATTTTCCATTATCGAACTGTGTTAATTCAGGTCTAAAGCAAATTGCCGTGCTGACTCAGTATAAGTCACAGTGTTTAATTCGCCATTTGATGCAGCATTGGAGCCCGTTGAACAACAGCTTTGGCGGTCGATTGGATATTTTAGCGGCATCACAACAACGGTCTGAAAGCTGGTATCAGGGAACGGCAGACGCGTGCTATCAGAACATGGGTTATATTAAGTCGGTGGCTCCGAAATACGTTTTGATTCTTTCAGGAGATCATGTCTATAACATGGACTACCGTAAACTCTTAACTACCCATGTGAAGAGTAATGCTGAAATGACAGTGTCATGCATCGAAGTGCCTACTGAGTTAGCCGTGAATCAGTTGGGGGTGTTAAAGGTTGATTGCAATAGTCAAATTACCGCATTTGATGAGAAGCCCCGCGTTCCCCATGCACTGGTCGATGCTCCTGACTATTGTTTGGCTTCCATGGGTAATTATGTAGTTAACGCTGATGTATTGTTCAAATTACTCACCGAAGATGCTGGCTCGCTTAACTCTGAGCATGATTTCGGCAAAGACGTCATCCCTTCAATTATTGCTCAGCATCGAGTTTTCGCTCATCGCTTTCGTAGCCCCAATGGTGCGCAAATTCCCTATTGGCGAGATGTGGGCACCTTGGACAGCTATTGGCAAGCTCATATGGACTTGCTGAATAACTCAAGTTTATTAAACCTATCCGATCCCACGTGGCCTATTTGGGGAAGCTCTTTTTCACGGGCGCCCACCGAAATTACTAATGGTAACCACTCGACCTGCTGTGAACTTAAACAAGTATTAGTGGGTTCAGGCTGTAAGTTAAACAGTTGCTCTGTGAGTCAGTCAGTTTTGTCATCAAATGTTAGTATTGGCACAGGGTCAATAATAGATAAAAGCGTGTTGCTACCCGAGGTAAATGTAGGCAGTGAAGCCAAGTTAGCTAATGTAATTGTTGATAAAGGGGTAAACATCTCGCCTAACTTCGTAATTGCTGATACCGCTATAGCAAAACAACAAGGCTTCACAGTTACCCGAGAAGGTGTCATTTTAGTCACTCAAAAAGTTATCGATCGAATCAACGGCTCGTTAGCGGATATCGATAATATACAAAGATTTATGAAATCGAGTTATACCGGCCCTTTACCGGCGAGAATTGTAACTCCGAAAAGTCACGAGTTCCGCGATTACGTACTGTCCGAAAGGTAAACAGTGTTTTGTTTAATGCGTTCAATTCTGAACGCATTAAATTAGACCCCATTTTAGAACCTCAGTATAGGTGTCCTGGCAATATACTAGTTTTGTTTTTTCCTAAACATTATATCGCCGTCTATATGTGACAAATGAAGTTGACTAACGATTTGATAATTGTCGTCGTTAAAGAAGTGACGATGGGAAGGCACGGTGACAAAAACCGCGATGCCTTCGCTTTTGGCGTCTTCTTCTACAACGCTGTCAATTGCACCTAATAAAATATGTCCAAGACCATGGTGCTGATAATCAGGATGTACTGCGATAAAGCTCAACATATGGAAATTGTCGGCGGGTACTAAGGCGCGTACTTTTTCTTCTTTTTCTAACATTTGCTTAGTACCAAATAATCCGGCCGTCAAAAGCATTCGCAATCTCCAATGCCAGTAACGTCCTGAACCAAATGCCGCATCGGGTGCGGTTAAACACGCCACAGCGATAAGCCTGTCGTCATCAAACAGACCTATCATGGGTTGTTCTGCAACCCAGAATGCGTTGAGTTCTTCGCGAATCGCGGAACGAAGGCGGCTTTCATAGCCTTCTTTCTCTGCTTGAAAAATGTCGATGAAAAGGGGGTCGTCTACGTATGCATTGTAAAGAATGGAGGCAGCAACTTTCAGGTCATCAACAGATAAGTAGATAGCTTTAACCGTATCTTGCAAGGGGGCTATTGCGTTATTAATCGCATCGGTATTCATCAGGGGCTCCTTGTACGCAAAGTTGTTAGTTGCAAATGCCCATTCAAATAAGATGGGCAAGGTGGATAAAAATGCGGCCGCATTTAACATTGCGCCAACCACCTCACAAGCTGTTCAAACTTTAGCCTACTCGAAAACCCCTCACATGTTAACTTTTTATTAACATTTAAAAGTAAAGATAAATTCTGCTTTTATATTTAGTCACTAAAATTGAAGCGTGTTTAGTGCATCAAGCTATAGGCGCTGTCACCCCAACCTACCAAATTGCCGTTTCTGAAAACTAATGGGGTGCACTCGTCTTTTGTAGTTATACCGTCGCCCATTGTTTTTTGAGTACGGTAGTAAAGTACGCGATAAGTGCCGTCTTGCTTTTCGAACAATTCGTTAAAGTCAGCAACACCCATTTTTCTCAGCACAGTTTCGTAGCTTGTCCCTGTCTCAAGATTCGCAATGTGTTTGCGATTATTAAACTCTCTATCTTCCCAATCGGCACCATAGTGACTATCTGACCCTCCACCTACAGATACCACACAGCCTGAAAGTAAAACTGAAGATGCTAAAGCTAAAGAAAGAAGAACCGTTTTCATGTGTATTCCTTAAATTATGTGTGTTGTTTTTATTTGATACTACGTCTACTTTGTGAACCGACACTGAATAGACATAAATACGCGAGAAAAGTAACCATTGTATGCACAAGTGATAACGTAATTTAGGACTGAATAAACAAGAATAAGGCCAAAATATAAGATACTGATATTTATATAAATTATAGTTTCACCAGTATTGAACTCTTAAAAAAAAGTAGTGAGATAAGTAACTTATTAGTGAAATTGACTATACACACAAGCTACACTGCTAACTTTGACGACATTGAATCATTTTCGAATTATGAGTAATTCTAATTTACAGCAGCTCCATATTTTATGCCTTCAAATGCATAAAGAAGGTAAAACACCGTCGGTGGGGATTTTACGTGCTAGGGCTCCTTTTAAAGTATCGGTAACCGAAGCCATTGAGGCAATTAAGCGATTTAACGCGCATAAACCTAAATTAGATGTGCCAAGCGAAAAAGAAGACTCGCAACAAAATTCAACTAATAGCGCGGGGCAAGTTAGTAGTCTGCAAGCACGAGTAGAGACGTTAGAAAAAGAAGTGGCAGAACTAAAACGTGTGCTAAATGAGGTAATTAGCGCAAAGTAGTAATGACTTTTGCCGGCAGGCTACTTTATACCTGCCAGACAATGTAATTAAATAAACAGCTTACATAGTGGGCGTAAGTTGCTCCAAAAATGCCGCAAGAGACGGAGCAAGAATTTGAGAAGGCTCTTTACCTACCTGCTCGAGTGCAACTTCACCGCTTTCATTGACAACCGTTAAGATAAAATCTTCTTCATCAGTCAACCCAAAGAACAACGTTGGCGCTTGCCCCAGCCTCTGCTTCATTAGCAAATGGCCAATCAAGTTCTGTTGTAGTCGCTCAAAGTCTTCGCTATTGAAAACTTGTAGAAGCTCGCAGCGACCTTGAGGGGCGGCAGCCCTTAAATTATCGCTGTAGTAACGAGTGAAGTATTCACAGTATTCTGGATTTAGCTTTAGCGATAGCGCCTCTTCAACGTTATTGAAAGACTGCGGGGGCGACTGCAGTGTTGGTGTCCATCTAACAAACTCCCCATCTTGCGCCGTCTTTTCATAGCACGGCGAGGGCCACTCGCTATCATATACGATCTTTAACCCTTCTCCCTTGGTGTGTTCGACATAAGATGATACAAATTTATCTAATTGTGCGGAAATTGTTAGAGCCATTATGACGTTACCTGCGTATTTTTGGGGTACACTATACAACTAAACAGTTAAGTCAATACTGGGGTTGTTTCGACTATACTGCACGACATTAGTTCGCCACTGCAGTTCTCTTATTCAAACCCCACGTAGATGGATAAAAGGTTCACATGTCGACTGACAATTCACCTCAAAAAATTACTATCACTGCACCTGATGACCTCTCTTTGGGTAAACAGGTTGACTACGAATTTGAATATAACCCCGGCTTGTTGCAAGGCGTCCCGCGCAGTTTAAGCCGCGACACATTGGATCTCGCTAACTCTAGTCTACCTTTCGACGGTATAGATACCTGGACTGGATACGAACTTTCTTGGCTTAATTTAAAAGGTAAGCCCAATGTTGCTATTTTAGAATGCCATGTCCCTATCACCTCAGAAAACTTAATTGAATCAAAATCATTTAAGCTCTATTTAAATAGCTTCAATCAGACAAAGTTTGCCTCGGCAGAGGACGTACGACAGGTGCTACAGGCTGATTTATCAGCATGTGCAGGCGAGACTATTGAGGTAAAGCTAATTCTTCCCGAGCAGTTTACCTCTTTGCAATTTAAAGAATTTGAAGGGACATTGTTAGATAGTCTTGATGTAGAAATCGAACAATACTCCCCCAACACCCAGTTTTTAGCTCTGGCTAAGAGTGGTGCAGAAGTAAAAGAGACGCTTATTTCCCACTTACTTAAATCTAATTGTTTAATCACAAGTCAGCCAGATTGGGCTAGTATTCAAATTAGGTATGAAGGAAAAGCTATTGAACATGAAGGGCTTTTGAAATATCTGATTAGCTTTAGGCAACACAATGAGTTCCATGAGCAGTGTGTTGAGCGCATCTACAACGACATAATGCAACATTGTCAGCCAGATAAGTTAACGGTGTGCGCTCGTTATACACGAAGAGGCGGTTTAGACATCAACCCCTTCCGTTCGAATTATGAAGCGCCTTATGCCAATCATCGTCAAGCACGTCAGTAATATTACGGTGAAGTACACCCCTAAAGCTAACACAGCCGCGGCGGTAACAGTGAATTAGAACTAAGACGAGATTATGGAAGCAAAACAACTACAAACTTTAAAACAAAATAATGCGCTTCTTTGCCAGTTTATTGTGAAGCTCTCAGCATTTTACGAGGGCTTCTCCGATAAAATAGATACTGAACTCAAGGTATTGCGTGGCCATCTATCTGGCACACCAAATTTCAGCCTAGCGGCGGTCAGTATTGAAAAGCTTAATAAATCTCTACAGCACCAAGAAATAACTCTGAGAAAATACAGCGTTGATACTGTATCTTCGCTAGAAGATGCGATGAAACAGCTGCAGAAAATTGTATTTGAAGATACTGAATTAAAAGGGTTAACCACGCAGGAATTGATTAAGCTAAATCAACCTGTAGGTGATATCTTCAGTATTTATAAACTTTACTCAAAAGCCATTGCGCTTCACCGCATTGCGCTTAACAAGAAAATGGTTGGACTTGAGCCATCTGAAAACACAGAAACTAAGTCCACCAACAATGAAAGCACATCGGCTCGTTCGATTAAAGATGATAACCCTCACTACCGTTCTATTTTGGTTGAGCTTAATCACCTTATTGCTTCTTATGCGCAAAAAAAACCTAACGATCAGCAACTCAATGATATAAAGCAACGTCTTGATGAAGGCATGGATGAAGACCAGCTGCTTAAAAGCTGCGTTGTAATTTTGCGCATGATCGTTCAAGACGCTATGTCAGAGGCGAGCTTAACAGGAAAAGTGATTCAGAGTCTGCACCGTTCATTAGGTGAAGTGAGTAGCGACGTCAGCAATACGATCCAAGGCAGCCAAGCCCAGTTCGAGCAGCGCCAAGCTGGTAATGAGCAACTTAAACGTGACATTATTCACATCGAAGAAGCCGTATCGGAAAGCAGTTCTCTAGAAGCACTTAAGGAGCAGACACAGTTTCGCGTAGAAAAGCTTGTGACTACGTTAAGCGAGCAACAAAGCAACGATCAGCAAGGTCAAGAAGCGCTAATGGCACTGCTCTCCTCTATGCAATCGCGAATAGATACACTTCAGCAGCAAACCAGCGTCTATAAAAAGAAGCTGGCCGAACAAGCAATGCAAAGCCGCACCGACCCCCTCACTCGGCTTCCAAACAGGCAGGCGTATAATGAGAGACTAGAAGCTGCTTTCACTAAATTTAAAGAAAATGGTGACTTGCTTGCGGTCGCCGTTGTGGATATTGATCATTTTAAGTCAATCAACGATAGATTCGGGCACGCAGCAGGCGATAAAACCCTTCAGGTAGTGAGTAAATTCTTAAAACAAAGCTTGTCCGAAAATGATTTTATTGCCAGGTGGGGAGGAGAAGAGTTTGTAATGCTACTGCCTCAGGCGCAGATGGCAGATATAGATAAAAAGCTTAATGAAGTTAGAACTAAACTTGCTGCAATGCCGTTTAAATTCAAGCAAGAAAAAGTAAAAATCACCGCATCTTTTGGCGCAACCTGTTTCAATGACAATGATACTACTGAAACTGTGTTTGAACGCGCCGATGAGTACCTCTATAAAGCAAAACGAAACGGCCGCAACCTCGTAGTCACTGATTTAAGCACTGACTTATAGGAAGTAAAAATATGAAGAAAGTGCAGCTTAACCCTGTTGGCTGGATGAGCCAGCTATCACAAGTAGAAGTTTCTCGTCTTCAAGACGCCACCAACAGCGAGCTCTTTGCTATGTTCAGAAACTGTTGCCTAGCAGTATTGAACAGCGGCGTTGACGAAGACAATTTCGAAGCACTTTTTGCTCCTTATGAAAATTTTGAAATAAAACTCATTCGTCGTGAACGGGGCGTAAAAATAGAACTCGTGAACCCTCCTGAAGTGGCTTTCGTTGACGAAAAACTCGTTCGTGGTGTACACGAACATCTATTTGCGGTCCTTCGCGACCTGCTTTATATGGGTAACAAGTACGCATTTCTTCACCAAACCGCACCGGCTGAAGGTAACGACATCACAGACATGGTGTTTGACATGCTACGCCACGCTAAAGCGCTTGAAGGGAACGATGGCGTAAACACAATTGTCTGCTGGGGCGGCCATTCCATTAATCAAGTTGAGTACAAATACACGAAAGAAGTGGGCTATCAGCTCGGCTTGCGCGACATGAATATTTGCACAGGATGTGGGCCTGGAGCGATGAAGGGTCCAATGAAGGGCGCCACCATCGGCCATGCAAAGCAACGCCACAAGACAGGCCGTTACATTGGCATCTCTGAGCCGAGTATTATTGCCGCCGAGCCGCCCAACGCCATTGTCAACGAGCTCATTATCATGCCTGATATTGAAAAGCGTTTAGAAGCGTTTGTTAGACTCGGACATGGCATTATCGTGTTTCCAGGCGGTGTAGGCACTGCCGAAGAATTACTTTATCTGCTTGGCATTTTGATGAATGAACGCAATGCGCAGCAACCTTTTCCTTTCATTCTAACAGGGCCAGCTGGTAGCGAAGAATACTTTGAAGCCATAGACGCCTTTGTTGGTGCAACACTGGGGCCAGAAGCACAGTCAAAATATCAAATCATTGTGGATGACCCAGAAGAAGTAGCACGCACCATGAATAAACACCTTGAAAAAGTGAAGAAGTTCAGAGGTGCGATGGGTGACGCATTCAGCTTTAATTGGTCATTAAAAATTGAACAAGACTTTCAACAGCCCTTTATTCCAACGCATGAGAGTATGGCCGACCTTCAACTGCACTTAGATCAAAGTAAAAGTGATCTAGCGGCCAATTTGCGCAAAGCGTTTTCAGGCATTGTTGCGGGTAACGTAAAAGCAGAAGGCATTGCTCAGATCAAAAAACATGGTCCGTTTGAGCTCACCGGTGATAGTACACTGATGGAGAAGGTTGATACACTACTCGAGTCGTTTGTAAAACAGCATAGAATGAAGCTGCCTGGTAGCGCGTACGAACCATGTTACGTTGTAAAGAACGATAAGAGAAACAGCGAATAACACGAGACCGTGGCAAGACGCATTTGCTTACGTTTACTACTTATGTTTAGTAGTCGTTTTGCGGTACACTATTAGAGAGTATTGTTTAACGAATGAATGTAGTGCACATTTAGCCTATGCTCGGCTCCCGAACAATGTCGGGCTTTGGCTTGCAGTAGCATTCAAGTAAAGAAAAACGAGAAGTAACGGTCATGAATACCAAGGTTATTCGTCTAATTTTAGCTGGCATCGCCCTTTATGCGGTGTTTGTTTTTATGGTTATCGCGTTCTATCCCGATAAGCCTGAGAATATGGATTGGAAAGACCGTGAAGAATATAACCGTGTCCAAATAACCAAGTTAAAGTTAGGCAGTACAAGAGAAGAAGTTTTGGCGTTACTGGGCTCACCTGACATTACAGAAGCCAAGCGACAGGGTGCCACAGCTATTCAAGTTATGTTTTTTAGGACACAACATGTGCGCGCTGACGGCTTAACCACGCAAGATGAATGTACACCGTTGCTTTTTGAAAACGACAAACTTATTGCATGGGGTGAAGGGGCTTACTCCAGTTACCAAAAAAGTTAGAAGGATGGGGAGTGAGCGACATCATTTCCACGCTTAAACGCCTGGTTCAGTTAGGTAACACTGAACTTTCTGTCGAGCAGCGTATAAACCATTGGTTGAAAATCGCTAAACGGATCCTGACTTTAGTAAACGCCAATCCAGCGCTTGCTGCAGCAACGTTACACATCGATAATGACCTTCCCAAAGATACTCAACATCTTTTATTATTGGCGCTGTTTGGCAAGCTTTGCCGATTAAACGACCACTATTTACAACATGTGCTTGCGTCTTTACTCGCATCCCTCTGGCTTTCAAGTAAAGGAACACCAAGCGACCAAACGGCCAATATCATTCGCTTTTTGCGTAAACACAATCTCTCGATTTGGCTGGATATCATTAAACTTCAAAAAGCATTTCGGTCAGACAAGCCCATAAACTACGTTGCAGACATTCGGCTTAATATGGTTCAAAGGCTTTGTCTCCTAGCAAATGTTTTCGCTACTAAAACAAAAAAAGCAGATTATCGTGAGGTTTTCACTCAGATCGTTTTACGCCTTCCAGCACATCATCGTCCCCCTATTGCACCACTTATCAACCTATTTAATGGTGTGCTACCTGGCGCAAAGGTTTACGCAAACGGCGTACCGGGCGCGCTAGTCGACATTCAGCAAAATCACGGCTACGTATTTATGCTTAGCCAAGGCGATGAAGATGGAAAGTGGCTTCCTCTATCGTCAATACGCTCTCCCATTTCACTATCAATGCCGTTTGAGCACTTTGTTGCTCATTACACTGATACCGCCACTGTGAGAGTAAATCATGGCGGCACACCATTTTTACCTTCTACATTCGCAATTCAGCATCCCCCTAAAGCTCTTATAACTATTATCGATGAGCTGCAAAAGCGCGATGTAGATATTGAACAACTTTGCAAAAAAATTGAAAGCGTGCCCACGTTTAATCACTTTTTGATGCACACTGCGAGTCAGGACAACCGTCTTCAGCTTCCGGTTAAAAGCATTAAACAGGCGGTTTTGACCTACGGCATTGAACGTGTGGGTGACATGCTTATTCAATTTGCGCTGTTAGAACGGCTAACGCAAAACCAATTTCCACTGATGGGCATGTGCAAGCAATTAACTTTATTGGCTTGTTCATTTGCAAGCTATTTCGCACAACTCGCCGATTCGAAGTTTTCGCCGCAATCTGCCGCATTGACTATGACCTTTGTTTGTACTCCCTTGTTCACGCTACCAGGGTTTAAAGTGTCACGAGCATTACCCGTCGACCTCAGCAAAGCTGTGTCCATTAATAGCGCATTCAAGGTCAAACCTGACACGCCTTGGCTAGCAATCGCTTCTGAACTTGCTGGAAGTTGGCATCAAAGCTCGACGTGGCGTGCCGTTATACACCAATGTAGTAAAGTAAGTACGGACGTTCCTAGATCAGTTCAAAAGGAACAAGCAATTCTGGTGTTGAGCTTCGCTCTCGCCAAAGCGTGCTTATTTAATCAGGATATTTATTCATTACTTCAGGATATCAGTATCAAAACACTTTTAAATATCCTAGGTATTCGACGAGATGATGTGGTAAACGCGCTAGACGCTAATGGGTCACTTTTGTTCTGTCCGCTCGCGCAGTAACGCCATTTACTCCTAAACATCGTACTCGGCTATTTAATTAATCTTTACGAATGGCTATAACTTGCGCCAGGTATCGTATAAAATACGGCAACTTTTGCAGTGCTTAACCCTTTTTCCCTACATTTTCCATTATAATAAGTAAGCAGGCAGAAATTGGCTCATAAACGCCAAGCTACAAATTGAATAAACCTAACGATTTTGACAACAGAATTACCAGAGGATCCCTCCACATGACTCAGCAACGTATTACAGTCATTCGCGGTGACGGCATTGGCCCGGACATTATCGATGCAACCACAAAAATTTTAGATAAGGTTGGCTGTGACTTTGCCTATGACTATGCCGATGCTGGCCTAGTCGCACTGGAAGAACATGGCGAGCTTCTACCTCAAGAAACTTTAGACCTAATCGCAAAAAACAAAGTTGCGCTTAAAGGTCCTTTAACGACCCCCGTTGGTGAAGGTTTTACTTCAATCAACGTTAGTCTTCGCAAGCAGTTCAAACTGTACGCAAACCTTCGTCCTGTGATGTCATTCAAAGGTACAAAAGCACGTTACGAAGACATCGATATCATTACCGTTCGTGAAAACACGCAAGGTATGTACTCTGGTCTTGGCCAAGTTGTATCAGAAGACGGTAACGAAGCTGAAGCAATGAGTAAGATCACTCGTGACGGCGCTGAAAAAATCGTTGTTTTTGCTTATGAATTAGCGCGCCGTGAAGGTCGTAAGAAAGTAACAGCTGTTCACAAAGCTAACATCCTTAAGTCAACATCAGGTCTTTTCCTTAAAGTAGCCCGTGAAGTTGGTGAGCGCTATCCTGACATCGAGTCAGCTGAAATGATCGTTGATAACTGCTGTATGCAGCTTGTGATGAACCCGCATCAGTTTGACGTTATCGTTACGACTAACCTTTTCGGTGACATTCTATCTGACCTATGTGCTGGTCTAGTTGGTGGTCTTGGTATGGCACCAGGTGCAAACATCGGTGAAGATTGTGCAATCTTCGAAGCCGTTCACGGTTCTGCACCAGACATTGCTGGTAAGAACTTAGCTAACCCGACGTCAGTAATCTTGGCAGCAGCGCAAATGCTTGAGTACTTAAACATGGGCGATAAAGCAGAGAAAATTCGCGCAGCACTAAAAGACGTTATCGAGTCTGGCGATCGCACAACACGTGACCTTGGTGGTGAAGCAGGTACAACCGAGTTCACTCAGGCGCTTCTTGACCGCCTATAAGCGTTTGAGCTTACACTTTTCAATTATTTCAAAACGGGCTTAATAGCCCGTTTTTTTATGCCTCTATTAATCACTCCCCTGCTTTAAACTGTACTAAAACTGGACTACCGCTTTTCTCGTTCACCTTTATTATTTCCTTTGTACACGTTGAAGTGTGCTGAGCTTTGTAACTTGGTCACAACAGAAGACAGGAAATTTTTAAAGAGGCCTGCTCCGCTTGCATCTAGGTTACAAAAGTCAGCGCGCTTTGGTACATGACTTAAACCCATTTACTTAAATATTGCGCCGATAACGCTTTATGGCGCGCTTAGCAACATACAAGGAAAGATGATGAAAAAATTAATCTCAGGTTTACTCGTACTATCTGCACTAGCCATTCAAACGCCAGCGGTTCACGCTCAACCAGCGGATAGAGAAAATTCGCAAGCTAATGAAGGTACAAGCCAACAACAACGTATCGATTTAAACTCGGCGACCGTAGAGCAATTAATTACCCTACCCGGCGTTGGACAATCTAAAGCGAAAGCTATTATTAAATATCGTGAAGAAGTAGGCCCGTTTCTTGAGGTCGCACAATTAACTCAAGTGAAAGGTATCGGTGAAAAGATGCTTAATAAAATTGAAGGCTATGTACAGGTAAGATAGAAGGACTAAAGCGAAAGGCGGTACGCTGGCTCCACACACAAAAAATGCGCCGCAAGGGCGCATTTTTAATCGTTTAAAGCTATTTAATTGCCTTAGGCCTGCTGTTCTTTCATCTACACTAAAGATCAACAAGCCCTAGTAAGACTATTTAACAACAGAAGCTAAGTATTCTTTAAATTCGTCGCCTAACGATGGGTGACGTAACGCATATTCAACGTTAGCTTTCATGTAACCCAACTTACTACCGCAATCGTGACTCTTACCTTTCATGTAGTAAGCATCAACTTGTTCAAGTTTCATCAATGCATCAATAGCATCAGTAAGCTGAACTTCACCACCTGCGCCTGGAGGCGTGAACTCTAACAGATCCCAGATTTTTTCTGACAGAACGTATCGGCCTACAACGGCAAGGTCAGAAGGTGCTTCGTCGCGAGGCGGCTTCTCAACCATTTTGTGAATCTTCGCTGACTCACCTGGCGCAATTGCCGCGCCGTCTAGGTCTGCGATACCAAATTTAGAGATATCTTCGTCTGGAACCTGCTCAACCATGACCTGGCTTACTCGGCTGGTGTTAAATTTGGCAACCATGTCTGCAAGGTTATCCTTCTTAGGATTACTTGCTGCATCATCAATAATGACGTCAGGTAGTACTACCGCAAATGGCGCATCGCCAATCAGAGGTCGAGCACAAAGTACTGCGTGACCAAGTCCATTCGCAACGCCTTGGCGAATATGCATGATAGTTACATCTTTTGGACAGATTGACTGAACTTCTTCTAACAGTTGGCGTTTTACACGCTTTTCTAGTGTGGCTTCTAGCTCAAAAGAGGTATCAAAGTGGTTTTCAATACTGTTTTTACTCGCGTGCGTTACTAGGATAATTTCTTTTAGTCCTGCAGCAACACATTCGCTTACCACGTATTGGATCAATGGCTTATCAACCACTGGCAACATCTCTTTTGGAATAGCTTTCGTTGCTGGGAGCATTCTCGTCCCAAGGCCCGCTACAGGGATTACCGCTTTTTTAACCTGACTCATAGTTAATATCCTTTTTTAAAATCCTAAATACACGCCTAAGTCGACTTTCAGCCGTTTGTTATTCCTTAAGCTGAGATATATTCACTGTTGTTCGCAAGACTAATGCAATCGATGTTCCAATTACCTTTTTAGAGCGTCTGTGTATTGAAAATGGGCAAAACAGCTCAAAACCACCGATAAAAGCACAAAATTAGGGATAAATAATATCTAATGCACCATAATAGTGAAAGCGTTTATGGCTTGTCCTTCCTTTCCTACACATCAAGTGTCGCTTTTTTTCACACTACTTTTTGGAATTAGTGCATGCTCTATGGGGCCGGTTTTGCGTTTTAATCCGTCTTTGAGTCCTGCCCACATGAAAGCGCCTCGCGTTTTGCCTTGCTCAAAGCAATATCTGTTTACAAGATACCTCAGAGGTATTGCACAAACATGACGAAGTTTCCAGTAAAGAGGTACGTAATGGCGGCGCGCTAAAATGAGTACATTACGAAACTGATAGTAGAGCCTTATCGGTGCGCCCTGCTTGAATGTCACACCGCAAACTTTCACTCTATCATCGCCTTGTCGATGAGGCATACATGCACTGAGCGACTGATAGATAACCATGCCCTTGGCTCGAGCACGCCAGCACCATTCGTGATCAACGCCATCGATAAAGAGCTCATTTTCTTTTTCACCCACGCGTTCAAAAGCACGTTTGGAAATTAACATGCCTGAGGCAATGATTTGCTTTACTGTTTTTAACTTTTCGGAAACCTGCTTCCCTTTTTGCAGAACACCCTGATCGACACACTTTGAAAATTGGCAATAGATAGAAGGGCCTATGGCTGCAATTGGGGAACGTTGCTCAAGGTCTTGGAATTGCCTGACTAACTCAACAGCAATATCGGGAGAAAACAAGCTATCTTGATCAAGCAAAAAGGCGTAGTCGCTTCCCTCATTAAAGAGCACTTTCAAGCCGACATTCTGAGCGTGGGCGATACCAATATTTGAGGGGTAATGAAGATAAGTAACATCAGTTGTTAAAAGAGCCTGCTGAGGACTTGGAGAATTATCAACTAAGATGACGTTCCAGTCAGGGGCACAAAACACATCGATGAGACTACGCACGTGCTCAACATCAGGATTAAATAGTATAACAACAACGCCGACGCTCAATGTTTACCAAACCTTTCCAGTAAATGTCTATCAAGTTTATAGGCAAGTTTAACCACTTTTCCAGGCATTAACCTCAATGCTAAAACACCACAAGCATAAAAAAAGTTATAGGGTGAAAGTTGCTTTAATTTACGTATGGCATATAAACGTGCTCTGAACTCATTGAGCGACTTACTTAAGCCTCGACGTTTATAAAAGTTATTAACTCGTCTGAACTTCAAAAGTCGATCTTTTAAGTTCCTAAAGATATATCCCTTAGACGCTAAGGTTATCCAGAAAAAATAGTCTTGTGTGTTTAACAAGTCACTGTCGTAACGATGCCCATCATTAAATACATTGTAACGAATAACTACTGTTGGATGGTTTAGCGAACATCGTCTCGGCAAGATACGAACGATCTGCCTGTGCGAAGCGGGCATTACTCGCGCGCCAACTTTAACACCACTTTCGTTGACTTCTGTTAGCGCTGATCCTAATACAGAAATATTGCTGTGCTTTTTAAGGTAGGTGATTTGACGTAAAAGGCGGTTTTCTTCAGAAATATCATCCGCATCCATTCTTATGAAAAACGATGGGTTAAACTGCATACCGAAGTCAGCAACTGAGTTCATGCTACTTGCTAGCCCCACATTGTGACTATTCGACGCTATTATTACCCTGTCGTCTTTACTTGCTACATCCTCTAGTACGCGAGTTATTTTTTGAGGTACAGGTCCGTCGGCGACAATAACGAAAAGAAAATCTGTGTAAGACTGCTCAGTCATGCTTTCAATGGCTTCGCGAAGCCACTTCGCATTGTCAGCTTGGTAAACCGCCATAGCAATTATCGATTCGACATGCTGTTTTTTATTGTTATTTTGAAGAATAGAGAATTGATTTATCAAGAATTTTACCAACGTAAAAAAGTAACAAAGAAAATAAAAGCGCCTTAATTGTGCGCTTTTATTTGTTGGCATGTTACAGAGATTTTACTAAGCCTGCCACGATTTTACTCAAACTATGCGGTTAATCGCTTCACAAAGCGCAGTACACTCCAAATATGTTGGATAACAAGACTGTACACGACGAGTAGTCCAATAAAGCCCCAGAACATGACGGCTTCAGCTACCTGATAGACTTCTCCTAATATACCGATTAAGCAATAACATGCTCCGAGCAAAAGGATAGCAACAAGTGACTTTCTACTGCTAAGCCCTGCACGCATAAAGATATTGTGAAGGTGCTGACGGTCAGGTTTGAGCATTGATTGCCCCTTCCGTGCACGGCGATACATGATCGCGGCCATGTCCATTAATGGAAGTCCGACTAACCACACCGCAGTAATGGGTCTAAATGCGGCAGATTCACCTTGAGTGTGATCAACAAGCAACCAAACGATAGTGAGCCCAACGAACATACTGCCAGCATCACCCATAAATATCTTATTGCCTTTAAACCCTTTCCAACTCAAATTAAAAGCAAGAAACGGAACAATAGCTGCAACGATGATAAGCGGCTCCATGATGGAGGCTCCGTTACCAGTAAAGATCAAAAAGCCCGCAACTGTTAACAGAATAACAAGGCTCATACCGCCGGCTAATCCATCAATACCGTCTATCATGTTAAACGCATTTATGACACCGACCACACAAATGATCGTAAAGAAATACCCACCTAGGTCGAGAAATACCTCACCTGTTCCGAAGATATTACCCAAAGATGTAATATAGTTTTGCGCGCTCCATGCCATGATTGCTGCAACACCAAATTGGCACATAAGGCGACCTTTGGCACTCAGGTCAAAACGGTCGTCTAGCATACCAAGTAACACAACAAATGCTGATGCGGTGAAAAACAGAGGATTGTTTTTCATCCACACATCTGTCGCGACGCTGGCAACAAGCACGGCCATAAAAATAGCCACACCACCTGTTAGAGGTACAATTCCGGCGTGACGTTTTCGCGCTGATGGCTGGTCAACCAAACCAAATTGATGCGCTAAAGGCGTCATGACCACCAAGAGAATAAGGGCGACGAAAAATGCAGTAAAAAGCGGGACAAACTGCAAATAAGCTAGCATAAAACACACAACCTCGCGTTACCGACAAAAACACAGCTATTTGTAGTAGTTTCTGTCAATACACATGCAAATTTTGATAAAAAACTAAATGTTGCTTCCATTTATTTACAACTTCCATTTCTTCCAGCGCGATGAGGGCATCTTGTTATGAGTATGCGGATAGAAAACTTCGATATAATATAAAACATTTGTCTAAGTAACCACCCTTCATGCATAAATAACGTATCAAAACGTGTCAAAAACTCATTTGTTGCGAGAATAACCTCAATCACCGCTAAAAAGAGAACCTGTTGTGCGTCTTCTCGCCGCCTCTCTCGAACTATCTCAGCTTCTGTTGTAACGATTGAATAACTTCTTTATTCCTTTAACCTGTTAACTTACTCGTCTATTTCCAGTTTCCAATCTTTGCAATGCCAAAAACATATCGAGTTACACTATTGATATGAACTTGTCTTCTATATTGCGGTCTTGGTGAAGACTCAGACAATTCAGCAACTGCGATAGCGAACATGCTTTTTTTAAAACTTATGTTATCCTAGCGCGAAATTGCTATATGGATATGAAAGCTAATGTTCAAACAATTATCTCGTCTAATTTTACCTATCGTAGTTACGGTAGGCGTAGCTGGGTGTTCTAACACTCCTACCGCCACTAAGGCTGACATTCCTTTGGTGCATTCTTCTCTTGCTTATTCCCTTGCACCGGACAAAGAGCTTGCAATAAATATTCCAAAAGCCAACATTTATCATGATACGCAGGAATCATTTTCAATACGCTTCAATGGCCACCAATACGAGTCCTTGAAGCACTATATATCCGCTACAGGCAATAAATGTATCCGATTTTCTTTACAAGACGGTGAAACAGCGTCTTCTGATATTCAGCGTAAAATGACGACATGTCAGCGAAACGGTCAATGGCGAGTAATTACTCCCTTAGTAGCTTCGGCAACAGTGCAAGGTGAATAGATAAATGCAGTCAACCAGCATCAAAAAAACTTTAAAGCGCCTGACGCTAGCGGCTTGTGCAACGTCACTTCTTTTCGCTTATGTTGGCACTGCAAGCGCGCAAAGCGTGGAACAATTGCAGCAATTAAGAGAAAGAGCTCAGCAGAGCCAGAGTAGCGGCATTGCTAATCAGTCCGTATCGCCACTGAGTATTTCAACCCAGCGAACGCTTCCAGGCGCTAGCAGTTCTGCGAACACCATGGGTCAATTTTCAACCCAACCCCGCAATGGTGTGAACTTGCCTGGCGAACCGACAATAGATACCGTTTTCCCTGCGCAAGCGCCTATGGAGAATCCTCCGTTCGCAGCCAATTTATTTATTGGTGGTTTTGAATCAGAGCGTAGCTCAGGCCTTAATGACAACTATCTGGTCGCACCGGGCGATAAAATTTCAATTTGGCTATGGGGCGCAGTTAACTTTTCAGATGTAGTAACTGTTGATAATCAAGGCAATATTTTTATTCCTAACATTGGTCCTATCCGTGTTGCAAATACACCTGCTGGCAGTGTAAATCAAACCGTTACTGCAAAAATCAGACAGGTTTATACAAACGATGTAAATGTTTACGTAAACCTCCTTACGTCAACGCCCGTGTCAATTTTTGTTTCTGGCCCGGTGCTAAGACCAGGTCAATATGCAGGCCTCGCCTCAGATAGCGTGCTGTATTACCTAAAACGCGCCGGTGGTATTGATTTTCAGCGCGGAAGTTTTAGACAGATAGACGTAGTGCGCAATGGTAATGTCGTTGCTACTGCCGATTTATATGCATTTTTCAGAAATGGTAAGTTGCCTCAGATGTCGTTTAAAGATGGCGATACCATATTAGTGCACCCAATTGGCAACACTATTGTCGTTGAAACAGGCGCTCGAAATAGCTTCACCTTTGAGTTTCTTAACGAAGAATTGAACGGCGGCGTGGTGAATTACTTTGCGCGACCAGGTGAGTTTTCCTCCCATGCTTCGGTATCTGGTATTCGAAATAACAAACAGTTTGCTCGCTACTTGAGTTTGGATGAATTTGCTTCACTTGAACTAAGTGCAGGCGACACGGTTGAATACCTTGCTGACCACGAGCCCCAAATCTATCGCATTAATGTGGCTGGCGCATTTGCTGGTGCCTCTCAGATTATGGTTGATAAAGGCACACGCCTTATCGATGTACTAGATCACATCGAATCAGATACAGCCCTTTCTGATACCCAGAACATTTATCTGTTAAGAGAAAGCGTTGCTGTAAAGCAAAAAGAAATCATCGAAGAAGGTCTTCAGCGTCTTGAGCGGAGCATGTATACCGCTCCCATTAGCTCTACGGGTGAAGGAGCCATCCGTGCCCAAGAAGCTCAGCTTGTCGCTGACTTTATCGCACGTGCTCGCCAAATTGAGCCTCAAGGCAGAGTCGTAGTTTCTGAAAATGGTGATATCGCAAACATTCTGCTAGAACCGAATGACACCATTGTCATCCCAGAGGTAACTGACTTAGTGCACGTAGGTGGTGAAGTGTTACTTCCTCAGTCAGTAGTCTTTAACCCAGAAGCCACGACTGAAGATTATGTTGCTTGGGCGGGCGGTTTCACTGAACGTGCTGAAGACGAACGAATCCTTATTGTTCGTAAGAATGGTAATGTTACCTTTACTAGCATCAACAGCTCATTCCTAGCAAGCAACGATAGTAAGTTAGAACCAGGCGATCAGATCATCGTATTGCCTGCTATCGATACCAAGCTACTGCAAGCAGTTAAAGACATTACTCAAATTGTTTATCAAATTGCTATTGCAGCCAACGTAGCTACTAATTAAACATGGTAACGTTTAAAGACCAGCTCTACGCATGGAGAGGCGTGATATTCGCGCTTTTCCTGCGCGAGCTTCAAAGTAAATTTAACGATAAATTTGGTTTGGGATGGGCATTTTTAGAGCCCTTTGCCTTTATCTTCGCGCTGTCATACCTTCGTGGACTGATCAGCGGCGATGATATCCACTCTATTCCTCTTTTTCTGTTTATGATGATCGGAATGGTCGGGCTGCAGTCTTTAACTACATGCCTCCAGTCAGTATCAACTTCTGTGCGCAGAAATAAGCCGCTCTATGCGTTCAGACAGGTTCAACCTATTTCAGCGATACTCACAGCGGGCTTCCTCGAGTTTTCAGTAAAGGTAGTGGTTGTCGCATTACTATGTCTTGCGCTTTACCTGATGGGCGAGACCTTTACGGTAAATGACCCGTTGCTGCTGATATCTCTGTTTCTTCTTTTGTGGGTATTTTCAATATCCATAGGGATGATTTTTGCTATCGCTGCCGCATTCGTGCCGGAAGTGGATAAGATAAAATCAATGCTTACCCGCCCACTAATGTTTATTTCATGCGTTTTTTTCAGCCTTCAAGACTTACCCGAAGAATATTGGCCGTACTTAACTTGGAACCCTCTTGTTCATTTTAATGAACTAGCTCGTTACGCTTGTTTCGAATCCTATGGCACTAATGGTGTTTCATTAGGTTTTGTAATTGAGATTACCATTATTTTTCTCTTTCTAAGTCTTTCGATGTATCACATCACATGGAAGAAGGTGTTGTCACGATGATAAGAATTGAGAATTTAACTAAGAGCTACCCCAGTAAAATGGGCCCCCAATATATTTTCAAAAATTTGAATTTTGATTTCCCAACGGAAAATAATGTCGCAATTTTAGGTAAAAACGGTGCAGGTAAATCCACCCTTTTCCGAATGCTAGCGAAAAGTGAATACCCTGACAAAGGGCGCGTTTTAACCAACAAATCTATGTCTTGGCCTGTAGCGCTTCAAACAGGTGTTCACCCACAAATGACAGGGCGAGAAAATACGCGTTTTGTGGGCCGAATTAACAACGTCAAATCGCTTACAGAATACGAAGAGCGAGTGCAAGAGTTTGCCGAGTTAGGTAAACGCTTCGACCTTCCCGTGCGCACATACTCCTCAGGTATGCGCGCCAAACTCGTGTTTGCGTGCTGTATGAATATCAATTTTGATATTTACCTTATCGATGAAGCAACCTCGGTGGGCGATCCGCTATTCAGAAAAAAAGCACGTTTGTCGCTAAAAGAAAAAAGTGAACAAGCGGGCGTTATTATGGTTAGCCATGAACTCGACCAAATCCGCGAGTTCTGTACGTCTGCCGTTATCATAGATGAAGGCAAACTTACTTATTATCACGATCTCGAAGAAGGCATCGACGTTTATACGCAGGATGCAGACAATAAGAAATCACTTAAATAGGTTCAAATCACAGTGGAAAAATCTCTTACACAGCTCAATGCCCTTCTCAGCAAGCACAAGATGCTCTTGCTTGTACTTCCATGGGTACTTTACGCCGTATACCTTGTTCTATGGGCTGCGCCACAGTACGAAAGTAAAAGCCAACTTATTGTTAAGTCAAGTGACGGCGGCAGCAGCTTCGACCCTTCATCCCTGCTTATGGCAGCCGGTGTTTCAGGCGCGTCAGGTGGTACAGAAAGTCAGCTTGTTGAAGCTTACATTCAATCTGCCGACATGATTAAGTATCTCGATAAAACCATAGGGCTTCGTGAGCACTACATGTCGGACAAAGCTGATATGTTTAGCGGTTTGTCGTCTTCACATAAGCAAGAAGACTTTTACCAGTTCTATCTAGACCATATTGACGTTAGCGTGGATTCGGCGTCTTCTGTCATTAGTTTGCGAACTCGCGCTTTCGACGCTGAATATGCGCAAATAATAAACCAAGCTATTGTTGATAAAGCGGAAGAGTTTATTAATAACATCAATAACAACTTAGCGAAATCAAAGCTTACTTTTGCGAAAGGTGAACATGAGATTGTTGAACAAAAGCTTCAACAAGCAAAAACTGAAATTTTAGCCTTTCAATCCAAATACAACGTGCTCGACCCTACTGCCGAAGGTGCAGCGTTTCAGCAAATCGCTTTTTCATTAGAGGCAACCCTCGCCCAGAAAAAAGCTGAGCTGAGCACTATGTCGACCATGATGTCTAACGTCGCGCCAGAAGTGATTAACATTAAGCGTGAAATAGCTGCACTACAAAAAGAAGTAGAAAAGCAGAAGGAGCGAATTAGTACTGCTGAAGGAGAAAGTGAGGCACTGTCTGTAAGTGAGCTTATGGCGCTATACAGTAACCTTCAGGTTCAGCTTCAATTGGCCATTCAAGCGTACTCTTCATCGCTGATTACTTTAGAAAATGCGCGAGTAGAGGCATATCAAAAACTACAACATTTGGTAACAGTAGAATCGCCTACCCTTCCAGATGACAATGCTTACCCCACCGTAATTTACAACCTTGTACTGTTTGGTGTTTCATTGTTGCTTATCTATGGAATAGTGCGAATTATAGTAGCTACTATCCGCGAGCTTTAGTGCTTCCATCTCTTTAGCAAATCATTATTCAATCGGCTAAGTCGTACAAGACTTAGCCGATTGACACAGCTTTAATGAAGTTTGTCGCCCAAATCTTGTGTCTTTAAGCAAGCTCTAGTATAAGAAGCTATCCGCCTTACGGACTACTATCAAAGAGCCTATCCTATAAGTGCTCTACAATAACAACCATAAGCAATATGGAATTAAAATATAATTATGAAACCATCTAACGATACTAGCTTTTTCGGCCATCCAGGGGGCCTAAGAACGCTATTCTTTACAGAAATGTGGGAGCGCATGAGTTATTACGGAATGCGCGCGCTACTCGTTCTTTTCATGACCGCGAGCTTACAGACACAAGGCTTAGGTTTTACTGTTGCAACCGCTGGCGCTATCTACGGCCTATACACAGGTGCGGTATATTTCCTAGGTTTACCGGGCGGCTGGTTAGCGGACCGCTTAATTGGTGGTAAGAACGCCGTATGGTACGGAGGTATTATTATCTTCGCAGGCCACGTGGTACTCGCCATAGACTTGCAAAACCTTTTCTTTGTCGGCCTTATCCTTGTTGCTTCAGGTACTGGCTTACTTAAACCTAACATTTCAGCAATGGTTGGCCAGCAATATGGTGACGACGATGGCCGTCGTGACAGTGGTTATGCACTGTACTACATGGGCATAAATATCGGTTCACTTATTGCCTATTTAGTTACCGGTTATTTACAGGAAAATTGGGGCTGGCACTACGCATTTGGAGCAGCTGCCATTGGTATGGCAATCGGCCTAATTCAGTATTACTTCAGCAACCGTTCGTTATCGGCTGATTCTGTTGCTCCTGCAAATCCATATCAAGGTGCAGCTAAACAGCGCGCATGGATGGGCGTATGGGCTGTGGTTGCACTTGCTGTTGTGGTAATTGTGCTTGCGCACATGGGCACTATCGTTATTGAGCCTGTAGCTCTTGCTCAACAAGTTGCCGTTGTATTTACCATTATTTTCTTCGCTTACTTTGGTTTTATTTATTTCAAAGGTCAGCTAAGCGACAACGAGAAGAAGCGCATGTGGGCGCTGTTTTTAGTGTGTGTTGCTTCAGCGTGTTTCTGGTCTGGTTTCGAACAAGCTGGCTCTTCACTCAACTTATTCGCTCAGAACTACACCGACCGCGTACTTGAAAGCGGCTCGCTACTTACCTCTTGGTTTGGGATGGACGCTATCCCAACGGTATGGTTCCAGCTTTCAAACTCGCTATTTATCATTATTTTGTCGCCTTTCTTCGCTGCTCTTTGGATTAACCTTGCGAAACGAATGATCGACCCGTCGTACACAATTAAGTGTGCCATTGGTATCGTTATTATGGCGTCGGGCTTCTTGGTAATGTTTATGGCGTCTCAATATGCTGCACAAGGCCTTAAAGTTGCGCCTATGTGGCTTGTTACCACTTACTTCTTACACACTGTTGGTGAGCTGTGCCTGAGCCCGGTTGCACTAAGTGCAGTAAGTAAGCTATCGCCTAAGCGTTTCGCAGGGCAAATGATGGGGGTATTCGTACTGACTTACTCTATTGGTAACATCATTGCTGGTTTACTTTCAGGTAACTTCGACCCTGAGAACGTAGAGCAAATGCCAGACCTGTATCTTCAAATTGCCCTATTTAGCATTGCCATTGCTATCGTGATTGGTTTAATGAGCTTTAAATCTCGCTTCTGGGAAAAAGCAGGCATTGAACAAAAAGCGTAATTTATTGTTAGCATGTTTTAAGTGCTGACCAATTACCCTACAATAACCGCCGCAACGTAACGTTCCGGCGGTTTTTTATTAAGGGCTTTTCATAAACCTATGAAGTTTTATTTTTCTACAAGAGACATTCCTGCCTTACAAGGTCTTCCATTGACAGAGCGCGTTAAATTGCTCGACCAGGCCGCAAAGCGCCTTTCTGTACCAGAGAAAACCTTACTGAATGTTCTAAAATTACTCGTCATTGTCCCCGTATTCGCACTTATTCTTCAAACCGCGTCAAATTGGACCTCGTTACTGTGGGCTTTTGTGGTATTTTTAGTTTATCCATTGGTTGTAAAACCTATTCAATATTCCATCTGCGCTAAATACATTGCGCAACCGTCTAGCAAGGAGAATGCATGAAGACCATCTTAGTCACTGGTGGTGCAGGCTATATAGGTAGTCACACAGTTTTACAGTTACTTGAACAAAACTACGGTGTTGTAGTATTGGATAACCTTGCAAACGCAAGTGCTGAATCACTTCGTCGCGTAGAAGCATTAACAGGCAAGACGGTTACGTTTGTTCAAGGTGACATTCGCGATACCGCCGTGTTAGATGACATATTCAGCGAGCATAACATTTATGCCGTTATTCACTTTGCGGGCTTAAAAGCCGTTGGCGAGTCTGTGCAAAAGCCGCTTTCTTACTATGAAAATAATGTTTATGGCACACTAACGTTATGTAAAGCCATGCAAAAGCACAACGTAAAGAACATTGTGTTTAGTTCTTCTGCTACGGTTTACGGCGATCCTGCTTCACTACCCCTACGTGAAGATATGGCGACAGGCCACCCGACAAACCCTTACGGTATGTCGAAGCTTATGGTTGAACATATGCTTAGTGATCTCTATGTGTCCGATAATGACTGGAACATTGTATTACTTCGCTACTTCAACCCGGTGGGCGCACACGAGTCTGGCCAAATCGGTGAAGATCCCAACGGTATTCCGAACAACTTAATGCCTTATATCTCTCAGGTTGCTACCGGTAAGCTAGAGCAACTAAGCGTGTTTGGTGACGACTACGATACAATTGATGGCACAGGTGTTCGAGACTATATCCATGTTGTCGATCTAGCCAACGGTCACTTGAAAGCACTTGATCGCTTGAACCTCAATATGGGCTTAGATAAGTACAACCTTGGAACAGGTCAGGGCTATTCAGTAATCGAAATGATCAAAGCTTTCGAAAAAGGCTCGGGTAAAACTGTACCTTATAAAATTGCTCCGCGTAGAAGCGGTGATGTGGCAGCCTGTTACGCCGATCCTACTAAGGCAGCCACAGAACTCAATTGGCATGCTGAAAAAGGCTTAGAAGACATGTGTGCAGACACATGGAATTGGCAGTCGCAAAACCCAATGGGCTATCCAAAGGACTAGTTTTGCATTTGAACGCTGCCGATAGGTCTGTTCAACTTTCCAGAACTAAAAAGCCATGCTGTTGAGCATGGCTTTTTTATGCGGCGCATATATGGCTGGAGTGACGTTGAAGGTGAGATTAGATAATAATAACTAAACCCTGCCCCGAACTTTATCCAACATCGTTTTATTTATTACTCTTTCTCTATTTGCCATCTTCCGACTTGGCGTCTTTTTCTTTTAGCTTAGTTTTCTCACTGTCATCAGCTGACGCATCTTCTGAATCTATAGACTCTTCGACTGCTTCTTCTGACGCTTCTTCATAGCTATCAAAGTCATTGCCTTCCAACATCGCTTCAAAATCAGCAAAGTCGTCTAGCTGCTCATCATCAATGGCTTTATCGCCGCTTTTACCGTCAGTAACGCGAAATTCTAGATTCTCAAAATAAGCATTTTTCACAAAAGCATAGTCATCAACAGACTGCTCTAGCTGCGCTTCTTGATCAAGTAATTGGGCTCTTGTTTCAAGTACCGAAATACCAATACGCGCTAAGTTTACAGAACCTTCAAGTAACGACATTGGAAAGGCAAAACCGTCGACATAATCACCGGTAAAGCTTCGCGGATCGCTTGGGCCTAAAAACGGCAGCATTAAGAAAGGCCCGGTATCTAATCCCCACACAGCCAGAGTCTCACCAAACTGCTCACGTTTACGCTCAATACCAATTTTAGACGCAACATCAAACGTGCCAACTAACCCTACCGTGGTGTTAATTAAAAAACGTGCCATGCTATCTAAGCCATCATCAACCTTACCTTGAAACATATTATTCAAAAAGTTAGCAGGCTCTTGTAGGTTGTCCGTGATGTTCACCAAACCAGTTCGCGCAGGCTGAGGCATTACCGTCACGTAGGTAACCGTTATTGGGCGTAAGATATAGGCATCCAACACATCCCAGTTAAAATCCCAGATTTCACGGTTAACCGGCTCGAACGGGTCGCGGGGGTCTGAAGTATCCACTACAGCCGCGCTCGCCCCAGTGTCTTGAGAATACGCTTGAGCCTGATCTTGAGTATGGTTACTCGCACAGCCACCTAAAAGACTTGCGGCAATAATCAACCCAGTGGCGAGTGATTTAGACAGTTCCATACTTATAATTCCTTATCAATAATAACGCTTAGTGAAGATATTTCGTTGGCAGTAACGCTTGCGCTCACACTGCCTTGCCATTCGCCTTTTGCAACTGCCACATTACCATCTTTAGATAGCCTTGCGGTAACCACCACATCAGACAGTGTTGCTAGCGTGAATTGTGGCATCATTGCGTTCTCTGTGGTTAGAGTAACGGAAACAGGGAAGTCTTCTATGGGCAGTTTAACTACAGCAGCGGGCATTTTGTTGTCAGAGTTTGCGTCTTGAGCGAAAACTATCAGAAAACCCTCTTTAGGCGCTTTTGTATTAGCGTCGTCAGATAAATTCACCGTAATATTAAAGCCGGTTTGCGCTTCGCTGCTATCACTTTGAGCTTCGCTACTAGCATTTTTCGCTTCGCTACTGGCATTTTGCGCTGTTGATGTATCAGTAATTTCAGCAGCTGTATTTTGTAGTGCTGCCATTACACTGGCATTCCCTTGTAGCTCTTTTATACGCGCAACTAAACGCTGCGCCATGTCGCTATCTGCTGGCAACTTGCCTTCAACTTGCTTATAAAAACGCTGAGTATTTTCAAGGTCGCCAAGTTGAGCAGAGACCACCGCCATCATCAACGCAAGATTATCATTTGCTGGATTGTCGTTTAGCAAGCCCAATAAGATAGATTGTGCACGTTCTAAGTTGTTTACATCCCCTGTGGTCATCAAGGCCTGAGCAAGCGTAATGCGATTAGCAGAGTTAGACGGCGCCAAACTTACCGCTTTATCAATAGCTTCAATGGCCTGCACTTCTTGACCAATACTCAGCATCAATCTGCCAAAATACATCCATCCCGTGTCATCTTCTGGCTCTTCTCTCAAACGCTGGCGAATAGCGAGAGCAAGGCTAGCAATGTCTTGTTGAGTCAGGTTATTCGCATTACCGCTGGCAAGCTGTTGACTCAACTCGGGCAGCGCTTCAATAGCTTGGGCTGCCTGGGCAACACGACCCATTTGGTTTACCTGCGCATATACAATCACTCCGCAGGCTATCGCAAGCACGGCGCCAATCGCGAGCGGAAGCTTTGCATTACCCGTTTTATGAGATTGAAATGCGCTTTCATCTACCAGCGCTAGTTTTAGTTCGTCAACGGCTTGTCGTTTGTCATGCTCACTAATGAGCCCTTCTTGCACTTCACGATCAAGTTCAGCAAGGCGCTGCTTAACAATTTGCGTATTGCTTAAACTGTCTTGTTTTGCATGACTTTTATTACGCAGCCATGGGAAAGCGACAATTAGTAGAACAAGCGTAATTAAGCCTGAAACAATAATATAAAACTCAGACCAACTCATTCTTTCTCTCGCTCCAACATTTCATCTGCTTTAGCTAACTTAGCGGCCATATCTTCTGGTGGTGTTACCGATTTGCGGCGAATCACCACAATTAGGGCAATAAAAATAAACAAAACAGGGCCAGCCCAAAGCCACAAGGTCGCAGCTGTAACTGGCGGTTGATAATGCACAAAATCACCATAGCGTGACTTCATAAAATCAATCACTTCTTGCTCTGTTTTGCCTTGCTTTAGTAACGCGTACACTTTTCGGCGCATGTCATGGGCAATCATGGCGTCGCTATCAGCAATATTCTGGTTTTGACACATAGGGCAACGTAATTCGGCGGTAAGCTTTAAAAAGCTTTCACGCTGAGCTGGCGTGTCGAAAGAAAACTTATCTTCAACCGCACTTACCGAAAAAGCACTAAGCACAAACAGCAGTGCTAAAACGTTTAGGGCAATGGCTTTCAAACTCGCGAGACTGTGAGAGGAAGTTTTCGATAACATCATTATTCCCCTCCCTGTGCACTTGTGGTGCTCTGGTTATTTTTTTCATTAAGCGTGTTCGACAAGTTAGGCTCTGAGACCATCACTGCATCCACATCTACCTTTTTGTCATTGCCTGTTTTGCCAGAAGCTTCTGCCACCAGCTTGTTGTATAGCGGGCCAACTTTGGTGTTCCAAACACGCTCGTTAATATCGCCTATGTGGTGCATGCGAATAATTCCTTCAGCGTCGATAACAAAGTGCTCAGGCGCTCCTGTTACTCCAAGGTCGAGCGACGTATCGCGATAGACATCAAAAATATTATACGCGTAAGGGTTACCGTAACGGCTGAGCATGTCGGTAACTTCTTGCTGAACACGGCTCAGTGTTTTTGTGCCAAAGTCTGGGTCTAAGTCCTGATCAAAATACAAACCCACAATGTGAACGTTTTGTTCGTTCTTTAGCTGAGTGAGATACGGCATCTCAACAGCGCAGGTCACGCACCATACACCCCATACATTTAATATGGTGACCTTGCCCTTTAAATCTTCAGGCGTATAGGTCACCTCTGGCTTCATCAGGTCTGGCAGTGAGAATGCAGGTAACGTCTTATCCTGAACCTGAGAATCTAACTCTCTGGGGTCAGAAAAAAGCCCCTTAAACAGAAAAATGACCAGCAAAGAAAACAACACTAACGGAATAGCAACGAGTGGTGCTTTTTTCATTATGCGCCTCCTTTCACTGACGCATTTGATGGAGTGGATACTTGACCATGAGATTGCTCAGCGTCGTTTTTACCTTTCCCACCAAATACACGTTTGATCTTTTTTACTTTAGCCATACGGTAACGTTTGTCGCTAATAGAGAAGATACCGCCTATAGCCATAACCACTGCGCCCGCCCATAGCCAGATAACAAATGGCTTAATATAAATACGGATGGCCCATGCGCCATTGTCTAAAGGCTCGCCCATAGCGATAAATAAATCTCTTATAGGATTTGAGTGAATAGCGGCTTCAGTCATCGGCATACGCTGTACTATATACAAACGCTTCTCAGGCTCTAGATGCGCGATTAATTCACCGTCTTGATAAACGTCGAATACGCCTTTGTCCGCCTCAAAGTTCGGACCTTGGACTTTGACGACATCTCTAAAGCTAAAGTCATAACCGCCAAGAGAAACGGTATCGCCGATGTCCATGCGCACATCGCGCTCCATTTCATAGTTTGAAACCAGCGTAATGCCGATAATGCAGATAGCAAAACCCACATGGCCCAGCACCATTCCCCAGTGGCTTGGCGTAAGCTTGCGAAGTTTAGATAGCACCGATGCATTGTCACTGTTACTTGATGGCATTGCCGATAGACGCTGCAACACCTCTTGCACTGTAGTGACTAAAATCCAAAACACCAGCACCATGCCTAAAACGCCCATATAGGTTGGTTCATCATAGGCAAAGTTCACTAACACACCTGCACTTAGTGCAATACCGCCAGCGATTGATAGCTGTTTTTGTAATTCACTGGCTTTTTGCTGTTTCCAGCGCGTGAGCGGGCCAAGACCTAGCATTAGTACGAATGGCACAATCAATAAGGTGAACATTTGATTGAAGAACGGAGCGCCTACAGAAATACTGCCTAGGCCTAACTCTTTATGTACAAGTGGCAGTAGTGTACCCAACAATACAACTAGTGTTGCTGCGCACAAAAAGACGTTATTACCCATTAACAACACTTCACGGGAAAACGCTTGATAGCGGCCTGGGCTTTTAAGTGAAGCTGCTCGCATAGCGTAAAGCAGCAAGCCAAAGCCACTAAGTACAATCAATATTCCCAGTATAAATAAGCCTCGGGTAGGATCGCTTGCAAACGAGTGTACCGAAACAATCACTCCAGAACGTACTAAGAAGGTGCCAAGTAAACTCAAACTAAATGCGGCAATTGCAAGCAGTACGGTCCACGACTTAAACGCCTTTCGCTTTTCGGTTACGGCTAGCGAGTGCATTAGCGCAGTACCGACCAGCCAAGGCATGAAAGAGGCGTTCTCTACTGGGTCCCAGAACCACCAGCCACCCCAGCCAAGTTCGTAATACGCCCACCAGCTACCTAGCGCAATGCCCACGGTGAGAAACGCCCAAGCAGAAATGACCCAGGGCCTTGACCAGCGTGCCCAGGTTGAGTCTAGCTGACCTGAAATTAGTGCTGAAATTGCAAAAGCAAACGCGACAGAAAAGCCAACATAGCCCATATAAAGCATAGGCGGGTGAATGATCATGCCAAAATCTTGCAGCAGTGGATTAAGATCTCGTCCATCTACCGGGAAAAACGGCAGCATGCTGTTAAACGGGTTTGAGGTAAGCAGCATGAATAAGTAAAAACCGATGCCCACCATTCCCAACACCGACAGCACCCTTGCAACCATAGCAAGAGGAATACCCTTGCTGAATATCGCCACTGCTACTGTCCATATGGAAAGCATCAACACCCACAGAAGAAATGAGCCTTCGTGGCCGCCCCACACGGCGGTAATTTTATAATAAATAGGAAGTCGACTATTTGAATGCTGGGCAACATACGCCACACTGAAATCGTCAGTCACAAAGGCGTAGGTTAAGCATACATAGGCGATAAGCGTGAAGGTAAATAAGCCGATTGCCAGTGGTTTGGCGGTTGCCATTAACGCTTCGTGCTGACGGTGAGCCCCCCATAGCGGATAAACGGCCAATAATATAGAGAGCACTAGCGCAAGCGTCAGCGCAATATTTCCAATTTCAGGTACCATAGATTATTTGCTCCCGGCGCCGTTTGACGACTCATACGTTGGCATATTTTCAGGTTTTACATGCTTAATGCCTTTCATTTTTTCAGCAAGTTCTGGCGGCATGTACTCTTCGTCATGCTTAGCTAGCACTTCCTGCGCTTTTATGTTGCTCGCGCCAGTGAGTACACCCGTTGCTACAATGCCCTGGCCTTCACGGAATAAATCAGGAAGGATGCCGGTGTAAGTCACAGTGACTGTTGGGCCAGTATCGATAAGGTCAAAGCTCACCGCTAAGCTTTCTTGATCCCTTTTTACACTGCCAGGTACCACCATACCGCCTATACGAAGACGCTGGCCAACCTGCGGTTTCTGGCCGTTTTTACCTTCAATAATTTCACTTGGCGTATAAAAAAGGTCAATACTGTCGTTTAGGGCGTAAAGCATCAATCCAATTGCACTTACTATTAAAAAACCGATAATTCCCACTACGGCTAGTCGCTGCTTTCGTCTCGGGTTCATGCAACTCTCTCTTCGAAAAAACTAATAAACAATAAAAACGCAAATGAATACTAAGTTCACTTTTCGCATTAATACTACATGCTGTCTTGCTGTTGCTGTCGCGCTTGTTTAATCCGCGCTTTGCGCTCTTTTTCCACCACTACCTGCTTTAAAAGGTCGCGATGTTTACTAAAACTCTGAATAGCGATAATGCCCATTGCTAAGAAGGTAACGCCAAAAGAAAGCCATACATAAAATGCATAGCCGCCCATATTTAAAAAATCGGCAAAGGATTCAAACTGCATCTTAACTGCCCTCTTTTAAATTACCGTTAGGTGAGCCGCTGGTCTGTTTCGACACTTTCTCTGCTGCCAAGGCTTGTACCCAAGGCCTGTGCATCTCTCTAAGCACAATCTCATTACGTAATCGTACAGTGGTCACAGCTCCAATAAAAAAAGCGAAGCCCAGCAGGTTAATTAACAACGGCCACAGCATTTCAGGGGCAATTGAAGGGTTGTCGAATTTACTAATGGTCGCGCCTTGATGTAACGTGTTCCACCATTCTACCGAGTAGTGAATAATAGGAATATTTACTACGCCCACCAGCGCCATCACGCCTGCGGCTTTACCCGCCTGCTGTTTATCTTCAAAAGCACCGTAAAGAGCAATCACGCCCATGTACAAGAAAAGCAGAATAAGCTCTGAAGTTAGGCGTGCATCCCACACCCACCAAGCGCCCCACATTGGCTTGCCCCACGCGGCGCCAGTGAACAAAGCGATAAACGTCATTACTGCGCCGATAGGCGCCATAGCAATCATGCTCATATAAGCGGTGCGCCACTGCCAAACCATACCCACCAAGGCTGCAATTGCCATGGCGACATAAGTACCCATAGACAAGATTGCACTAGGTACATGGATATAGATAATTCTAAACGAATCACCTTGCTGATAATCTTGAGGCGCAAATGCCAGCCCCCATACAGTGCCAATGCTCAGACACACTAAAGCACCAACCCAAAACCAAGGCTGTAAAGTTAGGCAGAGCTGATACGCGCGCTCTGTCTTCGCGTAGGGGTGTAACCACTTCCACATTAGTTTTGACTCACTTTTAAAGAATACGCGATGGCAAACGGTGCCAATGCCGCAGCCAATAAAAGCATGGCGGCAATAATAGCAAGTTGCGCATGATAAGGTAATTGCAGTGCGGCAGAATCCACAGCCGACGTGGCAAATATCAGTAACGGAATAAAGACAGGGATAAGTAGCAATGCCAACAGCACCCCACCTTTTTGCAATCCAACGGTAAGTCCTACCGCAATGGCGCCAATTAAAGAAAGTAATGGCGTTCCCAGCAACAATGTTAAAACGAGGGCGATATACATATCGACCGTTAGATTCAAAAACATCGCTAGCAGTGGAGAAAGCAATAATAAAGGCACAAAACTGACCAGCCAATGGGCAGCTACCTTCACCGCGCTCACCGCCGGCAATGCCAGACCAGAGAGCATATACTGTTCTAGCGAACCGTCTTGGAAGTCATCGCGAAACAGTCTTTCCATTGCCATAAGTGATGACAAAATTGCCGCAATCCAAATTACCCCCGGTCCAATGCGCTGAAGGGTATCAGGAGAAGGGCTTACACCTAAAGGGAATAAGGTTACCACCATGAGTAAAAACATCAGTGGTTGCACCAATTCCGCTTTTTGATTGAACGCAATGTGCATGTCGCGTTTAAAAATACCTTGGTAAAGTGACATTAAAAGCGGTACTCCAGGTCAAATACGCGGTGTTCCCCAGCATTTTCTGACAGTGTTTGATGCGAAGTGGTAATAATAAGACCACCGCGTCTAACGTGCTCTTTCATACTTGTTTCAAGTAAGTGAACCCCTTTTACATCAAGCGCTGTAAACGGTTCGTCTAATATCCACACCTTTGCTGGCTTAAGCCATAGTCTTGATAGCGCCACACGACGCTGTTGACCTGCCGACAAATACCTAACAGGCACATCTTCAAGCCCAACTAACCCTACTTTTGCCAAGACGTCATACAGCGTATTTTCTTGTACCGATATACTGTGTTGGGCTAACCAAAATGATAAGTTATCCAAGGCTGAAAGGCTGCCGTTAGTACCGCTCTTATGTCCTAAATAGAAAAGATCGCGATAATAGCCGGTCTTGTCTTCGGAAATGTTTACACCGTTATATAAAACGGCGCCCGACTCAGGTGCACTCAACCCAGTTAATATGCGAAGTAAGCTGGTTTTTCCTGCACCGTTAGGGCCGCGCAAGTACAGCAACTCACCAGTATTAACAACCAGTGAAAGCCCCTCAAAAAGGGTTCTATCTCGTTTGCTGCACGTTAATCCGCACGCCTCTAACACTACTTGGCTACTCCAACCTAAAAAAGAGGTTTTAAAAAATGGCGCTAGTCTACCACATGAACGCTTTTTCGCAGTCGCGAATTCCAATTAAATATGATTTACTTCAAAGACAAAGGCATTTTTCCACAGAGCCAGTAGAACAAGGGTGAGTTGTCTTTCTGCGCAAAAATAAATTGTTCATCTGCCTTAAGAACGAATGGTTTCGCTGTACGTTATCGATGAGCACTTATTAATGATGAAACAGCCTCAAAGCACTTTGCTATAGTCAAATTTGCTATACTCAAATAAGTAAGGAAAAGCGCGACTGTGCCGATATCTTAATTATGACAACACCATTATCATCACTATTGGCAGCGACTCTGAATCAGTCAACGGGCACGACTTCCCCTACATCTTTACCGTCACAGGTAAATGTTGATGCCGCTACTCAAGGGGCGAGTCGAAGTACTTCTCCCGCTATTGCCAACGCTGCGCTGTCGCAGGCAGCCACCTTAGATAATGCCGCGAAAGTAATAGTTGAACGCTTACCTGAACGAGTGCTATCGATAACGGTGACACCAAAAAATGTATCGTCAGCAGCTCAAGTACTCAACGTTGCCTTACCCGCAGAAGTCAGCGCTAAGCTTTCTAACCAAGCAATTAATAATGCGCAGCTTGCACTTTTGCCTACCTCCCCTGATCATATCTCAGGCCCAGAAGCGAAAAGTGCTCAAAATACTTCTCAAAGTCAGGTAAACACTCAGTCTGCAGTGCTGCTTTCTACACGCTTGTCTCAACAAGGCGTGTCATTGTCTGCGCCCGAAAAAGCTGAATTACTGAAAGCCGTGGCACAAGCTCTTGCTGCAAATAACGCCGCCGTTACGCTTAAAGGTCAACTTTCTATTTCTACAAAGAGTGAAAATTTTGGGCAACTCATGCTCACCACCGCTAAAAATGAGGTTATTCCCCTATCGGACATTAATACTGAAAAGCTTGATAGCACGGCTAAAGCAGCGCTTCAAAAGCTAGTTGGACAACAGGTCGTCATAGGACTAAGCCGAGCTAGCAACGGTGGAATCGCGCTGCAAATCTCTCAAGGTTTGTCCAATGAAAGCGCTCGCCCAACAACCAACGACAATAATTTCGCTGCCATGACTCATAAAAATGTAAGTACCAACTTACAACAACAGTTCATTTCCAGCGCACTTAAGCAAGGTGGCGTAGCTGTTGAGCATAACTTGAGTAACCCGCCTCGACTTAACGCGCTTTTAAAAGGTTCTGGTGCCGACACTAACGCGTTAAAAGTGCTTTCTGCGTTGACCTTAACTGACAACAAGCTCTCGATTCGTACATCACAACAAAATGCGGTATTACAAATTGTTGTACCTCAGAGCAAGGGGTCTTCCCTCTCGGCCCCGACTCTGACGCAGGAGCAGGTAAATAAACTTAACCTTTCGCAATTACCAAAAGCGACAGCGAAAGGGCTCGAAGCAGTCACGGGAAATAGCTCGCTTGAAGACTCTTCATCCATTACAAACCTAAAGGCAGCGGCTCCCACATCGCTTAAAGGCACCGATGTTCACAATGCCATCACTGCACTTTCTCGAGTATTACTGAGCCAAACAGGCAGTACAAACCAAGCACTAAACCAACTCATAGCTATTGTGGAGAATGAAAGATTACCGCCCAGCCAGGGTATGCCTAAAGCACATGAAGCTCAGCATTTTGATAAAATTTTGCAGCAACTTAAAGGCCTTGATGCGCTCAACGCGAAGGCTTCTCAAGCCAAGGTATCCAATGGGGAATTTATCGGCCCTCCAAAGCCACCCAAGGAACAACTGCTAGCATCGGCAAAAGCTATATTAACTGAAGGGAAAGATGCCGCTTCAGCAGAGAATAATGGCCTGCAAGGAAAAGACAGTGGGCGTAAACCCTCGCTTGTATCACTTGCCTCTCTCGCACAAGCGTTAAGCTCACAGGCCAAAGGCTTATCAAATAGTTTACTGAGCAATATCGCTGCACAACTGGCGGCTACACAAGGTAAAGGGGCAGAAATAGCGCCAGTGGTTTCAGATAGTCACGCCACTATAGCGGGTTCAAAATCAAATGAGAGCGTAGCTGGCGAGAATGAAAGTGCTATCGAGGTGGTAAAAAGCGGAACAAAGAAACTAGCGCTAGATATGAATGAACAAGGATTGTCGCAACGCCTGCAGCAGCTGATATCCACACAGGCGCTAGTTACCACACCAATAAACTTAACCTCTCCCGTAAACGCTTCCAGCTTTGTTCAAGGATTGGTTGCCTTAGTTCAATTGGCACTAGCGGGTCGCGCCATGCAGCGTCAACCTGGTTTAAAGGCGCAAATAGATGCGCCCGACTCTATTGTTTCAAAAACGTTGGCGAATATGGGGGTAACGGCTCAACCAAGTCGCGTTAGCCAAGACATGCACCAGCTAGACAGCCGACAACAGCTGCTTTCTCAACTTAAGACACTGTTAAGTAGCCACCAGCAAAACAAAATTGCTAATGTGGACAGCCGTATTCAAGGACAAGACAGTTTTTATTACATTTTGCCATCGCTTTCACAGCAGCACAGTCCGCCAGAGCTCTTGATAAAACGAGAGCAAGGTGGGCAGAACAAAAAGCACGCACAAACAGGCGAGCGTTCTCTTTGGAATATCACGATGAAGCTGGACATTGGTGATAGCGGACAAGTTTTGGCAAAATCAAAAATTGATAAAAGCACCATTACTTTAGACTTATATGCATCCAACGATGAAGTACTTAGGCGCATTGGCGATACCCTACCCTATTTACATAATCGTCTTACTTCCCTCGGATTAGTTGTAGAAAACACCAGTTACCAACGGGGACACATACCAGAGTCATTAAGCTCACGCCCTCATCAGATCTTTGAAACCAGGGTGTAGATGAGGAATTTATGACTGATTCACAAAAAACAAAGCGCGCTATTGGCCTAAAATATGACGGAGGCGATAAAAAAAATGCGCCGAAAGTGGTTGCCAAAGGCTATGGAGATTTGGCAGAAGCCATCATTGCCATGGCTGAAGAAACCGGGATATTAATTCACGAAGACCCTTACTTAAGCGAAGTCCTCGCTACCCTTGATGTGGGGCAAGATATCCCTGAATCGCTGTATTATGTAATTGCCGAGTTGCTGGCCTATTCTTATGTACTTCAAGGAAAAATCCCTCCCGGTTGGGAGGGAATTATCAAGTGTATCGACTTTGAAGTGTAGTAAACACAAAACTAAAACGTATTGAACCTGCACTTCGAGTATCAATTTTGTCCACCACATAAAAAAACCTTGCTTCAATAAAGAATAAGCCCGCGTTTAGCGGGCTTGTTACAAGAATGCTAGGTAAGCAGTTTTGTTATCTAAACAGGACCTTTTCCTTGTTAAACCAATGGATACAGAAGAAAATCAATCCGGTTGCAATCACTGCGGTAGACGTAAATATGCCAAACAGCGCAAAGTAGTCCATGGTGCCTTTGAACAGTTCTTTCATCGCCAAAGCAACGTTAGTCAGCGGTACCCAAACCCAGCCGCCTTTAAGCTCTACACCCGGCATCATGGCTATAATTACAGGGAAAATAACCACCATAATCAGTGACCCCATGTAGCTTTGCGCCTCTTTAAACGAGCGAGCATAAATTGAAAGTGATAGTAGAATAGCGGCGAAAACTGCCACCACTGGCACCAACATTAGAAAGATCAGCAGGAAGTCCACAAGACCAATCATCGACATGATCTTAACCACAAACTCAACGGCCATGCCTTGCGATAACACCAGTCCCCATATAGCCATGGAAGAAACGGTAATAAGCGCAGTAATTATACCCGCAGTAGCGATAGTAAAGAATTTACCCAGTACCAGCTTATGACGGTCTATCGGCGATATAAGTAGTGTTTCTAATGTACCTCGCTCTTTCTCACCGGCACCTAAGTCAGCCGCTGGGGCCATAGCGCCTTGAAGGCACAAGATGAAGATGAAATATGGCAGCATACCGCCTAAGCGTTCACCCCACACTTCGCGATCGTCGGCGACATTTTGCTTTTCTATCTTGATTGGCTTTAGCAAGGCCTCTTGCTGAGTTTCATCTAGATTAAGCTGCGCAAAAGCTGTTTGTTGGAATGCATCGGTATATTCATCAATGATGTCGGATACGCGCCCCATCACCTTATTTAGACCAGCATCGTTGAGATAAAGCTCAATTTTATGCTGACCTGAACGCAAAACATCGCTATCAAAGGTTTCGGGAATAACCAAAACAAAATCTAGTGTTTCGTTTTTGATGAGTTTAGCGTAGTCAGCCTCATCGCCAATCGCAACCGATTCGAATTTATCTGATGCGTCGTTAAAAGACTGAACAATTGCTGGCGCATACGCTTCACCAACTATCGCGTATTTCAGTACTTTATTTTCCGCTTTATCCGCCGCTGAACTCATGAAAAAGAACGCGACACCGAAAATAGCTGGGAATAATAAAAGCGGTAAACCAATCATGAATATGATGGTTTTCTTATCCCGTAATAGTTCTTTGAATTCCTTTTTAAAGATTAACCACATGACCCATCTCCTCAGAATCCATTGATAGTGTTTTTAGGAAGCTCTTATGCATTTGCCCGCCAGCCCCGTCATTACCAGACAATGCGCTAAAGGCGGCTAGCGAATCGTTAAATACCGTTTCACCTTGGTTAATCACGGTCACCTTGTCGCAAAGGGTTTGCACCTCATCAAGGTGGTGAGTAGAGAAAATAACCGGGGTACCTTTATCTTTAAGGCGCTGAATAAATTCCATCACGGTACTCGTTGCCATAATATCAAGTCCGGTTGTGGGTTCATCAAGCACCACTAGTTCAGGCTCGTGTATAACAGCGCGAGCAATAGAAACTTTTTGCTTCATCCCTGATGAGAAATTCTCGGCTCGTCTATCAAGGAAGGTTTGCATATCGAGTAAATCAGCTAACTCTTCAATACGCGCGTTAATCACATTTTTTGGAATACCGTGCAACTCACCGAAGTAGCTAATATTCTCTCGGCCACTTAAACGACCATAAAGGCCCGTTGAGCTAGATAAAAAGCCAATTTTTTTACGGGCAATATTAGGGTTAGTAAGCACATCCTCACCACCAATAATAACTTTTCCGCTATCAGGTTTGAGTGCTGTTGAAAGCATGCGAAGTGTAGTTGTTTTACCTGCTCCATTTGGCCCTAATAAACCAAGTACTTGTCCTTTTTCGCAAGTAAACGACACATCCCTTACCGACTGGAAATAGCGCCCTTTTAATCGCGGGTCCTTTTTTTCCTGTTCGCTAAGCTTTTTTGGGTTCTCCACCTCAAAACGCTTAGCAAGGCCTGATATTTCAATCATTTCCCTTCCCTCTTCTCACGTGTGAACAGTAGCACCGTTCATTATTGTTGTAGGCTTGCTTTGCTGTAGCCGCAAATTATGCCGTTCTATTTGTTTAAAATTGTTTTAGCGTACTTAACCAGCTTAGGCTGCGATAGCTATTTCATCCTAGTAGTCTGTACTTACAAATATTTATTACAGCATTCCTTGTTTTTATTTGTTGTACAAGTTTCAGCCTTGCATTAAGTGTTAGTAAATATTTCTTAATATACTCTTTGATGAAGCCATAAAAAAACCCACCTAACGGTGGGTTCTTAATATGCGGTTAAGCGCTAATTTTACTCAGGAAGCACATCGTCTTCTTGCTGAGGTACCGCTTCCTCTGCTTTCATTGTTTTAGAAAGCAAAAGTTCTTGGCGGATCTTAGTTTCAATCTCGTTTGCAATCTCAGGGTTCTCTTTTAAGAACTTCATCACGTTCGCTTTACCTTGACCAATGCGGTCACCCTTGTAGCTGTACCAAGCACCCGCTTTATCAACTAGCTTTTGCTTAACACCAAGGTCAATAAGCTCAGCTTCTTTGCTGATACCTTCGCCGTAGCGGATCATAAATTCAGCTTGCTTAAACGGAGGTGCAACTTTGTTCTTCACTACTTTAACGCGAGTTTCGTTACCTACTACCTCATCGCCTTCTTTCACTGCTCCAATACGGCGAATATCTAGACGAACAGAAGAATAGAACTTAAGCGCGTTACCACCAGTAGTGGTTTCCGGGTTACCAAACATAACACCAATCTTCATACGAATTTGGTTAATGAAGATACACAGTGTATTTGAACGCTTGATGTTTGCAGTAAGCTTACGCAACGCTTGCGACATTAGACGCGCCTGAAGACCAACGTGAGAATCACCCATGTCACCTTCAATTTCTGCTTTAGGTGTAAGCGCCGCTACCGAGTCAACAATAACAACATCTACTGCACCTGAACGTACAAGCATGTCGCAAATTTCCAGCGCTTGCTCACCAGTATCAGGCTGAGATACCAATAGTTCGTCGATGTTTACGCCAAGTTTCTCAGCATATACCGGGTCTAGGGCGTGTTCAGCATCAACGAAAGCACAGGTTTTACCCTTGCGCTGGGCTTCAGCAATAACTTGAAGTGTTAGCGTGGTTTTACCTGATGATTCAGGTCCGTAGATTTCAACAACACGTCCACATGGCAAACCGCCTATACCTAGAGCGATATCAATGGTAAGTGAGCCAGTAGAAATCGCTTCGATATCCATGGCTTGGTTATCGCCTAAGCGCATGATAGCGCCTTTACCAAATTGCTTTTCAATTTGGCCAACTGCGGCGGTTAAAGCTTTTGATTTGTTATCGTCCACGTATGTATCCTCTAGGATTTGCGGTTAAATTCTGTATTGGTGTTTTCCATATTTTTTATGAAATTACCAAATAATGATCACATTCTATACTGTACAAGCATACAGTTTCAACCAGTGTTTTTAATTTTCACTCAACATTTTAATTAACTGAGTAATGGCAAAGCTAATAGCATGTTGACGTACTTCGTCGCGATTGCCGCTGAAAACCTGTTTGATTTGCGCTTCGTGCTGCCCACATAAAAAGCCAAACCACACAGTGCCCACCGGTTTTGCGTCGCTGCCACCGCCAGGGCCGGCAATGCCGCTAACCGTTACAACAAGTTGCGCTCCGCTGTTACGGCGCACGCCTTCAGCCATTTCTTTCACCGTTTGCTTCGACACCGCGCCGTACTCTTTTAGCGTCTGTTCTGTTACGCCCAGAACGCTTCGCTTTGCGTCATTAGAGTACGTCACCCAGGATTGGTTAAACCAATCAGAACTGCCAGCCACACTGGTAAAAGCAAAAGCAACTCCTCCGCCCGTACACGACTCGGCGCTCGATACGGTCCAACCTTTGCTCCTGAGTGCGTCACCCAACACATGGACTTGCGCAGATAATGCGCTATCAAGTGTTAAAGGGGTGGCGTTTGCTGTCGAATCAGTTGAAAATGTTGTGCTCATTTGGATATACCTAATTACACCTGTTGTGCTTTATCAGATCTTCGCTTGATCTTAATGGGCGTGAGTTTATCATTTATTCCCCTCAACAGGCATTAAACCCAGCAACAAATTCGCAGAGGCATTTTTTGGAATCACATACTCCTATGATGCGCCAATATCTGACTATTAAGGCGCAGCATCCGAATATTTTACTGTTTTATCGCATGGGCGACTTTTATGAGTTGTTTTACGACGATGCCAAAAAAGCTGCTGAATTACTGGATATTTCATTAACAGCCAGAGGAAAATCTGGTGGTGAACCTATTCCTATGGCTGGTGTGCCTTATCATGCGGTAGAAAGTTATCTGTCACGCTTAGTGAAAATGGGCGAGTCAGTAGCCATTTGTGAACAGGTAGGCGACCCAGCCACCAGTAAAGGCCCTGTTGAACGCGCAGTACAACGCATTGTTACGCCCGGTACAGTCACCGACGAAGCGCTGTTAGAAGAACGTCGCGACAATATTCTGGCCGCCGTTTGTGGTCACAGTATGCACTATGGGCTGGCAACCCTAGATGTTACGAGCGGTCGTTTTGTTGTGTTTGAATGTGACAGCGATGAAAGCCTACTTGCTGAAATTCAGCGCATTAACCCAGCTGAACTGCTCTATCCTGAAGGATTTGAAAGCTTAGCATTGGTTGAAAACCGCAAAGGACTTAGACGCCGTCCTGAATGGGAATTCGACATTGATACCGCCTCAGAGCAATTAAACGCGCAGTTTGAAACCAAAACATTAGATGGCTTTGGAATAAAAGGCGTCACTAAAGGCTTAGGCGCAGCGGGCTGCGTTTTACAATATGTAAAGGATACCCAGCGTACTGCTCTGCCTCACATTCGCCGCATTCAGACCGAACAGCAAGACAGCCGCGTGCAGCTTGATGCTGCCACCCGCAGAAACCTAGAACTTACCCATAATTTGTCGGGCGGACAGGAAAATACGCTGTTCAGCGTGATGGATACCACCACTACGGCCATGGGTAGTCGTATGCTACAGCGTGTTATTCATTCGCCTTTAACCGACCAGCATGAACTGCACAGCCGCTTAGATGCTGTTGAAACTTTCATTAATGACGACCCTGAAGATATTCGCGCAGCGCTCAAACACATTGGTGACATTGAGCGTATTATGGCGCGCTTAGCCCTTCGTTCAGCGAGGCCACGCGACTTCGCTCGCCTAAAAAATGCCTTTAACGCCCTGCCTGATTTACAAGATGCTCTAGCTCGGTTCGACACAGGGCAAATCCGAAGTATTAGCGAAACCATTGGCACTTACCCTGAGCTTCAAGCTCTGTTAAATGATGCCATTATCGATAACCCACCAGTGGTAATACGCGATGGCGGCGTAATTGCCGAGGGTTACAACGCCGAACTTGATGAATTGCGCAAGCTATCACAAGGTGCTACCGACTACTTAGACGCTATGGAACAACGTGAGCGCGAGCGCACCGGCATTTCTACGCTAAAAGTGGGCTATAACAAAGTTCACGGGTTCTTTATTGAAATTAGCCGGGCGAACAGTGCATTAGCGCCTGCTGAATATATTCGAAGACAAACCCTTAAAAACACTGAACGTTATATAACGCCAGAACTTAAAGAGCACGAAGATAAAGTGCTAAGCAGTCAGGGCGCTGCGCTTGCTCTTGAAAAGCAGCTTTATGAAGCCTTGTTTGACAACTTTGCGCCGCACTTAAACAACTTAATTGAAACCGCTGCGGCGCTAGCCAAATTAGACGTGCTATGCTGTTTTGCCGAACGCGCAGTCTCCCTTGATTGGTATCGACCTCATTTGAGTCAAGAATGTGCGCTTACTTATGATGCCGGCCGCCACCCTGTGGTTGAGAACGTGATGAAAGACCCCTTCATTGCCAACCCGCTTCAGCTAGATACCGAGCGCCGCATGCTAATTATTACCGGTCCGAACATGGGCGGTAAGTCGACCTATATGCGCCAAACTGCGCTGATTGCCCTGTTGGCCTGTATTGGCAGTTTTGTACCTGCAGAAAATGCCCACATAGGAAAGCTAGATCGTATTTTTACCCGTATAGGCGCATCAGATGACTTAGCCTCAGGTCGTTCTACCTTCATGGTTGAGATGACAGAAACGGCGAACATTCTAAACAATGCCACAGAAAACTCTCTGGTATTAATGGATGAAATAGGCCGTGGTACCAGTACCTATGATGGATTGTCTCTGGCGTGGGCATGCGCGAGTTATTTGGCAAAACAGCTAAATGCTTATACGCTTTTTGCCACTCATTATTTCGAACTTACTGAACTTCCAGAAACGCAAAGCGGCGTAGTGAATGTGCACTTAGACGCGATGGAGTTTGAAGATACCATACGCTTCATGCATACCGTATCAGAAGGTGCGGCGAGCAAAAGCTTTGGTTTACAAGTCGCCCAACTTGCAGGCGTACCGAAGGCGGTAATAAAAGCAGCGCAACAAAAACTCGCGGTGTTGGAATCATCACACCTTATGACCAGCACGGAAGACGGATCAGAGAAAGCCAACGATGAGTCTTTTGTAGCGAAGAGCTCGGTAAAAGGTGTAAATAAAACAAGCGCATCAGTTAAAGTCACATCAAATACTAAAGGCCAAGCTGAAATGCTATTCCCTGATAAGCAGCACCCGGTTGTAGAAGCCCTTGAAAACTTATCACCCGATGAGTTATCACCGCGCCAAGCGCTAGACCTTATCTACACACTTAAGCGCCTGAGCCAATCTTAAACCAAGCTTAAGCGCGTATAAATTGCGCATCATGTGGGCAAATTGATTGTCTGCCCACATGAATTTGCGTATACTATCGCCCCGTCCAAAGTGTAGCTGGTTTTGTTCTAAACTCAGCCTATATTTACCATACAACCCAAACGTTCTAGGTTTCGCATGACAAATTATATTTTCGTCACCGGTGGTGTAGTTTCATCGCTAGGTAAAGGTATTGCTGCAGCATCGTTAGCCGCAATTCTGGAAGCTCGCGGTCTCACCGTAACCATGTTAAAACTCGACCCTTACATCAATGTCGACCCGGGCACTATGAGCCCTATCCAGCATGGTGAAGTATTTGTTACCGATGACGGCGCTGAGACCGACCTTGATCTTGGTCACTATGAGCGTTTTATTCGCACCCGCATGACTAAGCGCAACAACTTCACTACCGGCCGTGTATATGAAGAAGTGTTAAAGCGCGAGCGTCGCGGTGATTACCTTGGCGCAACCATTCAGGTTATTCCTCATATCACCAATGAAATTAAGCGCCGCGTAATTGAAGGTGCTGAAGGTCATGATGTAGCTATTGTTGAAGTAGGTGGAACGGTTGGTGATATCGAGTCACAACCTTTCTTAGAAGCTATTCGTCAGCTTGGTACCGAAGTAGGCCGTGAACGCGCTATGTTCATGCACCTAACGCTTGTACCTTATATGCCAGCATCAGGTGAAGTAAAAACTAAGCCTACGCAGCATTCGGTAAAAGAGCTTCGCTCGATTGGTATTCAGCCAGATATTCTAGTTTGTCGTTCGGTAGGTGCACTGCCGGCCAGTGAGCGCTCGAAAATCGCCCTATTCACAAACGTTGCCGACAAAGCCGTTATTTCTTTGAAAGACGTAGACAGCATTTACCGCATTCCTGCTGCACTTAAAGCACAAGGCATGGATCAGCTGGTAGTTGACCGTTTCGGTCTTGAGTGTGAAGAAGCCGACTTATCTGAATGGGAACAAGTACTTTACGCTGAGTCTAACCCTACTGCTGAAGTTAATATTGGTATGGTAGGCAAGTATGTTGAGCTACCTGACGCTTATAAGTCTGTAAACGAAGCGCTTAAGCACGCTGGCCTTAAAAATCGTCTGACCGTGAATATTCACCACATCGACTCGCAAGACGTGGAAAGCAAAGGTACCCAAATTCTAGAAAAACTAGATGCTATCTTGGTGCCTGGCGGCTTTGGCGAACGCGGTATAGAAGGTAAAATTGCTGCTGCTCGTTATGCCCGTGAAAACAAAGTCCCTTACCTTGGCATTTGCTTAGGTATGCAGGTAGCGCTTATCGAGTACGCGCGCAATGTTGCAGGTATGGAAAATGCGAACAGCACAGAGTTCGACCCTGAAACGCCTTATCCTGTTGTGGGCCTAATCACTGAGTGGTTAGACGCAGCTGGTACAACTGAAACTCGCACTGAAAACTCAGATCTTGGTGGTACTATGCGCTTAGGCAGCCAGCTTTGCCACCTTATTGACGGCACAAAAGTGCATGAGATGTATGGCAGCACAGAGATTTATGAGCGTCACCGTCACCGTTATGAAGTGAACAATAACCTACGCGACCAAATCGAAGCAGCTGGATTAAAGGTAAGTGGTTTGTCCACTGACAAGCGACTTGTAGAAGTAGTAGAAATCCCTGATCATCCTTGGTTCATTGCGGGCCAATTCCACCCTGAGTTCACATCAACTCCTCGGGATGGACACCCATTATTCACTGGTTTCGTTGCTGCGGCAGGAAAATACCAGAAAGAAAATCACTAATTTCTAATAAAAGGGCGCTCTCTCCCGTTGCGCCCCATTCAATTGTTGAGGAAAAAACATGGCGAAAATTAGTCGCATTATCGGACGCGAAATCTTAGATTCACGCGGAAACCCTACCGTAGAAGCAGATGTTTACTTAGAATCAGGCGTAATGGGCCGAGCTGCAGCACCTTCTGGTGCATCTACTGGTAGCCGCGAAGCACTAGAGCTACGCGACGGCGACAAGTCTCGTTACCTAGGTAAAGGTGTAACAAAGGCAGTTGCAGCAGTTAACGATACCATCGCGCCAGCACTTATCGGTAAAGATGCACTAGCGCAAGCTGATATCGACGGCATCATGATTGACCTTGATGGCACTGAAAACAAAGAAACCCTTGGCGCGAACGCAATCCTAGCGGTTTCACTTGCAGTAGCGAAAGCAGCGGCAGCAGAGAAAGGCGTAGCACTTTACGAGCACATTGCAGACCTAAACGGTACATCTGGTCAATTCTCTATGCCAGTACCAATGATGAACATCATCAACGGTGGTGAGCACGCTGATAACAACGTAGACATTCAAGAGTTCATGGTACAGCCAGTTGGCGCGAAGAGCTTCAAAGAAGCGCTACGTATGGGTGCTGAAATCTTCCACGCTCTTAAGAAAGTACTGTCTGCTAAAGGCCTTAACACAGCGGTTGGTGATGAAGGTGGTTTTGCCCCTAACCTTAGCTCAAACGCTGAAGCGCTTGCAGTAATCGTAGAAGCCGTTGAAAACGCTGGCTACAAAATGAATGAAGACATTACCCTTGCACTAGACTGCGCGGCGTCTGAATTCTATAAAGATGGCAAATACGTACTATCTGGCGAAGATAAGAGCTTCGATTCAGAAGCGTTTGGCGACTACCTTGCTGACCTTTCTTCACAATACCCAATTGTATCTATTGAAGACGGCCTGGACGAAAGCGACTGGGACGGCTGGGCAAGCCTAACTAAGAAGATTGGTGACAAAGTACAGCTAGTTGGTGACGACTTGTTTGTAACTAACACTAAAATTCTTAAGCGCGGTATTGATAACGGTATTGGTAACTCAATCCTTATCAAGTTCAACCAAATCGGTTCACTGACTGAAACCCTTAACGCTATTAAGATGGCGAAAGATGCGGGCTTTACAGCGGTTATCTCTCACCGCTCTGGTGAAACTGAAGACGCCACAATTGCTGACCTTGCAGTAGGTACAGCGGCGGGCCAAATCAAGACGGGTTCACTATGCCGTTCTGACCGTGTTGCTAAGTACAACCAATTACTTCGTATTGAAGAAGCACTAGGTGACGCTGCAACTTACAAAGGCCGTAGCGAAATCAAAGGCCAATAATTGACGCCTGAGAATATGATGAAAAGCCGCTTTCTATAGCGGCTTTTTTTGTGTCTATTTTTTCGCATTGTTTAATGAAACCGTGTAGCAACAAGCGCTTAATCTTGCTAGGGTTAAATAACTTTAGACAGGTATTTGATAATCCCGATGGCTTCAGGCGACAAACTTTCCCACTCTTTACCCAACGCCCAAGTTGGCTTTTTCAGTGAAGCTGGTGAACTCGGTGGAAGCCACCCTCAATTCAATGAAATATGTACTGCTCTGTATGAAAGAGAAATCGTCTCTCTAGCTCATAGCGAGATAAAAAACCTATCGCTGCTTAAGCGTCGAATGGGCGGGCTTCCCTATCACGTGAAAGCTATTGCTCGATATATGATTAGTAATGGCATCGCAAACAATCCATCCCCGCTAAAAACAGATACCCATAATGGGAGTTGGTATGCCAAGCAATCTGCAAAGTGCCCCGGCATTAATCATTTAGACGATGTAGAAAAGCGAGAAGCGTGGTATAGAAAAAACGCTAGGTATGGTCTTGTTGTACCTGTTTTAATTTTAAATATGGAAGGTTCTCACATTGAGCTTGATTCCATTGATATGGTAAATCAAGACAATACCCAGCTCCATCTGAACAAAAATGGATGGTTTGCTAACTCGGGTGAATGCATTCACTCAACAACACTACGCGATGAATTGGAAGCGGCTACGGCACTTTCAGTTCAAAACAAAATACTATTGCGGCCTTCAAAGGCGATAGTGACCGCTGCATGCTGTGGCCACACATGGAGCTTTAAATCCAAGCGTTCACCCCGTGCCTTATCCCTTCGCGAAATGCGCTTATCTACTCAAATCAATTGGAAGAACTTTACGTTACTTAGAAATAACAAGGCTTGTATAGAATAAAAACCCACTTAAAAAGCATAAATAGCCAAGATTCGCATTTCACCTCTATAGATAAAATTAGTACGAACATCCTAATCAACCCTGCAGTTAAAACTTAAAGCCCTTTGAAATGACAGATATTGCTAGCCATGCTTACTGATAACGAACACCGTTAGGATGCGCATCCTAAATAATTAAAAGAAAGCATTTATACACGAAAAATATACTCATTATCGTAAACAATGGTTGACCTCTTCATGCCACATGGGTACATTGTCGCTATCTACTTGGTCAGCAAAGAAACAACAGCTCATGCGTATTCGTTTCCTTCTTCTATCTCTACTCCTTATGGCAGCCAGACTGCACGGGTAGATTGCGACCAGCGATTTAATTTCACAAAAACCCGTGCCAAGCACGGGTTTTTTTTTAACTATTCAACTGAGAGAGCGTCATGACAAATCAAGTGAAGATCTTTGATACCACATTGCGAGACGGTGAGCAGGCCTTACCTGCAAGCCTAAGTGCCAAAGAGAAATTGCAGATCGCACTGGCGCTCGAACGGTTAGGCGTAGACATTATCGAAGCTGGCTTTCCTGTCTCTTCTCCAGGCGATTTTCGCTCTGTACAAATGATTGCAAAAGAAGTTAAGAACTCTATCGTTTGTGGCCTATCTCGCGCATTGCCGGGTGACATTGATGCATGCGGACAAGCATTAAGCGTTGCTGAGCAATTCAGAATTCACACCTTCATCGCAACGTCAGAGATTCACGTAGGTGCCAAGCTTCGCAAGTCACAAGATGAAATTGTAGATATGGCTGTAGCCGCAGTGAAACATGCACGTAAGTATACTGACGATGTAGAGTTTTCCTGTGAAGATGCGGGGCGTACCCATATTGATTACCTATGCCGAATGGTTGAAGCTGCTATTAACGCTGGCGCAACGACGGTAAATATTCCGGACACCGTAGGCTACACAACACCTACAGAGTTTGGCGGTATTATTCAGCAATTGTTCAATCGCGTTCCAAATATCGATAAAGCAACCATTTCAGTACATTGTCACAACGACTTGGGCTTAGCGGTAGCAAATTCATTAGCAGCTGTTGAGCAAGGTGCCAGACAGGTTGAATGTACGATAAACGGTATTGGCGAGCGTGCTGGTAACGCTTCACTTGAAGAAATTGCCATGATCTTACAAACCCGTAAGAACATGTTGGGCTTTGAAACTAACATTAATTCTACCGAAATATCGCGCACATCTAAGCTAGTCAGCCAGCTTTGTAATATGCCAGTTCAATCAAACAAGGCCATTGTTGGCGCAAATGCGTTTAGCCATTCATCTGGTATTCACCAAGACGGTGTCTTAAAAGCGCAAAATACCTATGAAATTATGACCCCAGAAAGTGTGGGCATTAATAAGAACAACCTAAACTTAACGTCACGCTCTGGCCGTCATGTGATTAAACATCGCTTAACCGAACTTGGCTATAAAACCGAAGACTATGACTTAGAAGCGGTGTATGACGCCTTCTTAAAGTTAGCGGATAAAAAAGGCCAAGTATACGATTACGACCTTGAAGCCTTGTTGTTCTTCGATAAGCAAAAGCACGACCAAGCACACTTCCAGTTGCTTTATCTTCAAGCTAATTCAGGGCGTGAAATCATTCCAAGCGCCACCGTTAAAATGAAAGTGGGCACTGAAGAGATTACCCAGTCTAGTATTGGAAACGGCCCGGTAGATGCGGCTTATAAGGCCATCATGTCTATACTAGGTCACGAAGATTTAGAAGTTGTCGACTTTAAATTAGATTCAAAAGGTGAAGGTGCCGACGCTTTGGCGCAAGTGAGCGTTATCGCTACATATAAAGGCCGTCGTTTCCATGGAATCGGCTTGGCTACAGATATTGTGGAAGCCGGCGTTAAAGCCCTTATCTTTGTATTAAATAACACATATTTGGCCGATCAAATTGATCAGCAAAAAAACCAACAAGAACGCGTTGCAGGAGTATAAATGAGCCAGTATTCAATTGCCGTATTAGCCGGAGACGGTATCGGCCCAGAAGTTATGCAGGAAGCCAATAAGGTTTTAGATGCTGTTGAAAAGAAGTTTAACGTCACCCTGAACCGTACTGCATATCCTGTAGGTGGCTACGCCATTGATACTGAAGGCGAAGCGCTACCCTCAAAAACGCTTTTGGGCTGTGAGCAAGCCGATGCGATCTTGTTTGGCAGTATCGGTGGCCCTAAGTGGGACACCTTGCCGTTAGAGCAACGTCCTGAGCGTGCCGCACTACTTACCCTTCGCAGTCATTTCGACTTGTTCAGTAACTTACGCCCGGCTCGCATTTATCCGGGCCTTGAAAGCCTGTCTCCCCTTCGTGAAGACATTGCTAAATCAGGCGTAGACGTTTTAGTTGTGCGTGAGCTAACCAGCGGTATTTACTTTGGTCAGCCTAAGGGCCGAGAAGGTGAAGGCGAAGAAGAGTTCGCGTATGACACCATGCGCTATAGCAAACGTGAAATTCGCCGTATTGCGATTGCAGCGTTTGAAGCAGCACAGAAGCGTCGCGGCAAAGTGACGTCGGTGGACAAAGCCAACGTACTGGTAACCAGCCGCTTATGGCGTGAAATTGCTGAAGAAGTCGCAAAAGACTATCCAGATGTAGAACTAGACCACATCTACATCGACAACGCCACTATGCAAATAATGAAGAACCCAGCGCAGTTCGATGTGATGCTGTGTTCAAACCTTTTTGGCGATATCGTTTCTGATGAATGCGCTATGATGACTGGCTCTATGGGCTTGTTGCCATCGGCAAGCATGAACGAAGAAGGCTTTGGCCTTTATGAGCCAGCAGGCGGTTCGGCCCCAGATATTGCAGGCCAAGGCATTGCTAACCCTATCGCACAAATTTTATCAGCCGCCATGATGCTGCGTTTCAGCATGAATTTGAATGTTGTTGCCGACGCAATTGAAAAGGCAGTAGTGGCAACGTTAGAAGCAGGTGTACTTACAGGCGAGTTATTACCTGCAGATAAACGCAGCCAAGCGGCAAGCACGTCACAAGTGGGCGATGAAATCGTTAAACAATTAATGGCGCAGGAGTAAAACAACCTCATGGCCAAGACCTTATATGACAAAGTGTGGCAAGCCCACATTATTGACCAAATCGGTGAAGACAGCTTAATTTATATCGACCGTCACCTAATTCACGAAGTGACGTCACCTCAGGCATTCGCTGGCCTTAATGAAAAAGGCCGTAAAGTACGACGCCCTGATCGCACGGTTGGCACCATGGATCACAGCATTTCGACTCGTTCACTGGCAATTGATGCCTGTGGACCAGCCAATGCGCTTCAGCTACAAACCTTGGCAAAAAACTGTGAAGAACACGGCATTCAGCTATTTCCAGTGGGTCACCAAAAGCAAGGTATTGTGCACGTTATGGGCCCTGAATTAGGTTTAATTCAGCCTGGTATGACGGTGGTGTGTGGTGACTCACACACTGCAACCCACGGTGCATTTGGTGCGCTAGCGTTTGGTATTGGTACCTCTCAGGTAGAGCATGTATTGGCCACGCAAACGTTAAAACAAAGCCGCGCTAAGAGCATGCTTATTAATGTAAATGGCAAGCTTCCTGTTGGTATTACCGCAAAAGACATTATTCTTGCCATTATAGGAAAGATTGGCCACGCCGGCGCTACTGGCCATGTCATTGAATACGCGGGTGAAGCTATCCGCGGTTTAAGCATGGAAGAGCGCATGACGGTGTGCAACATGAGTATTGAAGCTGGTGCGAAAGCTGGCCTTGTTGCACCAGACGAGAAAACCTTCGCCTACCTTGAAGGCCGTGAATACGCACCCAAAGGCCAGGACTGGGAAGACGCTGTCGCTTACTGGAAAACCCTTTATACCGAAGAGGGGGCAACCTTTGACACTGTGGTTGAACTTGAAGCGGCGGATATCGCTCCTCAGGTTACGTGGGGCACTAACCCAGGCCAGGTTATTGGCGTAAACACACCGGTACCTGCCCCTGAAGACTTCAGTGACCCGATTGAAAAAGAGAGCGCAGTAAAAGCGCTTGAGTATATGGGCTTGAAACCCGGTGAAAAGCTTGCCGACGTTGCAGTAAACCACGTATTTATCGGTTCATGCACCAACGGTCGTATTGAAGATATGCGTGCAGCGGCACAAATTGCCAAGCGCGGTAAAGTCGCCGATTCAGTAACCGCGATTGTTGTACCAGGGTCAGGTAATGTTAAACGCCAAGCAGAAGCAGAAGGCTTAGATAAAATCTTTATCGATGCTGGCTTTGAGTGGCGTTTGCCAGGTTGCTCTATGTGCCTTGGTATGAATGACGACAAGCTAGTGGCAGGCGATAGATGTGCCTCTACCAGTAACCGTAACTTTGAAGGCCGTCAAGGCCGTGGTGCGCGCACTCACTTGGTAAGCCCAGCAATGGCTGCCGCTGCTGCAATTACCGGTCGCTTTGCTGACGTTAGAGATTATCAGGAGTAACTTATGTCTGAACAAGGTTTTACACAACACACAGGCATTGCTGCGCCGCTTGATCAGGCCAATGTCGATACCGACCAAATTATTCCAAAACAGTTTCTAACTGGCGTAACACGTGCTGGCTACGGCAAACATTTGTTTCACGACTGGCGTTATTTGGATTTAGAAGAGAAAGAGCCAAACCCAGCGTTCGCGCTGAATAAGCCTGAGTACAAAGGTGCGAGTCTGTTGCTAGCTCGCGAAAACTTTGGTTGTGGATCAAGCCGAGAACACGCGCCGTGGGCACTTGCCGACTTTGGATTTAAAACGGTTATTGCCACCAGCTTTGCTGATATTTTTTACGGCAACTGCATTAATAATCAGCTAGTGCCTGTGGCATTATCAAGCGAGCAAATGGACGCTTTGTTTGCTGCAGTGAAGGCAGACCCAGCAATTAAGATCACCGTTGATCTTCCAGCGCAAACAGTAAGTTTTAACGATACAAGCTTCAGCTTCGATATTGCTGAGCATCACAAAAACAACCTTATTAAAGGCTTAGATGCTATCGGTCAAACGCTTGAACTCACAAGTGCTATAGAAGCCTTCGAAGATAAACAGCCCGCGTGGTTGTAAAAGCGTGGGGCTTTAGCGCTTAACAACGCCCTAGCATGACACATGGGTGCTGTCGCGAGATGGCACCCTGTTTATTTCTCTCATCTATGCCTCTACCTTAACTTCGCATCAAGACGCCTAATACCAATCCGCAATAAAAATATCAGTTCACCTGATTTGAGCCATAAGCAACTTCTCGGCACATTTACACATCACGCGTTTTCTCACGAATTCGGTAATCCTACATTCGCCGACTCTAGCTATACTAAAGACTAATAAACTCCTCACTTTTTTCACTGGAATATCGTACTATTCGTTTCTATTGTAATTGAAGGCTATGGCAACGTTGTGCCTCACAGGAGAGATAATGCTAGAACAGGTACCCATTGATGATTTGCAGCCAGGAATGTACGTCAATCAAGTACTTGAACAAACAGGTTCACTTAAAATGCGCTCTAAAGGCATTGTGAAAACCCAAGCCATTATTGATAGTCTAAAATCGAAAGGTATTTTAAGCGTCGAAGTAGATCTTGCGAAATCTAAGCTGCCCGAGCCAGCTGTGCCACCCGAGCCAGCTAAAGAAAAAGAGCCTGAAGTGACTAAACCGGTTGTTAAGCCAGTGGGTCGTGATTCAATTAACGAAGCCAACGAGCTTTACAGCAGCGCAATTGCCATTCAAAGCAGCTTTTTAAAGTCGCTTAAAAATGGGGCGGTAAAAGATTTGTCTCCCATGGAATCGCTGTCGCAAAGCCTGATCGAAAGTGTATTTGATAATAAAGATGCGCTGAGCTGCCTGACTATGATCAAGGACACCGACCAGTACCTTCTTGAGCACAGTATTAATTGCAGTGTACTAAGCGGCATTTTCTGTGAGTTTCTTGGCTATGACAGAGATACCACAGAGCAAGTGAGTTTAGGCGCCCTATTGATGGATATCGGCATGTCTTCCCTGCCAGATGAAATTCGCAATAACACAGGCGAATTTTCCAGTGATGATTGGGAAGTGATGAAAACCCACGTTGAAATTGGTGCAGACCTAGTTGAACAGTGTGGCGATATTTCTGACCTATCGCTACGCATCATTGAAGAGCACCACGAGCGCGTCGATGGAAGCGGCTACCCGAGAGGATTGGTTGGTGACGAAATCTCAGAGTTCGCGCGTATTGCTGCCATTGTGGATGCATACGATGCCATGACATCTAATCGTACGCACAAAAACAGTATCACGCCTACTCAGGCGCTAAAGCGACTAACTGCGACAGAGAACTTAGACCAAGAATTGGTAAAACAATTTATCCAGTGTATTGGCGTGCACCCTGTTGGCTCCTTGGTGAGGTTAAAGAGCGGTAAATTAGGTATTGTTAGCAAAATCAACCCTAAAGACCCCGTAAGCCCTCACGTTATGACCTTTTACAGCGTTACGTCGCAGCATTTCAATGAAGTGAAACGCGTTGATTTAAGTCAGTACGACGATGAGATTGTGTCAGGCGTTCGCCCCGAAGAGTTTAGTTTGAACTTACCAAAATTCTTTAAAGACGTTTTCATCAATCAGATGCCGCTGTAGAACACAAAGTATAAGCAGCGAAAAGGCCCTTTTTTCAAAGGGCCTTTTTTGTATTTCTTGTTAGTGTTTTTTGTAACTAACAGATAGTAATTACCAATCGGTTAATGCTGCCATAGTAAAAATCTCATCTTCGAAAGCAAGCACCACACGTTGCGCTTCAATATTGACGATTTGCACTCTATCAGCAATCCAGTCGCCCTCACCTATTTGACGGCCATTGACTCTCACCCACCTATCGGCAGGACGAGACGCATACATATGCGCGCTAAAGTTCATGGTAGGAAGTCGTGTTAACAAGCGAACGGGTAACTGATCTACACGGGGTAGTTCGTCTTTAACCTTCACCCTTGCTTGCGCTTCAGCGGGTGTATTATCTTGTGCCTTTGAGTCTAGCGCTTCAACGGCAGCATTAAAACGGGCCATGAGCTCTGGTGACACGGATACGTCAGATTGAGACGCAGCTTCATTTAATACTTTCCCTTCATAATTCCCTGAAGTCTCAGTTTGTCTTGAATCTGTTGAGGAGCTACGCTCATATCCACTACTTGGCTCGGCGCCAGAACGTTGGGAGATGTCGTTATTGTAGCGATTCTGAGTACCTGTTGTGATTGGGTTTTTATTTGGAACTGCACCTAAATCAGTATTTTGCGTTGCAGCTAAATTTCCAGCAGACTGGTTATTTACCATAGCGTTCGCTTGCGTGCCTTGCTGAGCTGCAACGCCGTTACTAACGTTGGCATTTACCGCTGTGTTAGCAGTTTCATTTAAACCTGCGCTTTGCCCACTTTCCTGAGTGTTAGAAGATACCTGTTCACTTTTGTTGCTTGAAGTGCCTGGTGCTTCATTACTACTTTGCGTGGTCGTAAGCGCTGAAGCGCCTCCGCTTGCTTCAACCTGTGAAACTGAGCTTTCAGAGTCTGCCACCGGTACAGAAGCGGGTGCAGTTAGCATTGGCCACCAGCGTTTTGCCATAGCGGCGGAAAAGCCAATGCATAACCCGCCAAGAATAACGACGGCAAAAAGCGCAACTTGCTTGGTATAAAGCTTCCATGCTGACGGAAGCCCTTCCACTGTGGGTAAGAACAAGCTTCGATTAAACTGCTCGTTTAGGGATTTATCAAATTTGGCGGTAGTGTCGTGCTCGCCCCGAAGCAAAGCTTGGGTCTGAGTTCTATGATGAACTGTCGGCGCTATTTCCACGGTTTGCTCAGGGTCTATTTCGACCTCTTGCACGCCCATTTCAGACAAGCCCTGCACCATAGCATCGCTTGTCACTAAACCCGACTTTCTAATTTTAACTGGCCCATTTTGCTTGGTAATTTGAACAATCACCATACCGGGTTTTAAATGGTCAATGGCGACGATATTAGACATACAAACTCCCTAACCCGTAGCCGAATATGATGGCCAAAACAAACGCCGATGCGAGATACCATTTACGCTGGCTTTGCACGCGCTGACTGACAACATCTTCACCTAGAATTTGCTCTGCCGCGGCCAAGAATATAGGCTTTTGCACAACCGCATGCTGCTTAGTAAAAGATAAGGTTAACGCTCGGTCGCACAGCAAATTAATTACCCTTGGAATCCCACCAGTAATTTGATGCACCGCGCGCAATGTAGACTTACTGAAAATACTGATATCACCTTCTGCCACGCTTAAGCGGTGTGCTATGTAAGCACTAACTTCAGGCGCAGTTAAGGGCAGCAGATGATAACGAGCGGTAATGCGTTGAGCCAGCTGACGTAATTCGTTACGCTTTAGCAACTGCTGTAACTCAGGCTGACCTATCAATACAACCTTTAACAGTTTTTCACGATTCGTTTCTAGGTTGGTCAATAAACGAAGTTGTTCTAGTACTTCGGGCAACAGATGCTGCGCTTCATCAACCATTAGTACCGTATTCATGCCTGACTGATGATTCTCTGCTAACTTAGACAAAATCAAATCGGTGAAATACTTAAGGCTTGCTTTTTCAGGTGTATAAGCCAAGCCTAGCTCATCACAAACCGTTGCTAATAGCTCAAGGGCGGATAAGGTAGGATTCAAAATCATGGCTACCTGCGTATTATCGGGTAGCTGCTGCAACAGTTTTCTCGATACCGTTGTTTTTCCCGTGCCCACTTCTCCGGTGAGCATTACAAAACCACCGCTTTCTCTGAGGCCAAAGGTCAAATGGGCCAAAGCCTCTTTGTGCCTAGGGCTCATATACAAATAATCGGGGTTAGGCGCAATCGAAAAAGGATTGTCATTTAACCCGAAGTAGTTCAAATACATGGTTGCTGAAGCGCCTATCTGTTTTAATTTTTAACGACGAATAAACTACCAGACGCAACCTTGAAGTGAAAGCGCATAACGATGTGGCTACGAATTTTATTTGTAACATTGCTATACTGCGCCTCTGTTACCTTGGGAAGGTTGATTTTCGTTACACGTCAAAAGTCGGCACATCCCTAATCTAAAAAATCGTTGGAAGAGCATGCAAGTATATCTCGTTGGTGGCGCAGTGCGTGACGCACTGTTAAACAGAAAAGTTGTTGAACGCGACTATGTCGTGGTGGGCGCCACGCCAGAAGAAATGCTCAGCCAGGGTTTTACCCAAGTAGGCAAAGACTTCCCTGTTTTTTTACACCCTAAAACACAGGAAGAATACGCACTTGCACGTACAGAACGTAAGTCAGGAAAAGGTTACACCGGTTTTGTATGCGATGCGTCAAGCTCGGTGACGTTAGAAGAAGATTTGTTACGCCGGGACCTTACCGTTAATGCGATAGCGCAAGACAACTATGGAAAACTCATCGACCCCTATGGTGGTAAAAAAGATTTAGAAAACCGCCTACTTCGCCACGTATCTGAAGCCTTTAGTGAAGACCCTCTACGCGTATTTCGCGTTGCTCGGTTTGCAACCCGCTATGCTTATTTAGGGTTTACTATCGCCACTGAAACCATGGCTCTTATGCAGTCTATGGCGCAAAGCGGCGAGTTAAGCACGCTAAGTGCTGAGCGGGTATGGCAAGAAACAAAGCGTAGTCTTTTAGAGAAAACACCGCATGTTTTTTTCACTGTATTAAACCAAGCCCACGGTCTTAATGACTGGTTTACTGAGCTTGAAAGAAACGTAGATACTGCTTTGGCAACATTAAAAACGGCGGTAGATCTAGAAAAGGCTAAAAATGAGAGCTTTGTTAAAGACACGGGTTCAGAAACCCCATTACCTGACAGCAGCAATTCAGAAACCGCTAGGCTGATAACAAGATTTACTGCCCTGCTCACTCACCTTAATGAGGAAGAAGCGAAACAGTTATGCAATCGGCTCAAAGTGCAAAACCAAGTTAGTGAAATCGTCAGCCTTGCCTGCAAATTCAAAGGCTTTCTTTTGAACGCGCAGAACTCGCCCGCCGATTTACTTGCCCTGTTCAATGGCTGTGATGCGTGGCGTAGAGAGGAACGTTTCACATTATTGCTTAGCGCTTTTGCGCCTTATGCTCATAGCAAAGGCGTAGATTGGCAAGAACAACAAAAGCGCATCGAAAATGCATTAGCTGCCGCCAAACAAGTGAACGTGCAAGACATCATTGCCACCGGCGTTAAAGGCCCCGAAATAAAAGACGCGCTTAACCAAGCAAAGTTATCTGCTATTGCCTCGATTAATAATCAATAGTGGTAAAGCAATGATCGAAAGAAAAACGAACGGATGCTTTCTCTCACCTTTAGCGTCACCACTTTTTTATTTACTTTGCACCGTTCTCCTTGCGCTTTCTGGTTGCACTGAAGAGACGCGCGTATTACCTGTTCACGAGTTTCGCTTTACCCAAGAGCCAGTGAGGAATGCTACGCTTTCGGAGGATGCCCGTCTTGCGGCATTCATTTTTGACGATTCCTCTGTTTCTGTTTGGGATGTTGATGAAAAACGAGAGCGCTACAAGTGGCATAGTGACGTGCTTGATGAAGAGTCACTGCACCTAATTACGTTTTCCAAAGACAAGGCATGGTTAGCGCTCACAGGCTATTGGAGCACTACACTGATTAACTTGCAATCAGGTGATGTGGTAGGTAGTTGGCATTTTAGTGGTAAAGATCCCGGCGCCACAGCGTCATCAACTTCCCTATCCCACCATGGTGACAGCGCACTAGTTGGTATGACCGACGGTACCGTATTGCTACTAAATTTTGATAACGGCACTGCATTGCAATACCAGCACAATACAATGAAAGTGCTTCATGTAGGCTATTTTTCTAATGACTATGCGTTTTCTGGAGGGATAGATAAGCGCTGGTTTCTATGGGATTTAGACAAAAACGATGTGTTGCTAGAAAGGCAATATCGCAGTCGAGTTACCGCTTCAGCGCTAGACAATAGAGCTCAGCGAGCTTTTATATCCGATGCGCTGAACAGCCACGAAATTATTGATCTCGCCACCCATGAAGTGATCTCTGAACTACAATTTATGGAACGTTTCCGCTTTTTCCGAAAAGGGTTATTTTTAGAAAACGGTGACTACCTTATGACAACATCACCCAAATCAGTGGTGACGCTATGGCATGCTAACTCTGGCGAAGAGATAGCCTCATGGGAAATTAAACGCTACTCAAGCGAAGCCACCACTCACGCTATTACACTTAACAAGGATGGTGATGTTGTTACCCTCTCCTCTGATGGCGTGCTTCAAAGCTGGGATTACCGCGCACTGGTTACACCACTGTGATATACCTTATGCTTATACCGTCCCTCACAGCCTTTGCCCACCTTCTTGCTAACAAGTTTTCGTTTACACAACTTAAGCATGTCGCTATTATCCAACTTAGATTACAAATGTAATCCTTAACTATATTTGTGCGTTCTTGTGCAACAGTTGCTCGCTAGTTATTCGTTGCTTGTTCGCAGCTCGTTAAATAATAACTTCAAAGCGCGCTTCGCTTTAAACAAACGATTCGCCCTTTTAAATGAAAAAATCTGGCATCGGCTTGGAGATTCTTAAGTGAAAAAAACAATAATAACGTACCTTATAACTTTAGCTTTTACCCTTGTAGTTAGTGGATGTGCAAGCCCCCCAACCGTCTACCTTTATGGCAAATATCTTGAGCCGTCCAAAGTTCAAGCCTTATCTGAACAGTTAACGGACCAAGGCTTGAATGTTGAAGTAAACGACTTTGATTTTCCTACATCCGTGTCTACAAATACGTTGCTCTATTCATTGCTGCTACAATCACCAGAAGCAATCGACAATACCACTAGTATCGCAGAGCATGCGGGTTACTCTATAAACCGTGTCCAATCGCTCACTCAAGGCAATCATTGGTATACTAAAAACTCTTTGGCGCTATTCGTGTTTCCTGACGGCAATCGCCCCCACGGAACCCTCCTTGCCCAAGATCTTATCCATAACTATATCGCCAATGGATGTGGTAACGGCGAGCGCCTCACGCTGTACAAAGACGGTACGTATACCCTCACACTTCAAACGCCCACATCTTCAGAAGACGTAAAGGGTAAATGGAAGTATCGCCAGTTTCCTTACCTAGAGCTTCAAGAACCAAATTCACCGTACGCCAACTACTACTTCGAAATTTCACGGGTTGAAAGTGAGGATAAAGTGAGTAAGCTCGATTTAACGCACTTGCACTTACTTAACGCCAACAGTACCAACCCATTAGCGTCAGAATGTGTATTTACCTACGGTGTGCGAATTTAACGCCAGTTTTTCTCAATGTTTTGGTATAGCAATGCTACAATACGCACCATTCATTTAGAGCAATTTTATACTATGACTTTCGAAGAACTCGAATTAGACGAAGCACTGTGTCACGCAGCTGCCGATATGGGGTTTGAAACCCCAACTAGCATTCAAGAACTGGTTATCCCGCATGCGTTGGATGGACGAGATATCTTGGCCTCTGCTCCTACAGGTACGGGTAAAACAGCCGCTTTCTTATTGCCTGCATGCCAGTTTTTACTTGATTATCCGCGCAGACAGCCTGGTGCTACACGTATTTTGATTCTAACGCCTACCCGCGAGTTAGCGCTACAGGTTTATGAACAAGCCCTGGCCATAACAAAGCATACACAAATTGTGTGCGGGGTAATAACCGGTGGTATTAACTACGGTACCGATAAAGAAACCTTAAGCAAGAATCTCGATATTCTTGTGGCCACGCCAGGTCGTTTGCTTGAGCATATCGAAAAAGAAGCCGCAGATTGCCGTGATATCGAGTGTTTAATTCTTGATGAAGCTGACCGCATGTTGGATATGGGTTTCTCAACGGTAGTTAACCAAATTGCTGCCGAAGCGCGCTGGCGCAAGCAAAACCTATTGTTCTCTGCCACGCTTGAAGGCAAAGGCGTTAAGACTTTCGCTCATGACATTCTTAACAATCCTGAAGTGATTGAAGCGAACCCATCGCGCAAAGAAAAGAACAAAATTCATCAGTGGTATCACCTTGCTGACGACATGAATCACAAGCAAGCTTTGCTGGTGAATATTTTGAAGCAAGAAACCACGACGTCAGCGGTTGTGTTTGTGAAAACCCGCGAACGCCTGCAAATGCTTAAGGACTTCTTAGCCTCGAAAGATATCCCAGTGTGCTGGCTACAGGGTGAAATGCCACAAGACAAACGTATTGCAGCGCTAGCCCGTTTCAAAAGTGGTGAAGTACCTATCTTGCTGGCAACGGATGTTGCTGCCCGCGGTATTGATGTGCCTAACGTGAGCCATGTTATTAACTTCGACATGCCGCGCAAAGCCGACGTTTATGTTCACCGCATTGGCAGAACCGGCCGCGCTGGCGCCAAAGGTACTGCAATATCTTTGGTTGAGGCCCACGATTTTGACATGGTAGCCAAAACCGCACGTTACATGGGCGAACCACTTAAAGCTCGCGTTATTGACGAGCTACGCCCTAAAAACAAAACGCCTAAGATTGGCCCGAAAAAGAAAAAAGTAAAGGCCAAAGACAAAGCCAAGGCAAAAGCTAAGCCTAAAAAGAAAAAGTAAAACTTGAGCACGTAGAGGGTGAGCGATGCGATGGCCGAAGGTTGGGAGTGGCTTTCGCAAACACGCGGTAAACACATCCATGTGCGCTTCGCTGCCGCATCCCTGCGGCAGAGGGTTTGCTCAAACCACTGCCAACGTTCGTCCTGAATAACCTAAAGTAACCCGATGAATGTGTTTGAGCTTATTTCAGGAGCAAAGAAAAAACGAGGAGTCTGGCACAATGAAATTCCCAGAAAAAATTGTTTTAGCCACAGGTAATCAAGGCAAGGTGCGTGAGTTTGCATCCTTATTTGCAGATTACGGCGTAGACGTTGTGGCGCAAAAAGAATTAGGTGTATCTGATGTGCCTGAAACAGGCACAACATTCGTTGAAAATGCCATTATTAAAGCGCGTCATGCGGCACAAGTAACAGGCCTTCCTGCTATTGCTGACGACTCTGGCTTAGTGGTTGACGCTCTTGGCGGTGCACCCGGTATCTATTCAGCCCGCTATGCTGGCGCTGATGCAACTGATGACACCAATATCGACAAGCTATTAGCTGCCCTAGATGGCGAAACCCAGCGTAAAGCGCATTTCTTCTGTACATTAGTGTTTATGCGCCATGCTGACGACCCAGTACCATTAGTTAGCCAAGGTAAATGGCAAGGCGAAATTTTAACTGCTCGCTCTGGTAACGACGGTTTTGGTTACGACCCGGTATTTCACGTGCCAACTCATGGCTGCACTGCGGCAGAATTGGAGAAAGCCGAAAAAAACCGTATTAGCCATCGCGGCAACGCCTTAGCGATTTTGCTTGATAATATGAGAGCGACTTTTGCGTAATCCGCCGCTTAGCCTTTATATCCACATTCCTTGGTGTGTTCAAAAGTGTCCGTACTGTGATTTTAACTCTCACGGGCTTAAATCTGATTTACCCGAGAAAGAATATGTGGCGCACCTGCTGGACGATTTAGCCATTGATGCCAAACGCATTGGCGACCGCCCTGTTGAGACAATCTTTATAGGCGGTGGCACGCCCAGTTTGTTTTCAAGCGAGGCCATGGCTGACATCTTAAACGGCGTCAAACAGCGGGTTAACTTAAGCGACACTGCTGAAATAACCATGGAAGCCAACCCAGGCACCGTCGAGGCAGGTAAGTTTGCGGGCTTTTATCAGGCAGGCGTAAACCGAATATCGGTGGGCATTCAAAGCTTTCAGCCGAAGCATTTAAAAGTGCTAGGCCGTATCCACGATGAGAGCCAAGCTGAAAATGCGGTAAAACAAGCACACAGCGCAGGGCTACCTACGTTTAATTTAGATCTCATGCATGGTCTACCTGAACAAAGCGTAGAGAATGCTATGGCAGATTTGAAGCAAGGTATTGAGCTCGATCCTTACCACTTGTCGTGGTACCAGCTTACCATCGAGCCAAACACGCCTTTCTATTCAAAGCCGCCAGAACTGCCAGACGACGACATCCTGTGGGAAATACAGGAAAAAGGCCACAGCCTCTTAGAGCGTGCAGGCTATCACCAGTACGAAATTTCAGGCTACGCCAAAGCCGGGCATCAATGCCGCCATAACCTGAATTACTGGCGTTTTGGCGATTACTTAGGTATTGGATGCGGTGCGCACGGGAAGATTACCGATGCCGCTAACGGCACAATTCATCGTACCGTTAAAGTGAAGCATCCAAGAGGCTATATGGAAATGAGCCGACCGTATTTAGATACGCAAACGCTGGTTAGTGCAGACGACCTACCGTTTGAGTTTTTTATGAATAGGTTTCGTTTAGTTGAGCCTTGCCCGATGAGTGATTTTAGTGACTTCACAGGTACTGAGTTAACGGATGACGTTAAACACGCACTGTCTGATGCTCATCACCAAGGGCTGCTTTCTATTTCAGATAGTCACTGGCAGGTAACTGCTAAAGGACGTAGATATCTCAACTCTCTGCTGTCGTGCTTCGTATAATCTTGCCCATTTGAGTCAACCAAAAAGCTAGATCAAAAAAGCCTGCTCACGCAGGCTTTTCTGTCTTAATCAGTCTTTAACCAGAATTAGTACACGTATTACTTATTTCAACTAGTTTTCACTCTTATCATGTCGTGTAATGATATTGTAAGGCTTGAAAGCAGGCACACTTGCTCGAAGGTTTTCTTCCGCTATATCTAGGCGCTTAAGCTTTTCACAGAACCACTCGGCTTTTTTACGTAAAGTGGTGGCTTTATCACCCACATCAAGATGCTCGCCCACATTGTTAAGCTGACGAGTAATTTCCGCTACTTTCTCTTGGTTAACCTCGCCGCTTCCAGTGTTGATACCACTGATCGCCGATAATATACCGCCTACTGAGGTAGAAATTGCTTCCTCAAGCTGTGCTTCAATTTCACTATCCACGAATTCATCAACGCTTTCCAGTGATCCAGGGCCGATAAAATAATGATTACTCGCATGCCTGAATTTATCTTTCACGCGGTTTTGAACACGCTTCATAGCAGCATTCAAACGCTCGTAGCTGTCGTGATCACTGCCTACTAAGCCTAGGTAAACATGCTCAATAGTATCAATAGCTAAATCTACACCTTCGGTGGCCAAAATAATCATTTTTGGTACTACATAGTGTAACCCTGAAGAATACTCTTCTAGCCACTGCCGTTCTTGCTCATTCAAGGTTTGCCAACGTCCACCTACAAAAAGCTGGTTTTGGTCATTAATCTGAACTACGGTGCGAGTTTTATCCATTACGCGAAGCTGTTCGTTATTAACGGCAATACCGTAAGCAAAATCGATATTACAGGTATATTCAGCCTGCGCCGATGTGCTAAGTCCAGCGAATAAACAAATTGTAAAAAGGGCAGCCTTAAGGCTCGATATCATTTTCATACCAACATTGTGGCTAGCTTACTGGGAAATAAAAAGCCATCATGAGTCTAACGTGCTAAAAATCAGGTTGAACATGTCGATATTATCAATCTACTCAAAACGCAGGTTGATACTAGGGCCTGTAGACTTTTGTTATTCACCAAAGGTCAACAGGCTCTAAGCAAGAGTGTCGATTTTCTTTAAAATTGACGTTCAAACCAAAAAAACAAAGCACGCATTATAGAGCGTGCTTTGTTGATAAAAAGTCTAAGGGTCAGATACTAGACGAAAGACTAATACGAAGCGGTGTAGATCTTTATCTACACCTATTCGTTGGTGTAGGTGCGCACCAGTCGAACGTAAATGAAACGGTCTTTCTCTTTAATCGAATGGCTCGCATTAAAGAACGCAACAACCCAGGCTCTGTCTGGATCATCTGCCGAAGGGGTAGAAGTCCAAAAATCATCCGGAGGCGTTGCAGGAAAAAGCGAGCTATTAATCGCCGGGCGTACGCAGTCGCGTTCCGTTAAGGTGGCCAACTCTTTAACGTTGGGCAAGCGCCATCCTAGCAGGTCTTCGTTACTCGCCTGCTGCGCAAGTTGTAGCGCCTGCTGCCACGTATACTTCACCGCTTCACCACTGCATGTTGAGCCGTCCCAAGTTTGCCCTTCGGAACATCGTCTCCATACTAAATCTGTGGTGGTATCCAACAAAGTACTGGTAGTCACTGCTTCAAAATTATCGTTGGGCGTGGTTTCTAGTCCGTCAGACAGACACTCTTGGGCGAAAGCTGAAAGCGATGCACTAGCAAGCAACGTCGAGGCTGCAACCATTTTGAGTGTAGTTAGCACTGCGCTTTTCAGTACGCGTTGAGCGGATTTATTAACTTTATTGCTCATGACTATCTCCCTGCTCTTACAAGACGAACACGCGCCGCTGATGACTTATTAAGAAAGTTATCGACACCTGAATCAAAATCCAATGCCCATGCATTTTGTGCATCATCACTGTTTACCCCATCAGCACTTGGCACTGAGGTCCAATACCATAGGGGCTCGGTAGAGACTGCACCGGTGTTAGGAAAGTAATCTTCATCAATGGCCACGTCGTCGGCAATGCCTAAATGCATTAACGAAAAGAGTTCATGGTGAGTAGGTAGCCGCCAGTCGTAAAAACCACACAGCCCTTGTGCGTTAACCGCCTGTACATATGCAGAGGTATTACAGCTGGTTAATAAGCACGTTGCATTCGCGCCTGTCTGGTCGCCCTCAAAACCGCCATTTACCTCTTCGCTGTACCAAGAATAGGTGTAGTCTTTATCTTGAAATGCCCCATCGTCAGTTTTAACTTCCCACACCAATCCGGTGACATTGTCACGAACGCACGACCACGTATCTGCGCTGGCGTCTTGTTCGTCGCCATTGGCATTTAAACGGGTAAAGTCGAAGCCGGCTTTACCACGCCCAGCTTTTTCAATTAAGCCGTTCTGTTCAATAATATCAGCTCCGCGTTGTCCGTCTTGGCCAGGAAAATCATTTTGCTGCGCCTCTGTTAACGCATTATTGGTGGCTTGCTGCAAAAATCCCGTGTCGTTCAATAGCGGCGTCGGCATGGGGCGTATTCTAACGTTAATGGTGTCTTCAACACTGTTGTTGTTAGCGTCTGTTACAGTAAGTGTATAGGCCACCACAGTCGCGGTGGATACGGAAGGGGCAATAGCAAACGTAGATAGTGCATCGTTGTCATCTACAGGGCGAGCTGCCACTCCCGTGTTTGCCCCATTGTTAGATGTAACGTTGTTACTGCGCTCCCAAGAATAAGTAAGCGGTAAAGCACTGGGAATACTGGTGCTTGCTTCACCATCCAAAATAACCACCTCACCACTGAAAACGCCTTGCGAGAAGCCTGCATCAACCACAGGCAGTGTCTCGGTTTCAGACTGCACTGAGATTGTCACTGTGTCTACGTCGGTTGCACCTTCGCTATCAGTTACTTCAAGTTGAAAAGTGAGTTCCTGAGACTCGTTAGCGATAGGCGTAGTAATTGTTAAGGTAGAAAGGTTCGTTTCCACCCCCGTAATAACGTTAGTGCCGCTGGTTTGAGACCAAACATAATCGGCAATTTCGCCATCGGACGTAGATGAGTCAGTATCGCTGCTTCCCGTGCCATCAAAAATAATTTCAACACCGCCTGGGAAAGTATTCGCAGGCAGACCTTCCCACGCAGGCACATCAATACTTGCTTCCGGTGCTATGTTTACCGGCGCAACAGTAATTACCGTGAAGTCACTAGCCGTATTACCGCTTTGATCGTTTACCGAGACGGTAAGCGTGTATTCAGTGGCGCTATTAACTAACGGCGCGACGAAGCTCGCTGCAGAAGCGCTGGTGTCTTCATGTGTAATGGTCAGCGATGGAGACGCGCTCCAGTTGTACGTATACGTGCCATCACCACCACTCACTTGTGCACTTAGTGAATAGGTCACGCCTTCCGTTACGGTAGCGTTAGCGCCTGCATTAACAACTAAGTTGCCATTGCCAGATCCCCCACCACTAGAGTCACCATCTCCGCCTCCGCCACCACCGCAGGCTGCTAGAATGAAAGCACCACCAATAACTGCAAGCCCGCGTATTACGGTGCGAGGAAGGTAGCTTGAAAATGAAGACGAACTTGATTGCATACGTACTCCCATCGCACTCTGTGCCGCTGTTCTATGCTCAGTGCGAGTAAAAACTTGATGTAGATAGAACCGCAAGATAAACAATATACTCTCACGGGTTACACGTAGCGGTTATAAGAAGGTTTTCTTTGCTCTATCTGATTGTGAGCTTGCTTCTTGCGCTTCAGACACTGTTACTTGTAGCGCTTCTAGCTGCTTTTTACCTACCGCTACATCAGTCATGTCGTAAATCATCATACTGATAAAATCCACCTTACCCGTCGCAGAAGTAAGAGGAGAAAGTGTAATGTTTTGGTACATGAATGACTCACTACCTGTAATCGGCCGGTAGTTTGGAAACTTGAACAAATAAGGGCGTTGTTCCCATGTCATAAAGGCACGGGTTTTTAGATCGAAAACGGGCTTAGCTTTCTTAATAAACCAGTCTTGTTTGATTGCGGGAAATAACGAAAATAACGTTTTGTCTCTTACTTCACTCGGCAAAAGCCCACTGTGACTTTCCATAAAACCGTTCCACACTTGCACGGTGAAGTTACGGTCTAGTACGACAATGCCAACGTCTACCGTTTGCAGCATGTCCATCATCCAGTGAAATTCTTGTAACTCATCTAAATGCTGGCTCATTAAAAATCCTCCAACAAGTGGGCGAGTTTAGAATTCATCATTTTCATAGACTCTTCCGTGAACAACAAAATCAAATCACACTGAACATTGTAGCCTTCCAAGCCATAGCTAAGCTCAATCGCCAACGTTCGCTTCCACTTTATTTGATTCATGCTGATAATTTCAGTGATGGCACGATGTTGACCAAGTACAATGGGGTGACCTTGGCTGAAGTTAATGTCCATTTGATGGGCCAGCCCTGTTAAACAGGTGCCAATCAAAATACTCGCAGCATCCATAAGCAGCTCTAACTGAAGCTGGTCGTCAACTTCGCCTTCTACATTGAGTATTTTGGCCACGTCGTCAAAGCTAGAGTCGCTCAAAATACACAATGCCTCACCACTAACACCTGGCCCTAAGAAGCCTTGGCATACCGCAGTAACTTGTTCATGGCTCTCAATATCAGAAAGCATCATGTGAAGTTCAGACACTTCAATTAAATTAACGTTGGGAATAGGCAGCTCAACAAACACGTTCATGGTGCGGGCTAAATGATCCCCCGCTTGCCCCATGGCTATGTTAGTGATTTCTTGGTAACAATCGCGGATTTCAGGGTCTAGCGGTGAAACTTCTTCCGGCTCTTCCTCTTCAACATGAAGAATGTTGAATTTATCTAGTACCTCGGCCAGCTTCTTAGGATCCACCGGCTTTCGAATAAAGTCCAAAGCGCCAAGCGATGTCACTCTTTCATGAGCTTCAGGCTGAATATCACCAGACACAACAATAACTTTGGTTTTAAGACCTTGTTTCTGAATTGCTTCTAATGTGCCGTACCCATCTAAAACGGGCATATTGAGGTCGAGCAATAGAAGATCGCCCTTTCCTTCAGCGAGAGCCGATAGAGCATCTTGACCATTCTTCGCAAAATGTACGGCCACTTCCCAGTCTTGAGGAAGGCATTTAGCCACTTGCTTGCGCGCAACTAACGAGTCGTCACATACGAGTACAGAAAACATTAAGTTCTTTTACCACCTAGCTTTTGAAACCAGCTACCGCCGGTATTTTCTAGCAATTTCAATTGTATCGGCACAACTACTGTGAACTGAAGTAACGATTTGAGTTAACTTACACTTCGCTGTAACCCGGTTACTTTTTGTTTGAATAGATACCATGTATATAGTGATACGAAACACCTCACTAAGAAATAGCACTTTTGGGGAATATTGCCAGCACGTTTTTACTTACAAACATCACGGCGCTTTGATTCTTTGCTACGCGTTTTTACAGCAGCTTGTGCACCTTTTAGTCAAGGCGGGTGATTGCAGGCTTGGTCAGACTAAATCACAGCGAATAGATAAAACGCCAAGATACGAGAAAAGCTATCAAATAAAGAAACCAAAAATGACAGGTAGTGCCAACGCAGTAAATATACCATTTACACAAAGGCCTAGAGTCGCCATCGCCGCCACGTCTTCCCCCATTTGAATAGCTTTGGCTGTACCAATTGCGTGGGCCACCGTGCCCATAGCAATACCTTGCGCCTGTCGATTTTGTACATTGAGGATCGCAAACACACCAGTAGCCACAATGGCTCCAACTACACCCGTCACAATGACAAAAACGGCAGCCAATGCGGGAATGCCGCCAACCTGCGCACTCGACTCCATAGCAAGGGGCGTGGTGATTGATTTAGCTAACATGGTAATTTGTATTGCACGCGGTGCATCTAGTGCAAACAAAGTAAGCCACGCGGTGAAAGGCGCGAGTATGCCACCAAAAGCAATACTCGCCATTAACCGCCAGCCGTAGTGCTTTAGCTTTTGCCATTGTCTGTAAATGGGTAGTGCTAATGCCACAGTGATAGGCCCTAGCAACCAATGCAACAAAGAAGCCGCCTGTTGATACTCAGTAACCCCTGTTTCAGTTAAATAAAGGCCAGCTGACACAATCAGCGCGGTAACGACAATGGGATGCGCTAGCGGGTGACCTTTGCATTTTTTGTTTACCCAAAGAGCAATAATGTAGCCAATTATTGAAACGCTAAGCCACAATAACCCCGTTAAGCTAAATGCTTGATGTAGAGCCTCCTTCATTCTTGCTTTCCACCCTTGCTTGCCACATCTGAGCCGCTGCCGCTTTTGCTGTTAAACAATTGCTGCGAAAACCAAGCGGTTATCCCTAAACTTATCGAGGTCGTTACAATAATCGCGATAGCAATGGCAAGTGCATTGGACTGAATGTCAGCCCAATAAATAGATACGCCAAGTACGGCTGGAATAAACAGTAAGGACATATGCTTCAAGGGAAAAGTAACAAAGCGCGCCGTGTGAACCTCAAGCTGAGGAAAAAGAAAAAGCATCGCGAGTAAAAGGAATAAGCCCATTAATGGCCCTGGAATAGGAAGGGCACTCACACTAACGACAACTAGCCCAAGATAATAAGCAGCAAACACTAAAACTGCGCCCACTATCATGTTTCTTACATCTCGCACTATCGCTCCTTATTAGGCCTTGCAGGTCCTAGTACTTATTCCCAAAATTCAGTGAGTAAGTGTAACGATAAGCGAGTTAGACCACCAGCAGTACCATGGTCGTATAGTAGAATGTTGCACTGAAACTCAGTTTGACGTTCAGTCTGTCAGCCAAAACTGATAGTAATATTTGTGAGTAATCTTGAACGCTTCGCCACCTTGCATGACAACTCGCTGCTGATTGAGTTTTTGCTCCAGGTGCGCGATATGTTTTGCATTGACCGCCACAGAGCGGTTACAGCGTTTAAAATTCTGCTCTCCCAAACGCTTAAGTAATTCACACAAGGTGGTGCGGACAACGTAGCTTTCTGAGAGCGTTTGAACACACATGTAGTCTCCTGCAGCTTCAATCCATTTAATCTCTGCTGGATTTAAGCAACACCACCCGTTTTCAGCGCGTATCCCAACAACATTTGGCTGAGCACTTTTGTTCAATTGCTGGCGCAATGTAGCTAGAAGCGCAGGTTCAGACACCCCATATTGTTCACAAAGTCCCTTTACCAGCATATTGAATTGAAAGTCCCGTTCATAAAAATGGTACTTGGTTTTGACATGCTCTATAGCGTTTAATACTTGGGGTTCTTCAAGTGGTGATTTAACAAATCCTGACGCGTTATGAGAAAAGGCTAACAGCGCTTCTTCGTCTTTATTTCCTACTGCAAGCCAATACCGTGATGCAAGGTTTCGACTTGACTGAGAGACTGAATAGAAACCGATGGACTGAGGATATTTCTCTGCTAACGCAAGACAATGGCCTACAGATTGCGCGCCATAAACGTGACTGAATACGTCTAGCTTTTTTAGCATTTCGCAAAGTGAGTTTTGCATAGAAACAGAGTGTAAAAAAACCAGTGCGATCATCTGCGATCCCTTGCAAGTGCAAGCAGTAATAGCTGTCAGTGTTATCTATCCCAGTCTTAATAAGTGATGGGATGTAGACAGCGAAAAGTAAAAATAAGCGAAAAAGGGGCTATAAGCTGCATAGCCCAATCGCCAGGGTAGAAAACTCTTCATTAGCGTTTTGCTGTTAGTACACTAGGGCTAGCATTAATGCGACGAGCAATCAGTTGTGCGTTTTTAGATGCATTATGAGTAAGTGCAAAAGTAAGCATGTCTTGCCCGTTGCACACTAATCCTTCATGGATATATCGCATTTTAAAACCCGTCGCTTTCACGGCGCGATGCAATCGCAAACGGCTATCGCTTTTTACCGCTTCACACACTGCAATTAAGTTTTTTTCTACATGCTTGGGATACGGGGCGGCATTCGCTACTGTTGCAGTAAGCGACAAGGTTATTCCTAGTAAAGCAAGTTGGGTAACACGGCGTGACATAAACATAACAAGTTCCTCTGATAATATTCGGCAACGCGGTGACTACCTCTTTTGTCCCCGCACCATTAAATTAGTGAAACTTTGTAAAATTCACGCTATAAAAACGTTAAAGCACCGCTATTTGAGACGTTGCGACAAGTACACAAAAGCTAAGGTTTAATAATCGGTCTAAACTGTTATTAGTCGTACTTAACACACACTTTGCAACATTCTTATAAATGCATACATTGCAAAGTGGAAAATCATAAGCAAATACTCTTGCCCGCCTAGCGGTGCAGACAACAATCTAATTTTTTAACACGTATTCAAGGAAGAGCCATGTTAGAGCAGCAACAATATCACCTTATTAGAGAGCATATGCAGCCTGGTGACATCATCGCATTTGGCGGCAATAGCTTATTTTCTCGTTGGACCAAACTCACGACACGCTCTGCGGTAACGCATGTGGCAATAGTTATGCAAACGAAGATGCGCGATGAAGATTCTAATCGATATTTTAATCAAGTCATGGAAGCAACATCGTATAAAGGAAAGCGAGGGGTAATGACCAATAGACTAAGCGAGCGAGTAGCATCTTATGACGGTGATATTTGGTGGCTGCCCTTGTCTAGCGCGTCAAGAAGTATCTTTGAGCAAAATAAGCGAGACTTCTTTAACTTCATGTTTGAACAAGACGGGAAACCTTACGACGTGCTACAGCTATTCGGCTCAGCAGTGGACGCGATTGATGAACATCCCCTGTTCGGCAGCATAAGCTACAATCAAGAAGACTTTAATAGCTGGTTCTGTTCAGAGTTAATTGCTGAGGGGTTGGAGACTGCAGGTGTTGTAAGTGGAGTAAATGCATCGGAAGTCACGCCAGTGGACATCTGCCGGTTTAACATTTTCAAAAAGCGTTACGTACAGCTTAAAGGAAAAGGAAGGGTAATTGGAGGGTTCAATTCACTCAAGGCAGATAACTGGGGCCAGATTGCCTAACCCCATTAATTAAAAACACATCTACCCCAATATGGGGTAAGGTGAGTTTTAGAAAATACTGTCTTGGTGAATCTTAATAAACATGCTCGTCCCAATTTTAGAGTAATCGATTTTATACTCTTTCCCATTTAGGGTTTGTACGAACAATAATGTTTTTTCGTCGCCAAACACATCGCTAGTAGTTACATCTACTAGTTCCATGTCCATCATCTTGGCATCGCGCTTGTTTTCAGGCACTTTGCCTTCGTACTGCTTAATACCTTTATAAGTAACAAGAATTGGCGGATGTTCATCACCATTGATCACCAATAGATCTAATTTTCTTATTTTATGAATGATGGTATTTCGACCACTTGTAATGAAGGGTTTTTCAGTCATTCTCATCTCCGCGACCGCTCACCTGCTTTATAGTTATTAACAAAGAATGTAAGTGATTGAGTTTATCACGATGTTAACAATCAGCACATAAGCATTTGGTTGATATATGTGTGCAAAGTATAAACATAAATTACACAAAATGAGCAATAAATCGCTAATTTTTGCGTGTAGTGTGTGTTTTTACAAATTGCTCGTCGGTTAAACTGCGCAAAAATGCAACCAACGCCGCCTTTTCATCTTCAGAAATCGCAAAGCCTTTTATGAACGGACTGCGGTAAGGGTTAGGGCTTTCAGCCAGATTTCCCCCACGAGCATAAAACTCAATGACTTCATCAAGGGTGGCAATACTGCCATCATGCATGTAGGGCGCAGTAAGGGCTATATTGCGCAAAGTAGGTGCTCTAAACTTCCCCATGTCTTGTTTATTGTGAGTAACGCTGTAAAGCCCCATGTCCGATTCCGGATAACTACCCTTCCCATCTTCATTATACAGGCCAGTGTTGTGGAAAGGCTGAGCAGCAAAAGGTTGAAAACTATGCTTAGACGATTGAGTGAAGTTCAGACCTCCGTGGCAGTGAAAGCACTCAGTGCGCTCTGAAAAAAACAGATTCAAACCTTCAAGCTGCTGGGCGGTTAGTGCATCGTCATCTTGAGAGTAAGCGTAGTTATCAAAAGCACTGTTAAACGACACTAAACTTCTTACGTAGCTAGCAAGCGCCTTTACAATATTGTTTAAATTGGGGGTGTCATCACCATAAGCCGCTTCAAAAAGCGCTCGATATTCGCTGCCCTCAAAGCGCTTTAATATACGCTTTTCATTTCCCGTAACGCCCATTTCCACAGGATGTTCATTAAAAAGCGGGATCATCAGCTGCTTTTCTATACTTTCTAAATTGTTATGCGCCCAAGTGAAGGATGCATTATAAGCCACGTTTACTAGCGCTAATGCGTTACGGTTTAGCGCGTCTCCGTTCGCGCCTACTGAAACCGTCTTAGGTTCAGAGAAAGCATGCTCTGGTTCATGGCAGCTGCTACATGAAACCGTATTGTTAGTACTTAAGCCCTTATCAAAGAAAAGCTTCTCTCCCAAAATTACGCTTTCTTCGGTCACAGGATTGTCTGCGGGAACGGGAGGCTGTGGAATATTGTGAGGCAAATTCCAAATGTAAGGTGTGGGCGATTTACTGCACGCGCCTAAAATCATTGCAACAAGAGCGATAATTGCCGCCTTGAAAGCGAGCAGAGCTCGCCTTCTAGTGCAAATTAAACGTGCCGCTACTGCCACTTAATCCAAGGCCTGTGCACTAAATTCTGAATAAGCTTTTTACAGGGCTCAGTTTCAGGAGACTCGAACATACAACTTGGCGCTTCGTTTATATCAACTTGCGCGACAATGTTAGACACCGATACTTCCAAATCTAAATCAGTGTCGAGCTGGGTCATCGGCAGAATAAACTCCACCCGGTTTGTGAAAGCACACGATTTTTCAGGTGGCCTGACTGCTGATTCAGAATCGCAACCCACGCTACCTAAATGATAAGACCATTTGCGTGTTTCCTCTGAGCCTTTAGACACATCCAGTCGCAAAAACTTATGACCGTTTTGCCAGCTCCAAAACATTGTACTGTCATTCAATGGCGAGGGCTGTGTAAGCGGGTTAGCGTGATTATCGTCGAAGGGAAGACCCATAGTGAAGCGCAAGTTTGTGGACAGCTTTAAAAGCTCTTCCGATACATCTAATACAATTTTGCTATTGGCATCATCAGGGTTGTTGCACTTATTGTGAAACTTTAGCAATGCTATATTCGGCGTCTGCCATTGGGTTTGTTTAAACTTAACTCGCTGCCACTTACCATCAATGCGCACTTCTGGCTTGCTAAGGTAAAAACCGAAGTAGTCTATATTCCATCGCTGTTGTCCAATACTCATGATCATTGGACATGCCCCCGTATCGACTCCCACCAACTTAAACGGGATTTCACCAGGCTCTCTTCCTTTGAGGTTAATGGCATCACAGCCGGTTAACGACACTAGCGCCGCAAAGAGTAACGAAGGCATGACACTCATGCGAAAAGGCATTTTCATTTACGTATGTACTTCCTTTGGATATCTGGTAGTTTTTTATACAAACTACCTTTTTCTAATTACACACTTGCGCGGACGACAAGATGAATGCATTCCCATTAACGCTAATAGTGCTGCTTTTAGCATTTGTGAGTCAAGGTGCACAAGCACACACAGACCATGACAAAGCGCGTTTTGTTGCCGAAGACGGCGTGGACGCGGGCAAGTGTGACAACCGTTTCAGGCCCTGTAAAACGTTGAGCTATGCCGCGCGACAGGCCAATAAAGGCGACAAAATTCTCGTTGCTGAAGGCCAATATTATTTCGACAACGCTCAGCATGCACAAGTTCTAAACGACAGTCTTTTACCCGTATTAGGAGGCTTTTCTCGTGAAGATCATTACCAGGCACAGAAGCCTGCCTTGCACAAAACTACACTAGTTAATGTGCCTACCTATTTATCAGAAGCCCTTTATGAAAAAGGGTTCGATAGTATAACTGACGGAAAAGCCGCGTCTTCCCTTCAAACACAGGCATCATCGCACATGGTCCTTAGTTCCGAAGTCAGTGCAAATGAAGCTTGCACAGATGGAACGGCTGCCGACTTCCCATGCAGCAATATCGATCTACTCTCTAACGTACCTGTTAACGTGTTGTCGTCGGTATCAAATAGTACCAACGATATTTGGGGGCACGTCGATTTAAACAACCGTAGAGAATATGCCATTGTTGGCATGCAGGCCAGCATTGCCGTTGTAGACGTAACCGAGCCAACAGCGCCGGTAGTAGTGGGTGAAATTACCGGTCAAAGTACGACATGGCGCGACATTAAGGTCTATCAGTATTTCGATAGCGCTGCGGGGCGTTTTAAAGCGTATGCCTATGCCAGTGCCGATAGCGTAACAGAAGGTTTTACCATCATTGACCTTAACGACCTCCCTAATGGTATTAGCTTAACGAAGCGGATTAACGACGATAACCGTGCACACAATATCTACATCTCAAACGTAGATTACACGCTAAACACACCGTTAAATGACGCTGCGCCTCAGCTACATTTGGTTGGTCAGGATAGTAACGGCGGAGCCTTTCGTTCATATACGCTAACCTCACCTCAAACACCAACCGCGTCTTACATACCTAGCGGTTTTACACGTGCCGACTATACGCATGATGCGTCATCTATGCGCGTTACCGACGCAAGAGCGCAAACTGACTGTGTGAATGCTACGGCTGATGGATGTACGGTTATGCTTGACTTCAATGAAGATGCAATGCGCCTTTGGGATCACACGAACACAAATAGTACCTCTGAACTAAGTAGTATTAGTTATAACGAGGTTGCCTACACCCATAGCGGTTGGTTTAGTGAAGACAAGCAATATGCCTTTGTTCACGATGAGTTGGACGAGCGAAACTTCAGCTTAAATACCCGGGTTATGATTTTTGATATTTCATCACTCACAACACCTGTGCTTGCCAGCATTTGGACCAGTGACAACGGCACTATCGATCACAACGGCTACGTAAGAGGTAACCGCTACTATATGTCTAACTATGAGCGTGGCTTAACGGTACTAGACATTTCAGATCCTACCGCGCCTGTAGAAGCTGGCTTTTTCGACACCTACCCTGCTTTTAACAGCACCAACTTTAATGGTGCGTGGGGCGTATACCCGTTTCTACCTAGCGGTAATATTTTGGTTAGTGATATTCAGCGCGGTTTGTTTGTATTAAAAGACAATACGTTAAGCGCAACAACAGTCGCGGGCTTCTCTCAGGCTAATTATGAAACGGATGCTGATACAACCTTAAGCCTTCCTGTTAATAAGACAGGTACCGAGGCTATGACAGTTGCGTATGAAGTAATAGCGGGTTCAGCCACCAGCAGCGATGTAATGTTAGCGTCTGGAGAACTCAGTTGGAGTGCATCTGAAACACAGGCTAAAAATATTACGTTAAGCGTTAGTGCTAATGAAGATACCGAAAGCAATGAGGTATTTTTCGTCAGACTATTTAACCCGCAAGGAGGAGGTATCGCCTCTGGTAGCGGCTATGCTCAAGTCACGATTAACGGTGCTGCCCAACAAGGAAAAATTGAATTAAGCGCTGGCGAACTCGCTGTTTTAGAGACCGACTCTGAATTTACGTTAAACATTGTTCGCCAAGGTGGAAGTGAAGGCGAAGTAAGTGTGAACTATTCACTGGAAAGCGGCACAGCAGTGAGCGATGAAGACTTTGTCAACCAAAGCGGCACGCTAACTTGGAGCGACGGCGATACCAGTTCGAAGACCGTAAATATTACGCTTATTAACGATAGTATCGAAGAAGACAACGAACAATTTCGTTTAGTACTTGCTGCACAAGACACAAATCTTCTAGGTGGTGTGGTAGAAACGCTGATTACGATAAAAGACGATGAGAGCAATCAAGCTCCTGTGGTAAACGCAGGAACAGATGTTGAAACCGATGTAAGAGCCAGCGTTGAATTAACGGGAAGCGCCCAAGACCCCGAAGGCGCGTTAACAAGCGTAGAATGGACGCAAACCGCCGGCGACACGGTTACCATCAGAAATGCAGATACATTAACCATGTCTTTTACCGCCCCATCATCTCAAAGCAATTTAACCTTTTCGTTAACTGCAACGGATGAGTTTGGAGTTAGCACCAGCGACACCGTTACTGTTACCGTAAACGAAAGTGTAGTGAGCTTGCCAACGGATACTAATTCAAATAGCTCTGGTGGAGGCGGTTCTACGACTCTGTTTAGCATGTTAGGCTTGGCATTTGCTCTTGGGTGGCGACGTGTAAAATTGCCAAACAAGGCACATAAACTACAGCTTAGTGAACAAAAATAAAGCAAACAAATCACAAAGCCACCAGCGAGGCGTGACAAGGCAAATAAAACTGCTTATACTTGCGCTCGCTTGTGGTTGTTATGCATAGCAATTTGCAATAGAAAACTGCACAGCACATCTCAAAATGGCCCCATAGCTCAGTTGGTTAGAGCATCCGACTCATAATAAGTTGCGCTGGTCATTTAGAAAGAGATAAAATAGATTAAATACAATAGGTTACTAGAGAGTAAAAAAGCAACTCCGAAATTGTGTAAGCCTGTTGTAAGTAAGATAAAAAGTTTTCGGCCCAATAGCTCAGTTGGTTAGAGCATCCGACTCATAATCGGCAGGTCCCCTGTTCAAGTCAGGGTTGGGCCACCATATAAAGCCTCGCAGTACAAAGCCTGCGGGGCTTTTTCGATCTTGGCACCCTATAATATTTATACGCTTACATCAGCTTACATGACAACCAATCTATACTAATGTTTGAATATGAATTTGGGGTGTATTAACCTTCAGTATAAGGCGCTCACGAGCGCAATTAATCTTTATCTACAAGGAAGAATAATGAAAAAGGTTTTTGCTTCACTTTTTATCTCAATTGCAACTTTGTCTGGTTGTGCCACTTCAAATTACTCTGTTGGTACAGACTTCTCCGTTGAAAAAGCATCTGAAATTGTCAGGGGTGAGACTACGACAACACAGTTAGTAAGTCTCTTAGGAGAGCCCTATTCCAAAAATGTAATTTCTCAAAGCCAAGAAAAGTGGATGTACTTCTATTCCGCTGGTACTGCAAAAGCACAAAGTTATATTGTGTCCACAGATGTGAAAATGACAGGTACGCAGAAGACTTTGGACGTACTCATTGAGGACGGTATTGTGGTTAACTACACGCTCTCTCAGAACAACAATCCAGGAACTATGTCAGTTAACTAGAGCTTTAATAAACAAATTATTACTTCAATAATGTAAAAAGGACTTCTAATGAAAATAATACTAGCAACACTTTTCACAATAACTCTTTGCGCCTGTTCAAGCACCATTCCAACTAATCAAGAAGACATTTCCAATCAGGTAATAGTAGAAAGAGATGATTTTAAACAGCAGACTTGGATTAGAACTCCGTTGTATCTCAGCAGACAAGGCTTTACAGATACATTTCCTGTTCAGCTAAGTTTTAGATCTCTTTATAAAGGGGATAAAAGAGCTTTCATTCAGCTCTACGTCAGTTCAAGTAATGTAGATTGGGGCTTCTATCATTCAGCAAATGGTCAAGACGGTTATTCTTTTGAATTTGATGAAATAGACAATGAAGTTTCAGCAAACACGGGGATGGTCACAACTGAGGAGGTCTTTGGTTTGATTGTGCCTTACACATATCTTGAGAAAATGGCATCAACAGACTGGAAGATAAAGGTTTACGGCAAACGAAATGAAGGTGTGTTTCAAGTCCCTGCATCACTGTCTAAAGCGTTTTTGGAAAAGCTAAATTGTTATGAGCAAAAAACTTGCTAAAATTTGCATTTAATTTATGGGTATGCTGAGTTCATATATTACAGGCTCAACAGTCTTAACATTAGCCTTGAGGTGAGCTTGCATAGGAGCAGCAAGTAGTTCCCACTCCACAAGTGACTTCCTGACAGGAAAAAGAGCATAAGGCTTGTTTAAGTCCTTATGCTGCTGATTCTCAAGTGCTGCAATCCGTTGCAGCACTTTTGTTTTAGCACTATGCCGCATTATCTTTACTCGGGAAGTAAATATCAGCAAGCATACATAGCATCTCAACACGCTGGTTGTGATGTGGATGGCGAACAGCAATAAAACTTGCAATCCCAAGCTCTGGTTCCATGAAACTAGCAAGCTCATTTGCAGGTACATCACAGCGAATACAGGTAGCTGGAATATTCTTATCACTGTAATCGAATAACTTTTCTATGTCCTCTGCGACTACCAACTTAAACTCACCCTGCCCTGTTTGAAGAAATAGGCAACGCACTGTGCGCAGATGCTTATCGTGTGGCCAAAACATTTGACCACAATCATCATAAAACTTAGTCAGCCGAAAGCAGTCCTCTGGTGCATATCTGTATAAGAGAGGTGCAAACTCTTTCATATGATTCGTAGGGATGATGAAACGTTCTTCTATGTTTATCTTAGACATTGGCATTCCCCTCCAAAGCAGCTAAACGATCCTCAATATCTTCAAGGTGGCGGATTTCACCAAGCGCCCCAATTATCTGAATTATTCGCTGCGCACTGTCAGGTGACAATACACCCTTTGAGGTTGCCGACAACACTTGCTCCGTTTGTTCAGCAAGAGAAGCAGCGGTATCGAGCTCGAACTCAACCTTTTCGCTCTGTGCTGCTAATGTGGGTAATACCCGCGAAATAATTAATTGTGCAGCTTGCACATCACCTTGCTTTGCTTTTGCAACCACTGCTTCAACTATATCCGAAGCATCTGTTAACATGCTTTCGGTAATCTTAGCTCTTCGGTCTACTATTCCTTTTGGACGACCTTTAGGATTAGGTGACTTCATTCCTTTCACCCAAGCTTTATTTCCACTTACAGCTGGCTCTGACATAATTCCCCCTCTTGATAAGATCAACACTAGATCAGGCTTGGTTTTCTTCGTGGTCTTTAATAATAAGGGCGCGTCGTGTTGCACTTTCTTCGTTGCGTAACTTGGCAATTAAGTCAAAGTTAGCGCCAATAGCTTTTTCGGTTTGGAGCATCACAAGTGGGCCTCTGCTCTCAATAATAGAAAGTGCCGACTTCATAACTTTTACGCGTTTAACTAGCTCGGGATTAGTAGTCTCGTGTAGCTTGCGTTTGTAGTTCTCACGTTCTTCTGTGGTAATCCCAGACAAAAATGCTGGTGCATCAATTATTGCAGTCACTACATCGTAATTCTTTTCTGCGAATAGCTTTTGCACTAATTCAGCTCTTGCTGTTCTGTCCAAAGTTTTAATATGTGATCTAATTTCTTGGGCAAGTGCAGGTGTAGTTTTGCTTAGTGACTCGCTCATTGCCTGCTCGACACTTTTGATACCAGATTCAAGATTAGTTCTTGTGCGATCAAATACGGGCAAAATTCTGTCCATATTCTTTTCACCAAATTCAGCAAGTTCTAGGATCTTCTTTTCTTTTGACCACGCAGAATTAGCATTAACTTTTGCTCGCGCACTATGAACCGCGCCAAGAGATTTATAAGCTAACTCTAGTGCAGCTTTAGCGCTTTCAACATAGCCTGCTGTCGTGTCGTCATACCCATCAATTGAAGTAATATTCTGAGGGTGTAGTGAAGGGGTGATGTTTGAATTGATTTCCATTTTGTATTCCTCGCTGTTTCGAAAAAAAATAAGCAAGGAACACGTGAAAAACAGTGTGGTTACGCTTGTTAACAGTACATAACAGTTACACGTTACACTAAAACAAAAAACATCTACAAACTTTTTATTTAGGTAACAATAACCTACTTCTAAATTTAAAAATTAAAGCACACTACTACCAATAAGTAGGGCTAATTCTAACCACATTCAAACGTAGTAACTGTAGTTATGGCGTACTACAGTTAACCTAAAAATATTCCAGTAAAAACAATGCTATAAATAAGCTGTAGTAAATGTAGTATGTGTAGTAGGGGTAGTCCTGCAATGCTGTAAAGTTTGCTACTGTGGTAAGGGGTACGAAAATACTACTACACATACAACAATAGCAAATACAACAACTTACCTATCGCCTCATGTACTACACTGTACTACAGTCTTTATGTACTGATTAACTTATAAAAGTCCGCTTTGGAACGTGGCTCCATGTTTTCTTTTACTAAGTATCCAGTTTCGACAAGAGATTTGATTGTTTCTGCAAGAGCCTTTGTGGCTCCAAGTTTATGATTTTTGAACGAAGCTAATTTACAGGTATTCGACTGAAGAACACGCCTACTGATCAGTGTTTTATCATCAAATTTGTGGTCGTCTTTCAAATCGCCTCTTATTACCTTCTGGCAAATCTCAAGCACTTTTTTCTGTCTAGCATCATCGCCATCCCCAACATCACCGGAATTAACTTTATCTACAAAAGTTAATATGTCATTCCTTACTAGTTTGATTCCCCAAGCTGCGTGCTGAGCACTAATCTGTGGTTCAAAATAACAATCAGCAACTGCCAAAAGAGAGGCCATTTTTAATGCTTTAATGTGTGCGCGATTCCATGCAGCAGGAGCAAAATCATCGTTTTCTGCAACCGCTATATTTACATTATCGGTGCATTCTCTTTCAAACTCGTCGAACAGTTTTTCTACTTCAAGGGAGCCGAAATTAACTTTTCTAGGTTCTAAGGGGTATGCGTTATTAATCCTTATAGATTCGGCTGTAAGTGCCTGAAATTTATCTTGCAAGGTTCCAAGGTCCAAACAGGCCTGCCTATTTAAATTTGGACGCTTACTTTTTACTAATATTGTAATGAAACGGGAATAGAACCCGTCTTCCATCATATTTGGGGTCAATGAATTATAAAAAGTTCGAGGGGTACTTTCACCAATAAATGAGAGCGCAGGCCACCCGATACCAGACTGTGAATCAGTACCTTTGGAATAAGATACCCCCTCCAAAAAGTCCTTCTCATAAGTCTCTGTCAGTTTAGCTGCGAATTGTTGATCTTGGTTACTAGGATTGTTTCGCGATGCGATATTCTCTAGCCTTTTGCCAAACTCCGTGTGAAGAAGTAGAAACCCCGGCTCTGTCAAAATTCGCTTGTGCAATGCTACTCCGCTTACGAACCTTTCCTGAGTAAAAAATCTCTCAACATTTGGTATATTCAAACTTCTTAGAAGTTTTGGGATCAGCTTATGTATCGCGTCTTTACCCGCACCAGTATGAGCTATAACAAGATAAAACTGACTTAGCGTTGCATCTGTGGGCGTTCGGAATGCCCTACCAGCAACTGCCGATAACGTTGCCAATGCCATCGCTATTGATATCTCTTGTTGAGGAATCGGGCTTGCATTAAAATATGCTTCGGCTAACTGTCCTGTAACCCCAGGCGGAAATTCTATTACTTCTGAATCGTTTACTGGTTTCGACTTGAGCTGATGCTGTGTTTTTAAAGCAGCACAATCTATTTCTACTGCGGATTTCTTCTCGTTTTCCTGCCTACCGCGTATAATTTTAAGTGTGCGGTCAAGGTAGATATCATTCTTAACAGCCTTCTCACGTTTACCTAATACGGTAGCCCTGAACATTCTACGACACTGCTCATTTGATTCAGAGTAAAAGGCAAGCATAGACATAAGCGCAAGGTCAGCTTCGCTTTGACTAGGGAAGCTATATTTTTGCCACTGCCCACTACACAGGTCTACAAACTTTTCAGAATTGGCAGCTTTGTTTGCCCGCTCCCATAACTCGATATCTGATTGGGTTGCTTCCACTTCCACCAGATCAATTTTAGTTTCAGCTTCACTGAATTCGCTAACGATTGCGTCAACTAAGTGCTGGCGCGGTTGAAGTGGTAGCGGTTCGCAGTAAAGTGGATTCGCTATGGCTCGGCCTAGTATGTGCTGATACTTAATATCTGCAATGCTGTCTCCAGTAAAAACGATAAACCGTTCTTGGCTGTATACCTCGATCCCTTGCCCTCTTCTTCCCTCTCCTAGCTCCCCTTTAACCCAAACATGAACCCCCTTCCCTCCAGAACTCAATTCCGCATAGGATTTCGAGGCTAAAACGATACCTCGATACCATTCCAACTGCGAAACTGGTGTCCACAGATTATGTGGTAAATGATTCCCTTGTTTGTCTTTGCTATTCCCATCTTTGACATCAAGGTCTATACAGACGAAAGGATCATCTTTAGCCAGAACATATCCAATGCCAAGCCTATACTCTTTGGCTTTCGTATATATCTCATCGAAAGTTGACCACGTAGTAGGATCAGTAGGACTAGCGTTTGCCTTATTTAGCTGCAATGGCCTTTTGTCCGGAGCAGCCAAACACCATTGCGCCCTATCGCGCATTTCCTTGGGTATTTTTAGCAGTTTGTCGGGCTGTACGCTGGCTGTAGTTGCGCTTTCATTTTTGCCATCCCTGTTGTATTGCTGGCTGCCGATCTCTGCTTGTACAGCCTTTGTGGGATCCCACGTATTATCTTGTTTGTTATTAGCTTCATCATTATTGTTTAACATGAATCACTCCAAAGCGCTTTGTCTAACCCACGATGGGCACAGCGCTTTTTTTTTTGAATGAGTTACAGGTGAATTACTTGTTGATGCAAGAGCATTCAAATGCGTATGAAAAACTTCTAGTTTTCTCGGTGAACGCCCATTACAACTAGTAAGTCGTTCTAATAGGATTGGTCACCAAAACGAGAGGTTCTTTCTCGGCGTGTTTGTTCCATATAATCCTCTAATTCCTGCAAGCTATATCGAACTGATTTGCCGAATTTGTGAAACGCTGGGCCACGCTTAATGTGTCGCCATTGATTCAGAGTATTAGGAGAAAGCCCAAGGATCTCGGCTGCTTGTTGAGTATTAACTGTGGTTATAGTTTGAGTTGTCATGGGGTTGCCTGTATTCACTTGCCGCAAGCCCAAAACAAAAAAGGCAATGCAGCGAATTCAATTATGAACTCCGCGACACTGCCCATGCAGATCTTTACCTCTTTGAAGCGAATCACCGGAGTGATAAAGCATCACGCTCACTTTCAAAGAGATGGAATGGTGTGTTACCTACATTAGGTAACTGCGTATTAAGTTATACAATTTTATATTCGTTTGCAAAGAGAATTATTTCACTATTTGCACAACATTATCAGCCTTAGCAGCCGACTCGGCTATTTGCGCTAAACGAAGTACAAAGTCACCAACTTTATTCACCTCTTGAATCAACACTTTCGGATCTTTGTTATTACCGTAATGCAGAGCATGAACATCACCTGATATGTGGTTAAGCAATATTCGACGCCTATCTGAATCCACCCCTGACCTTACCGCAAGCTCCTCGAAGGTTCGACGCATTGCATGAGGATGAATATGACACCCCGTAATCTCTGAAACCCTAACGAATAAAGCACGGGGATCCTTGAGGTAACCAGCTTTGCCCCGCTTAGCAGGAAAAACATAGGGGTTGTTAGACAATTTTTGAGATTCTCGTCTTAACAATACTTTCCTGAGTTCCTTGCTAATTGGGAGAGTGATCGAATTGTGGTTCTTCGTGACATCCAAATGAAAAGTTGGAACGTCGTCATGCAATTTCACTCTGTCCCAAGTAAGCTGATTTGCTTCGCTGATACGTGTACCAGTTAGGAGCATAAACATTATGAGGTCAGCACTGGTGCAAGTCGTAGCGATATTTCTCTCTGGGTCTGCATGAGCGTTTAGCGCTAACCACACCTCCCCTATTTTATCTTCTGGAATCCTTGTATCTCTTTTGGTCTCTTTGTTCCATTGTGCAAGACCATTAGATTTGATTGCTTGTGACACGGGGTTTGGGTTCAATATCGTGTAACTTCCATCAGGAGCGGTATACTTCTCTTTAGCCCAATTTAACAAGGCACGTAAGTTTCTAAATGCTAGGTTCGCTTGTGTTGGGGCTTTTTGGGAGATATTCCTGAAACGTTCAATTACCGCATCTCGGGTAATATTTGCCACGGGTTTGCTTGCCCAGTCTGAAAACTCGTTCTTAACACAGCTCTCAATGCCGTTAATAGAAGCTTGGCGTAGAGGCATCCCCTTTGTTCTTTTGTGTTTCACATAGTCGTCTTTGATTTCAGCCAAGGTGACGGTTTCAGCTTCACTCACATTCTGCCGCTTCTTTTTCTCTTCTAGAGGATTTACTCCTTTGCGCATGGAAGCTCTTGTAGAGCTAGCTTCTTCCCTTGCTTCTTTATAATCAAGTTCATCTAGCAACCCTAATGTGAAGCGCCTCGACTTTCCATTAACGTAACCTTGAACGATCCAACTTCTTGCGCCATTAGCTGTTACACGTAAGCCAAGACCACTTTGCTTTTCGTCCCAATAGATTGCCTGCCCTTTTTCGGGGATAGGGAAACTAGCTGCTCTAGTATCAGTGATGTTGTATTTCTTACTCATACGTAACCCCTAATTTGTGGTTAGGAATTAGCTGCTCTGAAATAACTAAAAGATGAGTTAGAATTGCCATATCGGCGGTTCTCCTATGTCTATCGTCGATCATGCGGTCGGGACTGTTGCAGCAGTCGCCGGCCGCTTCTGTTTACTTACACCAGAGACTCATGTACGCCCCGTGTAAGCATTTTTATTATAAAGACATATTAGAACGCATTACTACATATAAAAATAAGACGCTGAATTTACTGGAATTTATAAAGACAATGAATTACATATAAGTTCAAATAACCACAACGCGACTTACTCATAATCGGCAGGTCCCCTGTTCAAGTCAGGGTGGGGCCACCATTTTTTTCTAGCTTTCCAAGTTAGTATCTACAAACTTCCATACTAATTTTTGATTTTTTATAGCAAATTTGTAGCGTGTAGACTTTTTTGTTTTATTTCTCTTTGTATAAATAAATAGAACCTCTACGCACAAGCATCATTCACAGTTGGGAAGCTACTTTTAGAAAGCCCCCCCTAGTTTTCTCGCTAAGATATTCTCTCTTTTAATGTTTGCCGAATTGGCACAAAATAGATTGAATATTGGAATTGGAAACAAGATCTGTTACTAAGTACAGGCGAATTAAAAAGTCACGAAAGATATTATATTTAAAAGGAAGTAAATAATGAGCAATGATCAACTCGAGGACTCGATTCAAATGTCCCTTGTGATTAGTACGCCTGGACACGAGCTAGACATGATGCATGGTTCAACGACATTCATAGGAGCTTCAACGCTAATAACTAGATTAGCAGACGCTGCTCTTGATGAAGGGATAGTGGAAAAAAGACAAACTTCTAACCCAATAAGAGCTGATTTACAAAGAAACTTCGAATCATCCTTCGGTCAAAATTTCGTTATCCGTGTAAAAGGCGAAGAGTTGGTAAGAAAGCTCAATGACATCGGTAAAAAAACTTTCTGTGAGGTTATACAGTTTTACGTCCAAGAGTCACTATATCAGGAACCTCCAGAGTTATCGAGACGAGCTAGCCAAATTGTAGATAGATTAAGTGGCATTCATGAGGACCTGCTCGCACACATTCGAAACCCAATGAAAGACCTACATAAGGTTACAGAAGCTTATGGATATGATATCACCCTTCAACATCGGATTGAGGGCGGAAAAACTGATATCGTATCTTTAAACGAAGATACAGCTTTAATGTTGAGACCAACGAGACTAACAAATGTGGACCACGAGTTTAGTGTTGTAATTACTCGTTTCAACCATCTTACAGGCAATGGGAGACTCATTATTGAAGGACATAGCAATACCGTCGCATTTAGTTTTTCAAGCGGTATAAAGTTAGTAAGAGTTGAAATAAAAAAAGCTGTCTCAAAAAACCTAGATCAAAATACTGTTCTTAATGAGGATTGTTGGTTGTTTATGAGAGTGAATGCAAAGAAGTTGACCTTAAGAAATCAAAAAATAGTCAAACTTTTGATATCAGGCATAGTTGATGAGCAGTAAAAGTCTATGGGTTATGATCGTACTAGCATTTCTGCTAGTCATCTTTTCATTTGTTTTAAACTTTCATACCCAAAGTATTTCGGATGAACTACAAGACTGGAATAACTTTGGTGGATACGTGGGGGGAACGCTGGGGCCCCTACTTAGTTTTTTGTCTGTAGTTTTACTTATAAAAACTCTCGAGCTTCAACGAAAGTCCTCAAAATCACTCGAGGATGAAATAGAAAGAACAAAACAACAAGATAAGCTTAAAACTTTTGAGTCACACTTCTTCAATATGGTCTCTTCACAGAAGAATAACTTCGACAGTTTTTACCTAGTTTTCGAAAACTCCAAAGTGGACGGTGTTGCATCAGCAAACAATTTAGATGATCTTATTTTTCACTTGAAAAGCCGAGGCGCAGCGAGACCACATGTTCACAGCGTTATTTCAAAGATTGATACTCATGGAAGTTTGTTCAACGCAGCACGAATTTTCTACGTAATATGTAAAATAATAGAAGAACATTTATCTGACTCTGAAGGCTTTGATGAAAAAACAAGGGAAAAATATTACCAGACTTTAATATATTTCACTGACTTTGCCCTTTTAAGGCTCATTTGTATATATACAGCGTATTTCCCTGATACAAAAATCGCTTCACACATTACCGCTAATAAGATTTTACGTCGAATTTCAAAGCGCTCTGGTTTAGGGAAATATATAAGCGATATTTCTCTCTAGTACACTTATTTACAGAACTCCAAGTAAAAGCGAAAAAGCCCTAAGCGGCTTTTTCCTGTCTGCGCTCAATACGCCATGAATGCTCGCGAGTGATAATTTCTTTACCCTCGTATTTAAGCCCTTTTATTTTTACCGCGGGTTCTTCATCAAAATAGCTTCGTTTCACTTCACCTGTGTCTGAATCTATCGTGATGTCGTAATAGGGGCGTATTACCTAATTGATGAAGCTATCTGATTTCCCAACAACTTACAAAAGCTTCAATTCTTCTAGCGGCCTCTGTTGCAGCGCCACCGTTTATAACTGTATCTAGGCTACCTCCTCCTATATTCTCACCCACGTACTTGACAATGTCCTAGAGCAGAACAGTATTATTAGTCAATATCGACGTAGGTAATTCACTTCTGAACTGCCCCATCTTCTTCCATAGCGGAATATGCTTACATATCTATTACGTGCCTTTGACTCGTATCGACGGTAAACGGAGTCAGAAATATTTGCTTCAAAACGTTTAAGTAAATGACCTTAATGTACAAGTCAACGCTGTTCCTTTGCCTAGTTTTTAAGTAATCAACTATTTGTTACCTTCTAGTTTTTATTTATTTATCTATTACTGAACGTTACTGTACGTATATAAATATCAGCGGTATCGGTTGCAAACCTCAAGATGACTGAAGACGAAAAGCGTATTGAACAAGAAGCGATTAAGTTTGCTAAGAAGAACCGTACTGCCATTGCAAACGAGCTAACTAACAGAAAAAGATTCCCTCCTGAAGATGAGCCTGTAGCGGTCTTTATGGCCGGCTCCCCTGGCGCGGGGAAAACCGAAACCTCCAGAGAGTTTCTGCAAGAAGTTGAGGCTACTAATGTTATTCGATTAGATCCCGACGAATTGCGCCACTATTTCGAACAATACACTGGAGACAATTCATTCCTATTTCAAAGAGCTGTCTCTTCTATTGTAGAACGAACTCTGGACAATGCGTTTAAGCGTAAGCAATCATTTTTACTTGATGGAACGCTATCAAATTACGCTATAGCAGAGAAAAACATTAAACGGGCTATTGATCGAGGTCGCGCAGTTCTCGTATTGTTCGTATACCAGTCACCAGAGTTAGCATGGAAGTTTGTTCAATCTAGAGAGCGAGTCGAAGGTAGACGGATTAACCCTGAAATATTTGTAGAGCAATTTTTAGAATCTCAAGCGGTAGTACGGAAACTAAAGCAACAATTTGGTGGTCAGATAAAAATAGATCTACTGTTAAAGGACAACGAGGGGGGCACTCGCATGTACCACGCGAACATTCAGGCTGTAGAAAATCATGTTAAGCATAAATTTACTCGCGAGACGCTTACTACCCTGATACAATCGATGCCCGCTCATTAATTGGGCAATAAAATGGGAGAATAATGATGTTTGCCAGATTAAAAAACGGCCAGACAACAAAGTACAACTCCAGCCTGTCTGAGTTCGTTCGCAACGCCGACTCGTCTAAAAAGAAAAAAGTATACAGCCGTGTTATTGATAGAGCTGTAGAATCTCAGAATTCAGTAGTGAAGCAGGCTGAGCTACTACAAACTCGCTGATACTCGAGGGAGTCAGAAACTCCCTCTATTGTTTTATCTCTTTTATGCTATTAAAGCTGCCCCCTGTTCAAGTCAGGGTGGGGCCACCATTTTTTCTAGAATTACTAGTCACCACTCGCTTATATCATCACGATATCAGTTTTCTCAAATTCAAAAAAAGCGTCTTTATTAAAACTGTAACACCAAATCTGTAGCCTAACTGCACTGTTTCTTTACCCATAGTTTGGTTCCCCTTAGATGAAGCACACCATGTCACGCCATACGTTTTATTCGCTGACGGTAACCTTCACCATTTTGTCTATTCTTGGCCAACTCTCTACCAGCATTTATAGCCCCTTCTTTTTTGATTTGGCTGCTATATACGACAGCTATGTGGGAATAATTGAAAAAAGCGTGGCCGTGTTTCTTATCGCGTTCTCACTTTCTCAGTTAGTGTCTGGTGTCGCCTGCGACTACCTAAACAAACAAAAGTTTCTACTGTATGGAGTCTTTGTATTCATCGCCGGTACGCTTATGGTGGCACTTGCCACCGAAGAAAATACCTTTCTTGTAGGAAGAGTCATTCAAGGCTTAGGCGGTGGGGTTGGTGTATCAGTATCGCGCGGACTGTCGCGTCAGATATTTAGCGAAAAGCAGCTGAATGTTTCACTTTCGTTTATCAACATTGCATTCGCTATCGCGCCAGCAATAGCGCCACTAGTAGGTACACTAATTGGCGAGTCCTTCGGAGTTTCATCTATCTTTTATTTTGTACTAGTAATGGGAGTATTCGCCTTACTTTTACTGTTTTCAGTTTCCACCACCCTCAAACAGTATATGCCGACAACCTCAGAGAACGTCTTTAGCGATACTTTAGCGCTTATTAAAAGCACAATGATGAAAATCGTCTCAGTGGGGATGGCCAGCGGACTACTTTATGGCATTGTGTTTAGCTTCATTACCATCTCGCCGTCAATGATAATGCAGCAATTCGGACTCACCAAAACTGTGTTCTCGATATATTCGCTTCTAGCCACGCTGTCTCTTGTGATGGGAAGCATAATCAATATTCGACTAGCCTCTGTTTCACCATTGTTTAAATTCAAGTATTCAAGCTTGTTTATCGCTGTGCTTTCTGTGCTTTTTTGGTTACTTATTTCCCCCTTCGCAATAAAAGGGTTAATGGGTATTTTGACTTATTGCTATATCACCTTCTTTTTTATTGGTATTGCAATGCCCTGCAGCGTAACTATCATGCTTGGCTACTCTGATAAATCCGCAGGTTTTTTAGCGGCACTAACCGGCTTTTTTCACCTAACAGGGGCAGCAATAGGCGCTTACGCGGTGACCTTAATTACCCTAGAACCTATCATTTCTTTTTGTTTGTCCTCTTGCAGCTTAAGCGTTGCAAGTATCCTCATCTGTACAACACTGAAGAGGAATTAACTCAGCTCTTGTACGGCAATGCCGTTGCAATGATAAAACGTACACCATTTAAGGTGTTTAATAGTGAAAATCGAGTCGTGTTGCCCATTTGATTTCTAAAATCCATCCCCATAATGATGAGGCTCCCGAAGTGGTTGGGAGTAATTATTGTTAAAAGGATATTAGAAACAATGAAACGTACTATTCTCGCCAGTATCTTTGGCGCGCTTTCTTTAAATGCTTTCGCAGCTTCGCCTTCATATGACTTCGTTAAAGCTGGATACGTACAAGCAGATATTGAAGACGCAGGCGACTTCGAGCCAACCGGTTTTCAAATTCAAGGCTTCAAATCACTTAACGAAAATGTATACCTGACAGGTCGTTATGGTCAGTTGAGTGAAGACGAATATGGTGTTGACGGTGAACTTGACTATATCTCTGCAGGGGTTGGTTACCGCTATGGTTTAACTACAACAACTGACTTTTTTGGTGAGTTGACGTATGAGTATGTGGATGTTGACCTAGACTCAAGCTTCGCTTCTGCTGAAGCTGACGACAATGGCTATGGCATTACTGCCGGTATTCGTTCGATGCTGTCAGAGCAATTTGAGCTTCGCGGTGCTATCCGCTATATCGACATTGAAGACGACGAAACAGCTTTTGAAATTGGCGCAGACTATTTCTTTACACCACAACTCTCTTTCGGCGCAACTTACGTTATAGCTGATGATGTTGACCTACTAGGCGTATCTGCACGTTACACCTTCTAACACCTTTGATGGGTTAACGTACTCGCAACAAAGCCACGTTACACAACGTGGCTTTTTTATTGAGTTAAATAAACTCTCACAGAGAGTCACCTAAAAAGGTTTAGAACAAGCGCAACCGACTTAATCTAAATACACCTCAAACTCTGCAATTTGTGGTCGTTGTGTTGCAGAATCGATGACAAAGTTGATTTTATCCAAATTGGTATTTGAAAACGAAATCGTACTTGGAATTGAGTTTCCTGATGCCAATACGCTGCCTGTGTCATTGTTCACAAGTTGCCATGAAGTTACCGCACCTTGAGTAGAAGAGGTCTCAATTACCCGTACAGTATTTACTGTCGTATTCAAGCGTTTGATGCTAATTCTTCCCGTCGTTCCGCTCGGAGACCAGTAAGTAGATACATCCCCATCCCTTACGTTCCCGTAACTTGTTCCACTGTACTTAGAGCTACCGTCAGATTGTGCATTTAACGCTAAGTTGGTGCCGCTTGGCGGATTACCTCCTGAGTTATCATCGCCGCCACCATTATCACCTCCCCCTGTGTCGCCACCTCCTGTATCATCACCTCCGGTATCGCCACCGCCACCAGTTGAACCGCAGCTACCGTCTGATACTGCAAGATTCTTGTTGGCACCAGCGGTGTTCTCAAGAATATCTCGTATACAAGATGCCCCATCTAGCGAGTAACTATAGGGGATAGATATTGATGCTGTAGATTGAACGTTTGGCCCTGCAGGTTCATAGTCACTGTCTGAGTCGCTCCACGTTACGCCACTTCCGAAAGTGTTTCCCGCAACCTGCCAATAACCGTCAGTTGTTGTATAAAACGTACCCAGTGGATCTTTACTATTTTCGAAATAGTTGTTTTCTACTTTGACTTCGGCTCCTGCGCGGGAATTAATCCCTGAAGAGCGAACGCCGTCATAGTAGTTATTGTAAATGTGAGCTGTTGCCCCCCTTACAAGGGGAACGCGCGAGTTCAAATTGTCAAAGATATTGTGGTGATAGGTGATCGGACCGTTATTGACTTGTGATTCGCTTGAACCTACCAAACCACCTCGATCTGAGTTACGTAAAATGCTGTAAGATAAGGTGATGTATTTCGAGTTATCCTTTACATCGAACAAGCCGTCATAACCATCACTTTCACCACCACTAGCTTCTAAGGTTACGTGGTCAACCCATACGTTGCGAACGTCTTTTTCTATCCCTATCGCGTCTCCGCCATTTGACGTGGGTGAGCCCGATTTTTTGACGTTTTTAACATGAACGTTTCTTATAATGATGTTTTGGGAATTCCTTATGTGTATACCTAGCTGGTCAAATGTAGCGCCACCGCCTACACCAATAAGTGTCACATTCGCGATGTCTTTTAACTCAATTTTGTCTTCTGCGGTATTACAGCTGTCTCCAGACACTTTTTCAGTATTACCATGATTGATTGTACCCGAGACTTGAATAATGATTGGCGTTTCTGAGGTGTTTCTATTACACAATGCTTCGTGAATTTGTTTACCCGTAGAAGCTTGTACTACTTGTCCACCTTGACCGCCTGTCGTGCCTCCGTTCTGTGTGTGAAAACCTGAAGCAACTGCAGACGTAGAGACGGCAAAGGCAATTGATGATGCAATTATCGTCGATTGAAATATCGGTAAGTTCTTTTTCATTTTTTGTCCTTAGATTAATAATTAGAAGGGCGTACTGCTTCAATTACTCAACAAGACAACTTCAATTAGTTCTTCTTTTCACGCGAACTAACGGAACTTAATTACCGCCCATTTGCCACCGGTAGCAAAAAGATAGTAGCAGGCAAAAGGAAATAATTAACAATCGCATTAATAACAAATTATTAATAAATATAACAAAAAATATACAATAGACGGTATAACCTTGAAAAACTTAAAGTTAATTTTCTTTATAGAAAAGAGAACTACAACCTAAATTGCCACCGGTATCTTTTGAGGAGTCAAAAATCACTCGGGGAAAACAAACGCTGTATAGAAAAGAGAGCGATACGGATAAACGCATGTTGACTATTTTTGGCGAAAACTCCCCGTCAGAAGTCTGAGACATCATTTGCTCAAGTCATATTTAGCGAGATTTTTAAGCTTTGGGCGTTAAATTCTCTGTGGTTTGAGCTGCACCTTCCTGCTCTAGGTTAAGCGCAGTAATTGGAAATGGAATGACAATCCCTTCTTCATCAAAACGCTTTTTAAGCATTTTTATAAAGGCGCTCTTTATGAAGAAGCGGTTAAAGTATTCACGGGTTCTCAGCATTACTGTTAAGTTGATACTAGAATTGTCGAAAGTGTGAAACAGAACAAAAGGTTGATAAGTTTCAACACCAAACTCGTGCTGCTCTAGAATAGTATTGGCAACCTCTAAACATACGTTTTCAACATGCTCTAAATCAGAGCTATAATGCACGCCAACTTCAACAGGCACCGACAGTTCGCGTTCAGGGTAGTAGTAGTTAATCAACTTTGAATTAGACAACTTACTGTTAGGCATGATCACGATGTTGTTAGGTAGCATTCTAACCCACGTGGAGCGCCATCCTATTTTCTCTACAAAACCTTGTTCTCCGGAATCCAGCTCTATGAAGTCGCCTATACGAATGGGCTTATCCATTACCAACTGAATACCCGAGAAGAAGTTTTCAAGCGTTGGCTGTAGCGCTAATGCTACTGCGAGCGAAGTAATGCCTAACGATGCAACAATGGGTGTTACCGACACCCCCATGGTGCTTAATATAATCAAAATTGCTAATACAGCGAAAAGCGCTCTAACTGCTCCACCAGCAATTGCGCTAGTATTTTTAACTATGGTTGACTGGTCGCGATAACGGCTCAACGAGTAAGTGACAAAACGCTCGAAGAAGAGAAATAAAGTAATGATGAGGCCAGCTTCGATAACAATGGTTAGCGCTTTAATCGCCCCTTCATCTTCTATCTGAAATACTGAAACAATACTTTTAACCAACAGCAGGAAAATAACCCAGATAAGCAAATTAAGTGGGGCATTTAACGACAGCACAAGCACGCGATAGATATCAGACATACTGCTGTTTTCTGAACGCGCTTTAGCTTTCAAACGCACCAAAATAAGTCGTTTAACAATGAAAAGCACAATAACAACGCCTACTAATCCGGCTATTGCTATTGCCTGCTGGTTTTCAAGAAGTTGAGTGCTGTCCACGGCTGACGGGGCTCCTGCATATATAAGTAGGCACTTTTTATTTTAAGCTACACCTTAGTACGTGAAAGAAGAGGCAAAAGGTGCACCAGTTATACCAATCCGCATAGATAATTGCCCACTCAGAAGGCGCAGGCAAGTTTCCTAGCGAAGCGTGGGAATGAACGAAGCTAGGATACTTGCCAGACCTTCCCGGAGGGCGAGTTTAATAAAAAAACCCTATGCAGTTTTCACAACATAGGGCTTTGGTTTGTTTTATAGGCCTTTAGAAAGGCAGTTGTTGGTAGGTGACCTTTCTTCTAGTTAGCCTAGATTCTTCGTGTTTTCACGGGCGACTAATTAAGTAAGTTCAAAGGTATTACTTTCCCTGTTACGGGATTAAACTCAAACGTTACTGTTCCCGTTGTCGCATTACCATTTTGATCAACGTTTGCGTCGTTAATATCACTTACAAACTGATCAATAACAACCCGGTATGACGTCGGGCCGTTAGCCCAACCATTCACGCGAACCCGATAGGTTTCTCCGGGGACAATGCCACCGCCAACTTGCTCATTAGAGCCCAAGTTGCCGGAGCTCGCCATAATATTGCCTTCGGCATCGAGCAGTTCAAAGTCAAGATCTGGCACCGCTACTACCTCAACATCAGCGCTCAGCGTTGCAACTACACTTGACGCACTTGGCAGCGCTGTAAACGGGATATCAACATAGTCAACGCCATCAACCAATGCTTCATCCGCTGCGCCAATTAAGACAACACCCGTGTGCTCCTCAATATTATGGTAAACCACAGACTGTTCTTTTGGCTCAGACGTATCAAAGGTAGGCGTTTCTCCTCTACCGGTTGACGAAGCGCCAGCTTCGTAGCCGCTGATCCGCGCTTGGAACGTAAAGAGTTTTCCATTTGGGTTATCAAACTTTAGATAACGCAGTGCAGATGTTCTGTCTACATCTAGCGATTGATCGAAACGGAACCTTGCTATGTCGCCGTTTTTACCAGTGCCACCATTATCTGCATTCAATACGGTAATACTGCCATTGCTAATATGAGTAATATCGAAATCAACTGGACCGTAAATTCTCTCGTCGCCAGTATTTATCAACGCAATATCAAAGGCAAAGATACCGTTATTGTAGTTTACATTACCCACCTTGTAGTCAACTTGCTCACTCACATCCACCGTGTTTAAGCCGGTTGAAGCAATCCCTGACATATTAGAAAAACCAACTTGCTGATTAGGGTTAAGGCTGATTGCACGTACTACGTATTCATAGTCAAACGAGTCTATGCCTTGACCTGCTCCACGCCCTAAACCTTGCCCTTTGTCTATGTAGCGATTATCGCCCACTATAAATTCAACATGGGTGAAGCCAGAGAATGTGAGGTCGCCGTCAAAGTATTCTCGGGTTGGTACACCCGTAAACAAACGCGCACTCGACCCTTTTTTGCGTTTTAGCAATTGATAAGCAAAAGCGTCAGGTACGGTTTCCCACGTAATTTCAATCGCGTCATCAGAAATGATATGCGCGTCTATAGCGTCTGGTGTCGATGGCTTAGCCTGGGTAGCCGTAAACTCGCTCACTGCCGTTGATATAGTCTGTCGACCGCCTAATGGTGCTTTCGCGTTCGCACCTAGCTCTCTAGCAGCAAAAACACGCTCAATTAATGCATGATGACGACCCGGTGAAGTTAAATCTAAAGGATCGGTAGGATATAAAGCGGCATCTGCAACTAACACTGCATCCCGTGCGCGCACGAAAGTGTCTGGTGCAGATATTCCTAGCACGTACATTGAGCCTAGGAAGATACGTTCCCACGTTTCTTTGCCCAAGCTAGTTTCTTGGGTAGGATCGCCGGTAACTGGGTCGGGGCGAACAAAGTCTTGTCTAGGCTGCAGCGCCACCATAAGCTCTCTTAAATCCCACATTGCACCCGCGTAAATTTCTCCATCACGATGCACTTCAAATGCGTTGTCTCTTGTACCTAATTGTGAATAACGAATTTGGCTCTGTGCAGAACGAATAAACTCAAATGAGTCGGGATTAACCCCCTGCTCTCTTAAGAATTTTCGTAAATCGCACGAATTAACGGGGTAAGTCCCTAAATCTGGTGTTTCACCAACTGTGTATGCCCATAGGTCGGCTTGCCCTTCGTTAAGCGCGCCACCTTCTGGCTCGCCTTCAAAACCTGCGATAGGGGTAATTGTCGCATGGGTGCCTTCATGAATGGGAACCGAGAAATCCATTGCTAGGTTGTTGAATAAGTAACCATGGCCGTAAGCTGTCGGGTTAACCACGACCTCTTCACCTGCAATTTCCTGTGATAACGGCACTGCGAATGCGTTGTCCAAGCCCAATAGCTTAGCCATAAACTCAGGATCTGCTGGATTATCTGGTGGGTCGAGCACATTCGGAATATGTACCACACCAGTTAACGGTACCGCTTCGTTAGGGTAGCTATTTGGAAACGAGCCATCGCCCACGCCACGACTATGCACAGCATCGCCGTCTTTATGAAGGTAATCTAAATATTCGAGCAATGTGGTGATGTAAATAAACTGGCTGATGCCGTCAATGTGATGTGCCGTAGAAGGCGTTACATGATCATCTTCGACAGGTCTTGCCTCAATGGCAGCATCCTCACTGAAGTGATACGTACCCGTTGCCGCTTGTGGAAAAGGCCCTTTTGTCAGCATCGCGCTTTCAATAAGCGCGTGCTTACCTGTAAGCAAACCTTCAACACCCGTCACAAAGTTAGAATCGTCAAACTTACGTAGATTAATGCGTTCCATCCCTTTCGGTTTGCCGGTGTAGCCACCTGCATCGTCCTCTATCAGACATTCACTTTGCATCGATGGCGTAATGGGTGGAAATGTTGGGAAATAATCCGCAGTCTGCTGAACTAAGCCAACCTGCCCCGTTTGCGTAACTTCATTTTCACCTAAAGGAAGAATGGTTTTGACCCGATCATTACGCGCCAGAATGTCTCCTGACTGGGCATCGATGACATACTCAAACACACCAAAGGGATTTGAAGAGTAATAGAAGAACTTCCATGCGAGTTTCAGTTTATTGTCATCTTGTACCACCACTTTCTGTGGCACTGGCTTGGCGAAAATGCCAAGGCTTTTTTCTATTTGAGAAAAGGCAGGGTTCAGTACATCAAGAGCTTCTATTGGCAATGCTCGTTTGTAAGACGCTAAATCCGCGGTTGCCACGCTGATCGCGCTATTAGCAGAAAGAACTTGAGAGTTAGCAATAGGCGTATTTATAGCTGTATCGGCAAACAGCGCTCTCACCACCTGAGACTCATCTATTAAGAGGCCGACACCTCTATCTTTGATTTTTACTCCATCAATGACTTGGTCAAACCTCACTAAATGACCACCCAATGCTGCTTTGCTGCGGTGAGGGTTAAAAAGAAAATCCCCGTCACTTAGTCCACCTAAAAGGGCAGAATGTCGACTAATAAAGTCATACCCCATCTGTTCAGGCGACGTGCCTGAAACATCAATGGCAATACCAAAAACACTATCTAAATGGCCATTAGCTGTTCGTAATGTAGATGATGGGAATGTGGTTTGCAGTTGGTCTAACGCCATTTGAAACAAGCTGTTTGCTGGCGGGTTAACAACATTGTCAGTCAGATTTATTTCAGCAATGCGGTGCGATGAAGTATCTAAGGGTGCGTGTACTTTGGAGGCGCTTGCTACGAAAGGTAGAGCCGCTGCTACCGCAGCATATATAAGGGTTCTTTTTTTCATTATTCAATCCTTAAAATTTGGAGCTATCAATGCGTTCAGCGTTAATACTGAGCAACGACTAGATAGCGTTAACCAAATTAGGATCGAGCAAAAAACGCCCATCCACCATAGGGGTTAACCACTAGAGTTAACTGCACCAACCAGATGTGGGAAATGAGAAAGTTAACTGTGCTATTAACTTATTACAGGCTAATTAGGAATCAGAGAGCAGAGATAGTTTGCGTTCATATTCGCGAGACAACCACGAAGAAGCTTCGTCAATATCTGTGAAAAAAAGATAATCCATACTTTTGAGCTCGGGGATCCTCTGAAACATTATTCCGCGTATAACAGGTCCTTTATAAACATAAGCTTTCGCGATTAATCCCATATCAGGGAGCCGTTTTATAATACGCTTGAGTATATCGAAGGCCTCAGGAGTTGCACCTTCAACTTGGCTAATATCTGCCAGAAGGGAAAAGGGTCGTTGATTCAGTCCTATGACTAGTTTAAAAAGACGATCGCTGTAGTCTTCCGCACTTTTTTCATTAAACGCGCCGTAGAGTCGAGTGGTGACTACTCCGTTCTCGTACGAAATTGTTGATGAGCTCAGTATTTTTGGCATAGCCTACTTTCACAATTACTTCCTAGGTTAATAGTAGACGATAAGTTTTCGTAAATGCGAATACTCTTAAAGTTTAGGTTTATTTCTCAGCCAATGTTAACAGCGGTTCGTTATTGGGAAAGCGTTCAAGCCCCTGTTTTAGAATTGTATTTGCCTTCTCGGGCATGTTGTTTTCGCGCAAAGCTAATACGTAGTTGTGAACATAAACATGTTGGTGCTGCCCCACTTCATAGCCTTTCTCAAACCAAGCCACGGCTTGGTTGTCGTTTTGCTCTAAGTAATAATTGGCAATCAGGAAATAACTTAACCAGTACGTTGGCCATGTATGCGACGCGGTTTCCAAAAACGCCAATGAACGCGCTTTATCTCCCACTTTAAGCATGTCGTAAGCCGCACTTACATAAGTGAACGATGTCATCTCAGGCGAGGTTACATTAGGAGGAACTGGTGCCAAATACCAGTAATTTCCTCTTCCCCACGTTCTTTCAAAAAGCTCAAGCGACATTTCGTGATTAGGCGTAAGGCCGGTATGTAAAGTAACCGTCCCCTTATCACTATCGAACCCAATAACAACAGCGTAGTGCCATTGGGGTAATAACTGGATGGACAAATTTTGAAAAACAATCACTGGGATATCGTCTTTAACTAACGACATAATTGACGATAAAGTCCCTCGGTCAGAATATGGCAAAAAACCAAATTGTCGGGTAGCGCTCACCATTTCTAGTTGTAAACTCCCTTCTTTACTGGGAATGAACAACTTAGGCGCAATATCATTTGGAGAGGTGCTTTCACCATAATAACCAAACACTTCAGATAGTGTGGTAGGCCCGCAATAAAACTGTTCTTGGGGGAAAAACGGAACAGATTGAATAGTGTGAGATTCAGGTAAAGAGGCAAGTCCCTCTTGCCGCAGCTTGTCAGCTTGAGGTGTGGACTGACAGCCTGAAAGCAAAAATAGAAGCGAAAGGCCTGCTAACGCGCAGGCCTTTTTAACTGAATTGATCATTCAATTAGCTGTTCACTGGACGAATAAATGGGTAAACGTCAGTTACACCAATTAGGTCCAAAATTGCGATAATAGCAAGTACGGTAAGCACTGCGCCCACAACGCCACCCGCTGGCGCTTGATTAATTTCATCATTTAATTGGGCAATTTCGCTGTCGGTCATGCCGTTGATTCTGGCGATAGCTTGGTTGCTATCTACACCTAAGCTAACCAATTTACTCTGCACGTCTGCACGATTAACCATGTCAATTAGCTGCTGCTTATTGTAGTGAGCGGCTTGAGTTTGCATTACGGAATCTGAGCTAATTGCTTCTGCATGCACGCTGCCTGACATTAAAACCGTTGCCGAAAAGCAACCAATCGCAATTTTTTTCAAAAATTTCATGATGTTTCCCTCTTTAAAATGCCCAGTTTTATTCTTCTTTTGCGTTACCTAACTCACGATAAACTAGAGTGAAATAAAACTTCGCACTGATTCAGCAGACGCATTTGCGCTCTGCGGTTTATTTTCAGTAGATAAGCACAGCAAGATTAAGACCAACTAAAAATGCTTTTTTTCATAATAGACAAGATTCCATTTTTTCTCTTTAAAATAACGATTTAAGTAACCTTTATACTAAAAATGCTGATCAAAGCTCTGTTCGTTAATTCTGCATTGATGCATCACCGCGCGCTGACTTTTATGTAATATTTTCTTTATGCTGGAATTATTTGCTTGCCACTAATATAAAAGAAGCAACAAACCATAAGGGGCAATCTGTAGAATGAGCGGGGGATTCGAAACGCTTGTTTCACGCCTCATACCATATGGAGTTAAGTTTGAGGTGCAATTTTTGACAAAAACACGCTATAAAAGGTTAATACTTTTTTTAGCGTTTGGGTGAAATGCGCATCAAGCAGAATCTCATTTATTGGGTATTGGTAGCGACTGTCTGCTGTATTAGTGCATGCAGTTCAGATAAGTTTATGCGTAAAAAAGTATCCCCTTTGTCTTTGGCCGGTGCATACGGATATGGCTATTTGCCCGACTTAAGCCACTTCGACAACATACAACTGGCTGCTCGGTGCACGTCGTACGAGCAAAGTACTACATTAGATATCGCGCTTGCGCTCGATTGCTACATTACCTTGTTAAAAAGAGACAGTCTTTCCGATGCGCATCGTGCTATAGGGATCGACGGGTATAACCTCGCAGTAAACAAGTTATTCCGTCTTAGACATACAACTGACAACTTAATTCAGGTTAACTACTCGGGCCCAAGCGAGCTCGTTTTAGTTTCAGAAATAGAAGCCTTAGACGCTCGCCTCTCTCCTAAGGTATTTGGTGAACTTGGCGGTGCTGCAGTGGCTCGAATTAGCAACCAAGCACAGAATGGCCGTAGCCTTGACCTAAACTATCCACTAGAAGGTATCTACTCGCCTTACTCCCTTCAAGTTGAGTCGGTTGCATTGAAAGGGCTTAGAATTCACATATCCTTGCAAGCCCAACATGTCGATGTGCCTACCGAAATACTGGTTGGAAACAACACATACACGCAACGGTACTCACCTGCTGCCGCTTACCTTTCCCTATTACAAAATGCCGACATCCATAATTTCAGCTGGCTAGGATTTATTAATGCACAAGACGCTGAAAAGAGAATGGGAGTCTTTAGTATTGGAGAGCTTTCTTCAGTCAAAACCCCAATTATTATGATTCATGGCCTCAATTCAGACCCGCTAATTTGGCGGTATCTCACAATGGCTATTTTCAATGACGAAGAATTATCTCAACACTATCAGATATTGCACGTGTACTACCCGTCAGGCCCTCCTCCTTTCTATAACGCCATGCGAATTCGCAATTTACTGTACAAGCTAAACCAGCGGATAGCGTCATCGGAAGGCGCTTCTTCATCTGCGGTATTGATAGGACATAGTATGGGCGGCGTAATCGCAAAGCTGATTTCAACGCATTCAGATAACACGTTATGGGATACTACTTTCACAGAGCCTCCAGAAGCGCTACTGGCTGAAGGCGATGAAATGTTGCGAGATATATTTATATTTAATCCTGTGTATAAAGAGAATACGGTGTTTTTTCTCGACACGCCACACCGAGGCTCAGAAATAGCTAATAGCCTTATAGGGTCGTTAGGCTCTTCACTCATCACACTCCCTTTTGGTTTTAAAGCGCTATTTAAAAACTTTATCGAAAAAGTAGGCGTGAGCAGATTAACCGCTGCTATGCTTCCTTTCTTGCAAAACTACGGGCCAGATAGCGTCCAAGTGTTGCGCCCCAATCACCCGCTGATGACAGCGTTAGCCGACATTCCTGTAGAAGGCGAGAGCTATTCTATTATTGGCTCAACCAGTACCTTGTATTGCCAGTCAGAAACAGAATGCGCTGCTATAACTGACTCTGTGGTCAGTTATAGCAGCGCATATTTACCTGAGGCAAAAGACACAACAATTGTTAACTCGTCACATAACTCATTCAAAAGCAGTCAGGCAATCGAGTTTATACTTGATAAGCTTCGCCAAAAGCACATCAGCGCAAAAACTGTTCAAAATTCCCTCGACATGTAGCCCTCAATTCCTTATAGTGCGCGCGCTTTTATATATTAGTGAAGTGACAATCGCTTTCACTACTATCTCTTCTCATCGTTTTACCCCTGGATACCTGTTTTGATTACCACCGCAAATATCACAATGCAGTTTGGCTCTAAGCCATTATTTGAAAATATTTCCGCAAAATTCGGCAACGGCAACCGATACGGCCTAATTGGCGCAAACGGTTGTGGCAAGTCTACCTTTATGAAAATTCTAAGCGGTAAACTTACTCCATCGTCGGGCAACGTTTCTATGGCGCCAGGCACAAAGCTAGGTATCTTGAGTCAGGACCAGTTTGCGTTTGAAGAGTTTAGCGTAGTCGATACCGTTATCATGGGTGACCGTGAACTATGGGAAGTTAAGCAAGAGCGCGACGCCATTTACAGCAAGGCTGAAATGAGCGAAGAAGATGGCATGCGCGTGGCGGACTTGGAAACCCAATTCGCCGAGATGGATGGTTACACCGCCGAAGCGCGCGCTGGCGATATCTTAAACTCTGCTGGCATCGACGAAAGCTATCATTTTGGTCTAATGAAGGAAGTAGCACCTGGTAAAAAAGTACGTGTGCTTTTGGCGCAGGCGTTATTTGCCGAGCCAGACATTCTGCTTCTAGACGAACCAACCAACAACTTGGATATCTACACCATCAGTTGGCTAGCTGAAGAGCTGAACAAACGTAAATCGACCATGCTTATTATTTCGCACGACAGACACTTCCTAAACTCTGTATGCACGCACATGGCCGATATCGACTATGGTGAGCTGCGCGTTTATCCGGGTAACTACGACGACTACATTCAAGCTGCCATGCTCGTTCAAGAACAGCTTCATGCAGAGAATGCTAAGAAGTCAGCGGAAATTGAAGAGCTACAGAGCTTCGTAGCGCGATTCTCTGCCAACGCATCGAAAGCGAAACAAGCCACCTCGCGTGCCCGCCGTCTTGAGAAAATTGAATTAGCTGAGGTAAAAGCGTCTAGCCGTCGTAAGCCTTATATTGTGTTTAACCAACATAAGAAACTTCACCGCCTTGCCATCACACTTGAAGACTTAGGCCATAGCTACCCAGATCTTCCGTTATTCGATAACGCGAACTTGCTATTAGAAGCTGGTCAGCGCTTGGCGATTATTGGTGAGAATGGGGCCGGCAAAACCACGCTTTTGAAGTGTTTGGTTAATGACATTGAACCTACCGCAGGAAGCTATAAGTGGGCTGAAAACGCTGCGATTGGTTACATTCCGCAGGATAACGCTAAATACTTTGCCGAAGATATCACTATGTTTGAGTGGATGAGCCAATGGCGTAGCCCCAAACACGATGACCTGCAAATAAAAGGTATGTTAGGACGTTTGCTATTTACGTCTGACGACTTCAACAAACGCGTGCAGGTATGTTCTGGTGGTGAGAAAAACCGTTTGCTGTTCGGAAAGCTAATGCTTCAAGACATCAACGTTTTAGTAATGGATGAACCCACTAACCACATGGACATGGAGTCGATTGAAGCCTTGAACAATGCGCTATACAAGTTTGATGGCACTGTTATTTTTGTTAGTCACGACCGTGAATTCGTTTCGTCACTGGCAACGCAAATCATCGAAATTAAAGACAAGAAACTGAATCACTTCGATGGAAACTACGAAGAGTTTTTGGCGCATAAAGAAAACGCGTAGTTATATATCGATGCCTTCATCAATAGATGAAGTGAGCCACATAACAAAACGGGCACTTATTTAAGTGCCCGTTTTTTGTTTCAGTATATTAAAAGCTTACTGACCAGATAAATACTTGCCAACCGCTGTCGCTAAGCGGTCGAAGTAGTTAACAATCGTATTTTTAATTGGCGCTAACTCTTGTTCCGTTATTTCATCAAAGTTATCTGGCGGTGTGAAATCTTCAACACGCTCATTTTTTAGCGCATCATCTTGAAATTCGGTAAACACTGGCAGCGTTAAGATATCAACTGGCTTGTCTAAACGCTCAATACTAACGTTAAAGCTTGCCGAAGCAATATAGTGATCGGTACCCAAAAAACTACGCGTAAACAGTCCGAACCCTTTGCTTTGATGCTCTGAACATCCATAAGTACCGCACTCGGTAATAGCCACCGTCGGCGCTTCTTCAACGATAATCACAGTGGCAATGCCTTTGTCTAACAACGATTTTCTTAATGTGTTTTGTTTGTCATTGAATGCCCCGTTATTTCCTTCACCCATCACAAAATCTAGGGCGCCTGCATCGTCAACCATAGAAGAGATATCCACCGCAGTGAAACGACTGTTTTGCTCAATGGCTTTTTTGAATGTGCTATACAGCGTGTTGTTCAATTGCCAGTCGTAGCTATATTCTTTCGTAAAATTGTTAAATTTAGTGGTACCGATATGCGTGTGAGTGGGAAACTTTTTAGCGCTAACCCATACCCCAACTTTTTGTTTTGGTGGCGCTACTGGCTTGCTATCTGGCTCTTTAGTCGATTCGCCTTTCGTGGTTCCATCATTTACGCTGTCGCCATCTTGCACCACATCTTCTTGCTCTGTGCTTTCAGTTGGCGTGGCTTCCTCGCTATTAGGTTGAGAAGGAACGCTTTCGCCAGAATCCATACCTCGTTGCGTAACACACCCTGCAGCCAACATTAATACGGCTAACAGAACAGTAAACTTTGTCACAAACTTCATAACACTTCCTTATTTCAAAGCCATTTAAGTTAATACTAAATTTCTACCTAAAAGACCATTCTCATATTACTGAAAACGTGGGTCAGTGCATTGGCGGAATTAAGCAGTAAAAAGTCTGCGCGCTGACCTTCGGTAATGCTGCCTATGTCACTCTCTAGCCCCATAAATTGAGCCGGCGTGGCACTCGCCATTTTGCTCGCATCTTCTAACGTTACACCGCAATCATTGTGCGCATTCAAAACTGCACTATGCATATCTAAGCACGAGCCAGCCAGTGTTTTGCCATCTGGCGTAGTCAGTTTATCGCCATGCCTAACAATCTCGGTATTAAAAAAGTGAAGACGCTCAATATCACTGCCCACATGCGCCATGGCATCGGTAACCAACACGGCGCGGTTGGCAGTTTTCACATTTAATGCCAACTCAGCACTTTTGCGATGTAAGTGGTGATGATCGATAATAAAACCACAATATACGGTGTCATTAAGCAACGCTGCACCAACGGCTCCTGGCTCCCGGGAGGTTAATGCAGACATAGCGTTGTACAAATGCGTAAAGCCTGTAGCTCCCGCGTCGATAGCCGCCTGGACTTGCTCATAGCTGGCATTGGTGTGCCCAATTGCAACCACAACTCCTTCAGTAACCATTTCTTTTATGAAGCTAGTACTCACCGTTTCTGGTGCGACAGTAAGTAAGACTTTACCAATATCTTTACGACATAAGGTTGCAAGCTCTGCGTCAGAAGGCATTCTTATAAATTGTGCTTCGTGCACGCCCTTTTTTGCTTTGCTCAAAAAGGGCCCCTCAAAGTGAATCCCTTTTATTAACGCTTTAATGCACTCTGGGCCGCCCGCCATTACTTCCGCAATGGCATCCGCCGCCTGAGCCATTGTTGAAGCATTATCGGTAATGATAGTTGGCAACATTGACGTTGTGCCGAAACGAAGATGAGCCAGCGCCATGGTTTCTACTATAGCGGCAGAAGGGCTATGGTTAAAAAGCACACCACCACCGCCGTTCACTTGCGTGTCGAAATAACCGGGAATGAGCTTTCCGTTGTAAATACTACTGAGCTCTGCTGAGGTCGCATCGCTAATACTGACTATCTTGCCGCTATCAGCAGTAATGGTTTGGTTTTCAAGCCAACCTTTTGGCGTTAAAACCTGCTCGACAGTAATCGATTCTTTCATTCGCTTTTTACTCTTTTGGCAAAGCTGATAGCGCCATATTCAGCACTTTTTAGCGGCGCTGTTAAATTAGAAGAGATAGAAGGCGAAAGTAAAGGCGTGTAAACATCAGCAAGGCCACCAACTAAACATAGCGGCAATGTAGAAGCCTGATTAATCAATGCTTCACCCAACTGATTGAGGTAATTTGCTCCCTTTCGAATAAGAGAGGTCGCGGCGGCACACTGGTCTCGATAAGCCTGTATAACCACTGGGGCAATATCACCAAAATCTGCAGCGTTGTAATTTGCCACCAAGGTCACTAATTGCAGAGGTGACGCTAAATTAAGGTGCTCACAAATTCGCTTCTTTAATTCACTAACGGGCTCTACGCCGTCATAAGAAAGCAGTACATGCTTTATAGCTGATAAGCCCAACCACGCACCACTTGCATCATCGCCAACTTGCAGACCGTAACCACCTTTGTCAGTAAATACCCCCTTGTCGTAACGGGTTGCCGCTGAACCTGTACCGCAAATAATAAGGGCTCCAGACTGATTGTCGTGCGCGCCCAAACAAGCGGCGTGTAAATCACTTATTACCACGGTATCGGCAAATGGGTTGTCTAACGCCAAAAAAGAATGCTTTGCTTGAGGAATATTCGCCCCTGCCAATCCAGCAGCTAGCAACACTTCTTCGCATGTAATCGGCAACGAAGCACTGTCTATTGCGTCTAACGTTGCGTCTATTACCGATCCCATTGCTTGTTCGGGGTTGGTCATTATATTTGCAGGGCCTGCCGCCCCTTCACCTAATGTATTGCCATCAATATCTTGCAACAATGCACGGCACCGGGTGCCACCACCGTCAATACCCACTACATATTTGTAACTCACGGGTTACCTGCTTCTCTAAACTATTCAATACAACTTGTTGTATGCACTTTACCACACCGATTTCACAGAATAACTTGCTTTCTTGCCAGTAACGCAGCCTTTCACGTTACCCGAAGGCCCTTATACCATATATGGACCCTCTCCGATTGCAAGACACCGTGTTGATTTAATAACGTGATTCATTGCTGCCATATATTCG